>NZ_JBHYPS010000036.1:0-84439 GCF_042746075.1 Streptomyces sp. NPDC058758 | reverse complement strand
CGGCCTCCCCCCCTAATCCGCGGTACCCCGCGTTTGGGTTGGGTCGGGGGGATCTTTCTTCGGGGCTAATTGGGGGGGGGGGCCCCCCGGGGCGGGCGCCCCCCCACCGACGGGACGTCAGGCCGCGTAGTGCTCCCGCAGCCTCCGCGCCGCCTCCGCGTCCGCCCTCCGCTCGTCCAGGGCGAGCAGCCCCGCGCCCAGCACCGGGGGCGCCGTCACGAAGCGGACGTCCGCCTTCGGTGCCCGCTCGGCGAGGAGTGCGCGGATCCGGTCCTCCAACTGCGGGTGCCGGGCCGCCAGGACGCTGCCGCCGAGGACCACCGGCGCCTCCTCGTCGAGGAGTCCGAGCCGGCGCAGCGCCACCGTCGACAGCGCCACGACCTCCTCGGCCATCCGGTGCACCAGGGACAGCGCGACCGGGTCGCCCTCCGCCGCCACCCGGAACAGCACCGGCGTCAGCTCGTGCCGCCGGGCGTGCGGGATCCGGCCCAGGTGGACGGCCTCGATCAGCGCGTACATCGTGTCCAGGCCGAAGTGCGCGGGCAGCGCGCGGGCCAGCTCCGTCGGCTCGCCCCGGCCGTCCTCCGCGCGGGCCGCGAACCACATGGCCTCGTCGGAGAGGCCGCCGCCCCCGCCCCAGTCCCCGGAGATCTTCCCGATCGCCGGGAAGCGGGCGGTCCGCCCGTCCGGGGTCATGCCCACGCAGTTGACGCCCGCGCCGCAGACCACGGCCACCCCGCGCGGTTCGTCGATCCCGGCCCGCAGTATGGCGAAGGTGTCGTTGTGGACCCGTACCGAACGGCTCCACCCGCGCGCCAGGAGCTCCCGCTCCAGCTCCAGCTCCTCGACCGGCAGGTCGGCGTTGGCGAGGCAGGCGGTGACGTGGGCGAAGGCGGGGTCCCCCGGACCGCCCGCCGCCCGCCAGGCCCGGTCCACGATCTCCGCCAGCCCGTCGACGGCCGCGGCCACCCCCACCAGCGGCGGCTGGAAGCCGCCCCCGCGCGCCGTTCCCAGCACCGTGCCGTCCGGCGCGAGGACCGCCACGTCGGTCTTGCTGTTGCCCGCGTCGACCGCGAGCAGCCCCCCGTTCACGCCCACGCGAGGTGCTCCCGGTTGTGCGCGATCAGCCGGTCGGCGAGCTGCTCGGCGTAGGCGTACTGCCCGACCAGCGGGTGGGCGAGCAGCGCCTTGAAGACCCGCTCCCGGCCGCCGCGCAGGGCCGCGTCGAGCGCCAGGTCCTCGTAGGCCGTGACGTTCGCGATCAGCCCGGCGTACAGCGGGTCGACCGGTGCCACGGGCAGCGGCACCGCCCCGCCCGTGCCCACCGCCGCCTGCGTCTCGATGACGGCGTCGTCCGGCAGGAAGGGCAGCGTGCCGTTGTTGTACGTGTTGACCACCTGGTGCGGCGAGCCCCCGCCCGCCAGCAGCGAGGCCGCCAGGTCCACCGCCGCCTCCGAGTAGAAGGCGCCGCCGCGCTTCCCGAGCAGCGCGGGCTTCTCGTCGAGCGCCGGGTCGCCGTACATCTCCAGGAGTTCCTTCTCCATGGCGGCGACCTCGGCGGCCCGCGAGGGCTTGGTGCGCAGCTCCTCCACGACCTCGTCGTGCGCGTAGAAGTAGCGCAGGTAGTAGGAGGGGACGACGCCGAGCCGGTCCACCACCGGGCGCGGCAGGCGCAGGTCGGCGGCGATGGCGTCGCCGTGCTCGGCGAGCAGCCGCGGCAGCACGTCCTCGCCGTCCGGGCCGCCGAGCCGGACGCCGGTCTCCCAGGTGAGGTGGTTGAGGCCGACGTGGTCGAGGTGGACCTCGGCCGGGGTCACGTCGAGGAGCTTCGCGAACTTCCGCTGGAAGCCGATGGCGACGTTGCACAGGCCGACGGCCTTGTGCCCGGCGTTCAGCAGGGCGCGGGTGACGATGCCGACGGGGTTGGTGAAGTCGATGATCCAGGCGTCGGGGTTGGTGCGCCGGACCCGGTCGGCGATGTCGAGGACGACGGGGACCGTGCGCAGCGCCTTGGCGAGGCCGCCGGCGCCGGTGGTCTCCTGGCCGACGCAGCCGCACTCCAGCGGCCAGGTCTCGTCCTGGTTCCGGGCGGCCTGGCCGCCGACGCGGAGCTGGAGGAGGACGGCGTCGGCGCCCTCGACGGCGGCGTCGAGGTCGGTCGTGGTGGTGATCCGTCCGTCGTGCGCCTGCTTGGCGAAGATCCGGCGGGCGAGCCCGCCGACGAGGTCGAGGCGGTCGGCGGCCGGGTCGACGAGGACGAGTTCGGTGAGGGGCAGGGTGTCGCGCAGCCGCGCGAATCCGTCGATCAGTTCGGGGGTGTAGGTCGATCCGCCCCCCACGACAGCGAGCTTCATTCTCGTATCAGCCCTTCACTCCGGTCAGGGTGACTCCCTCGACGAACGCCTTCTGCGCGAAGAAGAACACGAGGATCACGGGGGCCATGACCAGTACGGTCGCGGCCATGGTCAGGTTCCAGTCGGTGTGGTGCGCGCCCTTGAAGGACTCCAGGCCGTAACTGAGCGTCCAGGCGGCCGGGTTCTCGGAGGCGTAGATCTGCGGCCCGAAGTAGTCGTTCCAGCAGTAGAAGAACTGGAAGAGGGCGACGGCGGCGACGGCCGGCTTCGCCATCGGCAGCACGACCCGCAGCAGGATGCGCAGTTCGCCGCAGCCGTCGATCCGGGCCGCCTCGACGTACTCGTCGGGGATGGTGAGGAGGAACTGCCGCAGCAGGAAGATCGCGAAGGCGTCGCCGAAGGCCATCGGGACGATCAGCGGCCACAGCGAGCCGGAGAGGTCCATCTGCTGGGCCCAGAACAGGTACATGGGGATGATCACGACCTGCGGCGGCAGCATCATCATCGAGATCACCAGCAGCAGCGACAGGTGCCGGCCGCGGAAGCGGAACTTGGCGAGCGCGTACGCGACGGGCAGCGACGACACCACGACGAGGACGGTGCCGAGCCCGGCGTACAGCAGGGAGTTCTTCCACCAGGTCAGGAAGCCCTCGGTCTCGAAGACCTTGAGGTAGTTCCCGAAGTGCCAGGAGTCCGGCGTGAGGTCGCGGGTCAGCGCCTGCTGGTCGCTCATCAGCGAGGTGAGGACGACGAAGACGAACGGCAGCACGAAGAAGAGGGCCGCGGCGATCCCGAGCGCGTGCACGGCGATCCAGTGCAGCAGGGCCGTCCGGCGGGCCCGCCTCGCGGCGGTGCCGGTCGCGGGGGCGGTGAGGGTCATGGTTCAGTCACCCGAGCCGATCAGGCCGCCGCGCCGGCGCATGAGCAGCGCGGTGAAGGCCATGGAGAAGGCGAAGAGCACGAGCGCCACCACACAGGCCGCGCCGTAGTTGAACTGGCTGAAGCCGAGGCTGTAGACGAGCTGCGGCAGGGTCAGCGTGGAGTCGTCCGGATAGCCGGGGACGAAGGTGACGCCGGAGCCGCCCATCACGCCGGAGGCGACCTTCGAGGCCACGATCGGCTGGGTGTAGTACTGCATCGCGCCGATGATCCCGGTGACCACCGCGAAGAGGATGATCGGCGAGATGTTCGGCAGCGTGATGTGCCGGAACCGCTGCCGCGCGTTCGCGCCGTCCAGCTCGGCGGCCTCGTACTGCTCCTTGGGCACGTCGAGCAGGGCGGCCATGAAGATGACCATGAGGTCGCCGATGCCCCACACGGCGAGGAGGGTCAGCGCCGGCTTGGCCCAGGCCGGGTCGGTGAACCAGGCGGGGGCGGGCAGGCCGATGGCCTCCAGGAGCGTGTTGACCGGCCCGGTGCCGGGGTTGAGCAGGAAGACGAAGGCGAGCGTCGCCGCCACCGGCGGGGCCAGGAAGGGCAGGTAGAAGAGGGTCCGGAAGATCCCGGCCCCCGTCTTGATCTTGGTGATGAGCATGCCGATGCCGAGTCCGAAGACGACCCGGCAGCTCACCATGACGACGCAGAGCCAGAGGGTGTTCCGCAGGGCGGGCCAGAACTGCGGGAAGGACGTGAGGACGTACTCCCAGTTGTCCAGGCCGCGCCACTCGGGCGCGTTGAGCCCGTCGTACTTCATCAGCGAGAAGTAGACGGTCGAGACCAGCGGGTAGACGAAGAAGAAGCCGAAGCCGATCAGCCAGGGCGACATGAAGGCCAGGGTCCGCAGGGCGTTGCTCCGGCGCCTCGACCGCAGGGTGTTGCGCCGGGCGGCGGAGGAGCCGGGGCCGGAGGCGGCCGGGGAGGCCGCCTCCTTCGCGGGCAGGGTGTCCGTGCTCATGGGCGGGGTCCGGCCGTCACTTCGCCGCGGCGATGTCGCGGTCGATCTGGGCGGCGGTGTCGGCGAGCCCCTTCTTCAGGTCGGTGACCTGGCCCTTCTCGTACTGCTGGGCGAACTTCTGGAGGGTGTCCTGGTACGCGGAGCCGTTCACCGCGCCGTCCGAGGTGGTGGACTTCGGGTGCCGGGCGATGTCGAGGAAGGTCGTGAAGCGGGCGTCGAACTTCAGGCCGGGGGACTTGAGGGCGTCGAGGGTGGAGGGGACGTTGCCGATGGCGTTGGCGAAGTCCACCACCGCCTCGGTGTCCGTGGTCATGTACTTGACCAGCTCCCAGGCGGCGTTCTGCTTCTTCGACTGCGGGGCGATGCCCATGATCGTGCCGGAGAGGTAGCCCTTGCCGTACTCGGCGACCTCGTCGTCGGCGACGGGCAGCGGCGCGACGCCGACCTCGAAGGGCACCTTGGCGTCCTTGATGAAGTTCAGCCGCCACTCGCCGTCCAGCTGCATGGCGACCTGGCCGGTGTGGAAGGGGTGCTTGGCGCCCCACTCGTCACCGAAGGTGGTGCGGTACTTGTCCAGCTTCTGGAAGCCGCCGAGCGCGTCCACCAGCGACTTCTGGTACGTCATCATCTCGGCGAACGCCGGGTCCGACGCGGCCGTCGACTTCCCGTCCTTGTCGAAGTAGCCGCCGTGGCTCCACTGCGACATGTAGTGCGAGACGACCGTCTCGTAGCCGAGGTAGTTCGGCATGAAGCCGAGCTGCTCGAAGGAGTCGCCCTTGGTCTTCGTCAGCGCCTTGGCGGCCTTCGTGAACTCGGACCAGGTCTTCGGCGGCGCCTCGGGGTCGAGCCCGGCCTTCCGGAAGGCGTCCTTGTTGTAGTAGAGCCCGTACGCGTCGGAGAGCAGCGGCAGCGTGCAGCGCTTGCCCTCGAACTGGGTGTAGTCCTGGAGGACCTTCGGGAAGATCTTGTCGAGGTCCAGCTTGTCCTTCTCGACGAAGGGCTTGAGGTCGGCGAGCGCGCCCGTGTGGCAGAACTTGCCGACGTTGGCCGTGGTGAAGGACGCCACCACGTCCGGGCCGTTGGAGCCGCCCGCGCGCAGCGCCTGGCCGAGCTTGTCGTCGTTGATGTTGCCGACGACCTTCACCTTGATGTTCGGGTGGGCCTTGGTGAAGCGGGCGACGTTGTCCTCGATCGCCTTGACCTCGGCCGGGGCCGACCAGCCGTGCCAGAAGGTGATCGTGGTCTCGGCCTTGGGGTCGTCGCTCGCCTTGTTGCCGGCGGAGCCGGTACAGGCGCCGGCGAGGAGGGCGAGGGAGGCGGTGGCGGCGAGCGCGGCGGCTGCTCTGCGCGGGCGTGCGGACATGGCGGGGTCTCCCTGGAGGGCGGAGGACGGAGGGGGAAGGAGGAAGGAGCCTGGTACGAGGTCAGCGCGAGGTGTCGAAGACCTCGTCGCGGGTGGTGGCGAGGGCGCTCTCCAGCGCCCCGCGCAGCACGGGACCGCGGGGGACGGCGGTCAGGACGAGCCGCGGCCGGGAGGCCGCGAGGTCGGCCAGCTCGGCCTGGACGCGGGCCCGCAGCGGTTCGCCGCCGGCGACGAGGACGTCTCCGGACAGCACGATCAGTTCGGGGTCGAGGACGGCGGTGAGGGAGGCGAGTCCGGTGGCGAGCCGCTCGGCGTACCGGTCGAGCAGCTCCGCGTGCGGCCCCTCGTCGGGGGTCTCGGCGGCCCGGGCGAGCAGCCCGGTCGCCACCGGCACGTAGGGGTGGTCGGGGGTGTCGATGCCGGCCTCGCGGGCGAGCCGGGGCACGGACTGGACGCCGGCGAGCTCCTGGAAGCCGCCGGAGTTGGCCTTGGCGACCTGGCGGACCAGCGGCGTGCCGGGGACCGGCAGGAAGCCGACCTCGCCGGCGCCGCCGGTGAAGCCCCGGTGCAGCCGGCCGCCGAGCACGAGGGCGGCGCCGAGGCCCTCCTCGTTCCACAGCAGGACGAAGTCCTCGTGGCCGCGGGCGGCGCCGACGGCCCGCTCGGCGACGGCCACCAGGTTGACGTCGTTCTCGTACTCGAAGGGCATGGGCAGGACCGCGGCCAGCTCCTCCAGGAGGGTGGGGGAGTGCCAGCCGGGCAGGTGGGAGGCGTACCGCAGCCGTCCGGTGGCCGGGTCGAAGGCGCCGGGGGTGCCGATGACGAGGCGCCGGACGCCGGCCCGGGTGAGCCCGGCGGCCTTGACCGCCCCGTCGAGGGCGTCGGTGACCTGACGGACCACGCCTTCGCCGGTGCGCCCTCCGGTGCGGAGCTCGTACGCGCCGACGACGGCGCCGGTGATGTCGGCGACGGCGGCGCGGATGCGGTGCTGGTTGACGTCGAGCCCGGCGGCGTGGCCGGCGTGCGGGTTCAGCGCGTACAGCTGGGCGCTGGGGCCGGGCCGGCCCTCGGTGGTGCCGGTGGCGCGGACCAGGCCGGCGGCTTCGAGACGGGCGAGGAGCTGGGAGGCGGTCGGCTTGGAGAGGCCGGTGAGCTTGCCGATCCGGGTCCGCGAAAGGGTGCCGTGCTCCAGGAGGAGGTCGAGCGCGGCGCGGTCGTTCATGGCCCGCAGGACGCGCGGGGTGCCAGGGGTTCCCTGGATGCCTGCCATGACGTGCGCACCTGCCCTTCGACGCTGGGAGGCCCCTTCTGACGCCCGGCGGCGCCCGCTCCCCCCACCACACTGTTAGGAAAGTTTCCTATCCGGTGGGAGGACGGTAGGACGCCCGCCACCGGGCCGTCAATACCCGTGAACGCGAGACGCCCCCGGCGGCAACCGAAGCGTTGCCGGCGGGGGCGTCGGGGCCCGGGGGAGGGACGGGTCAGGGCTTGGAGAGGTCCGTCCGCGGCAGCGGGGTGGCCGCCGCCGACTGGGGCGAGGCCGCGTTCGAGAAGACCGAGGGGGCGGCCATGCCCGCCGTGGGGTCGGCCGCCGCCTCCTCCGCCTGCGCGGGGAGCCCGCCGACGATCCGGATGCCGGCCTCGTCCAGGCCCCGCTTGATCCGCCAGCGCAGCTCGCGCTCCACGCCCAGCTTCTTGCCCGGCATCGTCTTCGCCGAGACCCGGACCGTCATCGAGTCGAGGAGCACCTCGGTCAGGCCGAGCACCTCCACCGGACCCCACAGCCGCTCGTTCCACGGCTCGGCCTCGGCCATCGACTCGCCCGCCGCCGCGATCACTGCCTGCACCTTGTCCAGGTCCTCCGTCGGCCGGACCGTCACGTCCACCGCCGCCGTAGCCCAGCCCTGGCTGAGGTTCCCTATCCGCTTGATCTCGCCGTTGCGGACGTACCAGATCTCGCCGTCGACCCCGCGCAGCTTCGTCACGCGCAGCCCCACCTCGACGACCTCGCCGGAGGCCACGCCCGCGTCGACCGAGTCGCCGACGCCGTACTGGTCCTCCAGGATCATGAAGACGCCGGAGAGGAAGTCCGTCACCAGGTTCCGCGCGCCGAAGCCGATCGCCACACCGGCCACACCGGCCGAGGCGAGCAGCGGCGCCAGATCGATGTCGAAGGCGCCCAGCACCATCAGCCCGGCGGTGCCCAGGATCAGGAACGACGCCACCGAGCGCAGCACCGAGCCGATCGCCTCGGACCGCTGCCGCCTGCGCTCCGCGTTGACGAGCAGCCCGCCGAGCGCCGTCCCCTCCACCGCCTGGGCGGAGCGGTTCATCCGCTCGATCAGCTTCGTCAGGGCGCGGCGGACGGCCCACCGCAGCATCAGGGCGACGATCACGATCAGCAGGATGCGCAGACCGGTGTTGAGCCAGGTGGACCAGTTCTCCTCCACCCAGCTCGCCGCGTTGGTGGCCTTCTCCGCCGCCTCGTCCAGAGACACCGGGATGGGCTCGGGTTCGGTGGCGGCCGCCAGGACGGACCAGGACACGGGACAACCTCCAGGCATCGCGTACGCAGGCCATCCACCCTAACGGGGCATCGGACGTGCACCCGTTGCCCTGTTCGAGGGAGAGACCGACCTCACCCGGGCACATACCCGGAAGACATGCCGGTGTGGTCGAGAACACGTCCGCCGCGTGTCCCGCGATCGCGGGAACGTGGTGGCGCTCCGGCCGGGCATGAGGAGAGACTGAGAGCAGTTCGTCCCGGCGCGAGCCACGCGCCGCCGGCGTCATAGGAGGCATCCGTGCCGCATGTCCTGGTCCTCAACGCGTCGTACGAGCCCCTGGGCGTCGTACCGCTCCGCCGCGCACTCGTCCTCGTTCTGGAGAACAAGGCCCTCTGCATCGAGGAGTCCGGCGCCTTCCTGCACAGCGAGCATCAGATCGTCCCCGCGCCCAGCGTGGTACGGCTGAAGCGCTTCGTGCGGGTCCCCTACCGGGGGCCCGTTCCCTTGACCCGCAGGGCCCTCTTCGCGCGCGACGGCGGGCGCTGCATGTACTGCGGGGGAGTGGCGACCAGCGTCGACCACGTCATCCCGCGCAGCCGGGGAGGGACGCACGCCTGGGAGAACGTGGTCGCGGCCTGCCGCCGCTGCAACCACCTCAAGGCCGACAAGCACCTGCGGGAGATCGGCTGGCGGCTGCGCCACCAACCCGCGCCGCCGACCGGCCTGGCCTGGCGGATCATCGGGACCGGACACCGGGACCCACGTTGGCTGCCCTACCTCACGCCGTACGGCGCCGAGGACGCGATGGCCCGGATCGACTCCGTCGCCGACACCCCCGCGGGGGCGTTGACGACCGGCTGAGACCCGGGCCTTCCGCGTTCCCGGGCCGGCCAGGGCGGGGTACGGAGGCGAGGGCGCCGCTCAGGGGGCGACGCCCTCCTCCGGCGCGTCCTCCTCCGGCGCCCCGGCCTCCGGCGCGACCGTCCCCGGCGCGACCGTCCCCGGCGTGCCGGAGACCGGCGCGTCCGCCCCCGGCGTGTCGGCCTTCGGCGCGTCCGTCCCCGGCCGCTCCGTCTCCGGCCGTTCCTTCTCCGGCCGGTCCCGGGGCACCACCGCGTACGTCTCCACCGACCAGAGCGAGTAGCCGTACGGGGTCGCCCGCTTCTCGCCCTGCACCCGCAGGAAGCGGGTGTCCGCCGCGTCCATCCGCACCGACTCCCTGCCGCCGCGCCCGTCCGGCACGGTCGCCGCGGTCCGCCAGTTCCGGCCGTCGGCCGAGACCTGCACCCGGTAGCGGGAGGCGTACGCGTCCTGCCAGTGCAGCACCACCTGCCCTATCCGGGCCGGTTCGGCAAGCTCCAGCTGGAACCAGGCCCCGTCCTCCGCCGGCGAGGACCAGCGGGTCGCCGGATCGCCGTCCACCGCCAGCGCGGCCGGGAAGTCCGCCGTCTCGTCGCCGGAGGAGGAGGCCGTCGCCGTCCGGGCCAGGTCCGGGCCGCCGGTGCGCGGGAAGACCCGCACCGTCAGCACCCGCTCCCCGCCCGCGAAGGACACCGGCACCCGGTACTCCCCGGACGGCGTGTCCGCCGCCGCCGACACCTCCATCGGCACCGTCGTCGTACCGCCGCGCTCCACCGCGGCCTCCTCCGGCAGCCGCACGGCGATCCCCTTCGGCGCCCGCGCCGTCAGCGGGCCCCGCACCTCGGCCGCCCGCCGCCCCGTCAGCTCCAGGTCCACCCGGCCCGCCGGGCCGCCGGCCTCCAGCTCCGCCGAGGTCCGGGACAGCTCCAGGCCGGCCTTCGGCCCGTCCGCGAACCACGGCACCAGCGACCGCACGTCGGGCGCCGGGCCCCCGCCGTCCCACACGATCCGCAGCGCCTCGGCGCGCAGCCCCTTCAGCTCGGTCTGCGTCCAGCCCGAGGAGTCCAGCGGCCCCAGAGGCCGCCAGCCCTCGCCCGCCACGTACGCCTCCACGCGCGCGTGCGCGGCCTTCCCGGCGGCGGCCTCCCCCGGGGCCTTCCCGGTCAGCACCGTCACCGACTCCACCGGCCGCGCGCGGTCCAGCTTCACCGTGTACGAGCCGGCGGCCCGGTCCACCGCGCGCTCCGGGTCCCGGTCGGTGCCCGTCCAGGCCGCCGCCTCCTTCGCCGCCCGGTCCAGGAACGGGTCGAGGACCCCGTCGCCGACCGTCGCCCCGCTCGCCGCGATCCGCGGCCGCAGCGGCTCCAGGCGCAGCTGCGCCTGCCAGGCCGCGGGCCCGTCCCCGCGCGCCTGCGCGAGGAGCATGTCGACGGCCGCCTCGCCCGCCGCCCCGTACCGCGCCAGCTGTTCCAGCCAGGGCCCGGCCTCGGCGCGCAGGGCGCCGTCCGCCGTGCCGGCCAGCCGCTCCGGCGCCTCCCGCATCACGGTGAAGGCGGCCCGCAGCTCGGCGCCCGCCTTCTCCCGCGCGGCCGCCGGGCCCGCGGCCCGGGCCGACCAGAAGGCGCTCATCAGCGGCTTCAGACCGGCCGATTCGGCGTCCGGGGCGAGGATCGAGGAGGCCGCGTTCCCCGCCAGGGCGCCCAGCGCCGCCCGCGCGGCCGGCTCGGGGCCCGCGAGGTCGGCGACGGCCGCCCGCCAGGACTCCCCGGGCCGGTAGCCGCGCGGGTTCCAGGCGAAGTCGGCGGTGGTGAAGAGCGGGATCCGGGAGGCGGCCGGTTGCTCCATCGCGTGCGCCAGATAGGCGGCGGAACCCGCCGCCACCGCCGGCTCCCTGCCCCGGGCGGGCCCCAGGAAGAGCCGGTCCTGCGCGTAGTCGTTCACCGGGTAGTTGTCCATGGTGACCAGCGGGCGCTGCCCCAGGGCCGCCCGCACCCCGGCCAGTTCGGTGCCGGTGATGGTGCGCGGCACCACCCCGACGCCCGTCCACGCCACCCGCACGCGCGGGTCCAGGGCCTGCGCGAGCGCCGAGCGGTACTCGCTGGTGCCCTCCTGGTAGTACTCCGTCGGCAGCACCGTCAGCGGCTCGGCGTCCGGCCGGCGCTCGGCCAGGTGCCGGGCGACCGTGTTCGCCACGCGCGCGTGCGCCCGGGCCGCGCCCGCCGCGTCCCGCCCGAAGGCGTCGGCGTCCTCGTCGCAGGTCCACTCGCCGTACCCGGCGTCGGGGAACTGGAGCTGGAAGGAGCGGAAGCCGAGCTCCGCCATCGCGTCCAGCTTCCGCGTCAGCGCCGCCACGTCCGCGTCCGAGGACAGGCACATCGACTGGGCGGGCGCCACCGCCCAGCCCAGCGTCACGTGCCGGGCCCGGGCCCGCTCGGCCAGCGCGCGGAACCCGGCCCGCTGCGCCTCCGGGTAGGGCTCGCGCCACTGCGCCGCCCGGTACGGGTCGTCACCCGGCGCGTACAGGTAGCGGTTCTGCTTGGTGCGGCCCAGGAAGTCGACCATCGCCAGGCGCTGCTCCGTCGTCCACGGCGTGCCGTAGAAGCCCTCCGCGAGCCCCCGCTCGGCGGTGCCCGGCCAGTCCCGGACGACGACGCCCGGCACCTCGCCGCCGACGCCGCCGGGACCCTCGCCGAGGAGCTGCCGGAGCGTCTGCACGGCGTGGAAGAGCCCGTCCTCGCCGACCCCGTCCAGCACCACGGTGTCCCGCCCGCCGAAGCGGCCGGTGGCCAGCCGGTAGCCGCCGCGCGGCAGATCGGCCCGCTCGGCCACCCCGAAGGACGCCAGCGCCTCCCGCGCCGCCTCCCCGGAGGGGCCCGAGACCCGGACCACGGGGCCGTCGCCCGGCAGCCCCTCGCGCACGCTCCGCACCCCGGCCTCGGCGAGCAGTTCCCGCAGCGCCGCGAGGGCGTACGGATCGGCGTCCCCGTCCGCGACCAGGGTGACCCGCTCGCCGAGCCGCACGGCCGGTCCGGCGGCCGTCAGCGACTGCGGCCGGGGCCACACGGAGGGCACCGGCGGGGCCACCCGCGGGGATCCGGTCCGGGGCGCGGGCACCGCCGGGCGCGCGGCGGGCCCGGCGGGGGCCTTCGCGGGCGCCGGGGGAGAGGCGGCCGGGCCGGACGCGGTCACGGGGAGCGGGACGGCGCCCGCCGAGCCGGGCACGGCCCCGCCCAGGAGTCCGCCGATGACGGCGGCGGCGACCGCGGTCGCCGTACGCGGTCCGCGTCCCGGACGCACGGGGGTCACGGGGTCTCCCTTCGCCGGGGCCGGGACCCGCCGATTCGTCAGGGACGGGCCCCGCCCGGCCGGTTGGTCACGAGCGGGTTACGAGCCCACCACCCGTCGCACGCAGGTGTCAATCCGCCGGGGCGAAGTGTCGGCTTTGCCCGGTGAACCACCGGCGAGCTGTCGCCCTTTCGTCACGTTCCCCCGGTAAAAGGGGCAAAGGGAGGTGTGGTGGGTAGGGCTACCACGCGTCGCACCCACGGCCGGGCGGCCACCCGCCGCCCGGCCGGCCACCACGTCGAGACGAGACCCGGGAGACCCCCGTGACCACGACCGCCCGCCACCTCTCCGGACGGATACGGATCCCACGTCAGGCCGCCCCCGGCGGCGCCCCGCCGGAGGCCGGACCGGCACCCGCCGACGCCGCGCCGCTCACCAGCGAGCCGCCGTGCGCCGACCTCGCGCCGCTGACCAGCGAGCCCCCGCTCGCCGGCGCCGCGCCCCTCACCAGCGAGCCGCCCCTCACCGGCGCCGCCCCCCTCACCAGCGAGCCCACCGCCCCCGGAAGCCGGTGCGGCACGGAGTCCCCCGGAGTGTGAAGTGACCCTGGCCCGCCTCGCCGCCCGTCACGGCGTCGCCACCGCGTTCAGCCCGTCCGAGGGCGTCACCGTGCCCGTGCCCGAGGCCACCGTGGTCGCGGTGCTCGGCGCCCTCGGGGTGGACGCGACCACCCCGGAGGCGGTCGCCGCCTCCCTCGGCGCGGCGGAGCGGGCCGACCGGGAGCGCCTGCTCCCGCCCACCCTGGTCCGGCACACCGGCGGCGACCCGGTGCGCCCGCCGGACGGGCTGCCCGGCGGGACCCTGCTCCGCGTCACCACCGAGACCGGCGAGGTCCGCACCGGCGACGACTGGGAGCGGCTGCCGCTCGGCGTGCACACCGTGGACGCCGAGGCGCCCGACGGCCGCACCGCCCGCGCCACCCTGATCGTCGCCCCCGCGCGCGTCCCGGCCCCGGACGCGCGCGCGTACGGCCTGCTCGTGCAGCTCTACTCGCTGCTCTCCGAACGCTCCTGGGGCATGGGCGACCTCGGCGACCTGCGGGAGCTCGTCTCCTGGGCGGGCCGCGCGCACGGCGCCGGCTTCGTCCAGGTCAACCCGCTGCACGCGGGCGTGCCCGGGGCGCCCTCCGACCCCTCGCCGTACCGCCCCTCCTCCCGGCGCTTCCCCGACCCCGTCCACCTGCGGATCGAGCGGATCCCCGAGTACGCCCACCTGGACCCCGGCCGGCGCGAGGAGCTGGACCGGATCCTCGCCTCCGCCGCCGAGCTCCGCGAGAGCGTCCTGGCCAAGGGCACCACGATCGACCGGGACGCCGTCTGGGCGCTCAAGCTCCGCGCCCTGGAGCTCCTCGCCGCGGTCGAGCCCGGCCCCGGCCGGCGCGCCGAGTACCACGACTTCCTCGCCGAGCGCGGACGCGCCCTGGAGGATCACGCCACCTACCAGGCGCTGGCCGAACTCCACGGCCCCCACTGGCGCTCCTGGCCCGCGCCGCTGCGCACCCCCGACGGCGCCGCGGCGGCCGTCCGCGCCGACGCGGCGCTGGCCGCCCGGGTCGACTTCCACTGCCGTCTCGCCTGGCTGACGGACCGGCAGCTCGGCGAGGCCGCAGAGGCGGCGCGGGAGGCCGGGATGGCGGTCGGGCTCGTCCACGACCTGGCCGTCGGCGTGCACCCCGAGGGCTCCGACGTCTGGGCCCGGCAGGGCGACTTCGCCGCCGGGATGTCGGTCGGCGCCCCGCCCGACGCCTTCAACTCCCGGGGCCAGGACTGGGGCCTGCCGCCGTGGCGCCCCGACGCCCTCGCCGCCGCCGGGTACGCCCCGTACCGCGGTCTGCTGCGCGAACTCCTGCGGCACGCGGGCGCGCTGCGCATCGACCACGTGATGGGCCTGTTCCGGCTCTGGTGGGTGCCGGAGGGCCGGGAGCCCACCGAGGGCACCTACGTCCGGTACGACGCCGAGGCGATGCTGGCCGTCCTCGTCCTGGAGGCGCACCGGGCCGGCGCCCTCGTCGTCGGCGAGGACCTGGGCACCGTCGAGCCGGGCGTCCGCGAGGCGCTCGCCGCGCGCGGGGTGTTCGGCACCTCCGTGCTCTGGTTCGAGCGGGACTGGGACGGCGGCGGCGCACCGCTGCCGCCCGAGGCGTGGCGGGCCGACTGCGTGGCCACCGTCACCACCCACGACCTGCCCCCCACCGCCGCCCGGCTCTCCGGCGACCACGTGGTGCTGCGGCACCGGCTGGGGCTGCTCGCCGGCGACCTGGCGCGCGAGCGGGCCGCCGACGCGGCGGAGACGGAGGAGTGGCGGGGCGTCCTCCAGCGGCTCGGGCTGCTCCCGGAGGGGCCGGGCGGCGAGGAGGCCGAGATCCGGGCCCTGCACCGCTTCCTGGCCCGCACGCCGGCCCGCATGGTGGGGGTCTGGCTGCCGGACCTGGTGGGGGACCGCCGGCCGCAGAACCTGCCGGGCACCTGGGACGAGTACCCCAACTGGCGGCTGCCGGTCGCGGGCCCCGACGGGCAGCCGCTCACCCTGGAGCGGATCGCCGCCTCGCCCCGCGCGCACGCCCTGCTGCGGACCGCCGCCGAGGGGGTCGGAGCCCGTACGGCACCCCCGGGCGCGCGGGCCGTTTAGGTGTTCGCTACTTTTGCACCGTGGACAAGAAGAACGCCCTGCGCGCCGGCGCCGTCGCGGCCGGTACGACGCTGATGATGCTGCTCATGTCGTCCCCCGCGCTCGCGCTGACCCGCGACGACGGCGACGACCCGGCCCCCAAGCTGGAGGTCATCGAGACCCTCGGCCTGTTCGTTGCCGCCCCGCTGGTGCTGTTCCTGGTCATCGCCGGTCTGGTGATGGTCCTCGACAAGTCCAAGAAGGCGTGACCCGCGGGAGGCCTCACCGCCTCCCGGAAGCGTAGTCCGAGGGCGCCGCCCGGCCACACCGGCCGTGCGGCGCCCTCGCGCGTCCGCGCGCGGACGCCCGGCGGGCCGGAGGGCGGGCCGCGCCCCCGCCCGTCACGCCGTGGTCGCGAGCAGCTTCCGCAGGAGCCCGGCCAGCTGCTTCGCCTCCTCCTCGGTCAGCGCCGACTCCAGGGCCTCGCGCTGCCGTTCCAGGCCCGCGCCGACCGCCTGGTCCACCAGCTCCCTGCCGCGCTCGGTGAGCGTGACGCGCAGTCCGCGCCGGTCGTTCGGGTCGGGGCTGCGGGTGAGCAGTCCGGCCTTCTCCAGCTTGTCCAGCCGGCCGGTCATCCCGCCGGTGGTGATCATCAGGGTGGCGGTCAGTTCGCGCGGCGAGAGCGTGTAGGGCGCCCCCGACCGGCGCAGGGTCCCCAGGACGTCGAACTCCCCGAGCGCCAGGCCGTGGGGCGCGTACGCCTTGTCCACCTTGCCGCGCATGGCGGCGGCCAGCCGGTAGATCCTCCCGAAGACCTCCATGGGGAGCGTCTCCAGATCGGGGCGTACCGCCGCCCACTGATCGATGATCGCGTCGACGGGGTCGTGTGCGGGGGGCTGCGTCTTCATGTGCCCAGTGTTCCGTCCCCGCCCACGCGATGGCAAAAAAGCCACTTGCAAGTAAGTAGCTTAGTGCTAAGTTAATTACCAGCAAGCCAGTCGTGCTCCGGGCCGCCGGAGCCGCACCACTCCCGGGGGAGTCCTGCCATGTCCCGCAAGGCCGCCGTCGTCGCGCTCACCGCCCTCGCCCCGATCTCCTGGGGCTCCACCTACTTCGTCACCACCGAGTTCCTGCCGCCCGACCGGCCCCTCTTCACCGGCCTCCTGCGGGCCCTGCCGGCCGGCCTGCTGCTCCTCGCGCTGACCCGCAAGCTCCCGAGCGGCGCCTGGTGGTGGAAGTCGGCCGCCCTCGGCGCCCTCAACATCGGGGCCTTCTTCCCGCTGCTCTTCCTCGCCGCCTACCGGCTCCCCGGCGGCGTCGCCGCCGTCGTCGGCTCCGTCGGACCGCTCTTCGTCGTCGGCCTGGCCGCCCTCCTCCTCGGCGAGAAGCCCGCCGCGCGGACCCTGCTCACCGCCGTCGCCGCCGCCTTCGGCGTCAGCCTCGTCGTCCTCCGGGCCGGGGCCGCCTTCGACGCGGTCGGCGTGGGCGCCGGGCTCCTCTCCGCCCTCTCGATGTCCGCCGGCGTCGTCCTCACCAAGCGCTGGGGCCGCCCCGAAGGCGTCGGCGCCCTCGCCCTCACCGGCTGGCAGCTCACCGCCGGCGGCCTGGTCATCCTCCCGATCGCCTTCCTCGTCGAGGGCGCCCCGCCCGCCCTCACCGGCACCCACCTCGCCGGCTACGCCTACCTCGCCCTCGGCAACACCGCGATCTCCTACTTCCTCTGGTTCCGCGGCATCGAGCGGCTGAGCGCCTCCTCGGTCACCCTCCTCGGCCCGCTCTCCCCGATCACCGCCGCCGTCATCGGCTGGGCCGCCCTCGGCCAGGCCCTCGGCCCGGTGCAGGTGCTCGGCATGGTGATCGCCTTCGGCGCCACCCTGGCGGGCCAGCTGGCCCCCGCGAAGCCCGCGCCCGCCACCACCGAACCGTTCGATTCCTCTGAAAAGAACGGTCAGGAAGTTTCGATGGACCTGGAGCTTTCCGGGGTGCGACGGTAGGCCGCATGCCCCTCACGAGGACCCGCCACGCGACCGCACCCGAAGAACCAGGCCGGAGACCGGCGCCCGCCAGGGGCACCGGTCCCGGTCTGCTCCTCGCCCTCCTCGCCACCGTCGTCTGGTCCGGCAGCTTCGTCGCCACCCGCGACATGGCCGACTCCGTCCCGCCCGTCCAGGCGGTCTTCTGGCGCTGGGTCATCGCCCTCCTCGCCGTCGCCCCCTTCGCCGTCCGCCCGCTCCTGCGGCAGCGCGCCCTCCTCCGCGCGCACCTCGGATTCACCGCCCTGGCCTCGCTGTTCGGCGTCGCCCTCTACAACACCCTGGTCCACCAGGCCGGCCTGACCACCTCCGCCACCAACATGGGCATGATCATGGCCGCCTCCCCCGTGATCATGGCGCTCTACGCCCGGCTCGGCGGCGAACGGCTCGGCGCCCGCCGCCTCCTCGGCACGGCGGTCGCCGTCCTCGGCGTCCTCCTCCTCGTCGGCAGGGGCTCCCTCACGATCGACCTCGCCGCCGGCGACCTGTGGATGTTCGCCGCCGCCCTCTCCTTCGCCTCCTACAGCGCCCTCCTCAAGCGCCGCCCGGCCGAGATCGACGGACTCGCCTTCCTCTGCGCCACCTTCGTGCTCGGCACGCTCATGCTCGCCCCCGCCTACGCCCTCTCCCTCGCCCTCCAGGGCGGCTTCCCCGCCACCCCCGCCACCGTCGGCCCGCTGCTCTACGTCGGCGTCCTCTCCTCCGCCGTCGCCTTCTTCTGCTGGAACAAGGCGATCTCCCTGATCGGAGCGGCCCGCGCCGGAGTCGTCTACTACCTCCAGCCGGTCTGCGTCGCCCTGCTGTCGTACGCCCTCCTCGGCGAGCGCCTCGGCCTCGCCGGCGGCGCCTGCATGGCCCTGATCCTCGGCGGAGTGGCACTGAGCTCCGCCCGCTGACGCGCGCCGGATAGGTTGCGCCCATGACCGAGTGGGACATCAAGAAGCTGCACATCCTGCGCACCCTGCGCGACCGGGGCACCGTCACCGCCACCGCCCAGGCCCTGCTCATGACCCCCTCGGCCGTCTCCCAGCAGCTCACCAACCTCGCCCGCCAGCTCGGCGTGCCGCTCCTGGAGGCCCACGGGCGGCGCGTCCGGCTCACCGACGCCGCCCACCTCGTCCTGCGCCACGCCGAGGCCGTCTTCGCCCAGCTGGAGCGCGCCGACGCCGAACTCGACGGCTATCTGCGCGGCGAGGCCGGCCAGGTCCGCGTCGCGGCCTTCTCGACCTCCGTCCCCGCCCTCCTCGTCCCCGCCGTACGGCGGCTCCGCACCGCCCACCCCGGGCTCGGCGTCCGCATCCGGGAGGCCGAGGCGGGGGAGGCGTACGAACTGCTCGGCGCCGGCGAGGTCGACCTCGCCCTCTCGCTCGCCGCCCACGCGCCCACCGCGCGCGACCCGCAGTTCAGCCGGCTGCCGCTGCTCGCCGACCCCCTCGACGTCGCCCTGCCCGCCGGCCACCCGCTCGCCGGCGCCCCCGGCCTGCGCCTCGCCGACCTCGCCGCCGAGCCCTGGATCTTCGGTGGCTCGGGGCCCTGGTCCGAGATCACCACCGCCGCCTGCGAGGCCGCCGGCTTCGTGCCCGAACAGGCCCACAGCGCCTCCGGCTGGACGGCGATCCTCGCCATGGTCGAGGCGGGCCTCGGCATCGCCCTCGTGCCCCGGATGGCCGCCGCGGACCGCAGGAGCGGCGCCGGCGTCGTCATGCGGGTCCTCTCCGCCGACCAGCCCCGCCGCCACGTCGTCGCGGCCGTCCGGCGCGGCGCCGAGGAGGCCCCGGCCCCGGCCCGGGTCCTCGCGGCGCTCCGGCAGGTCGCCGTGGAGCGCGAGAGCGTTCAGCGGAGCTGAAAAGACCTGTCGAAAACATTCGATGGACCGCCGGCTTCCGGCGCGGGACAGTCGGACCATGACCGCCATCGAGGACACCCAGGACCCGCACGCCAACGACGCCGCCCCGTACGCCGGGGGCGACCCGTACGCCGACTACCGCACCGGCGACTTCCCCTTCACCGAGCTGGTCGACCTCGCCGACCGCCGCCTCGGCGCCGGCGTCGTCGCGGCCAACGACGAGTTCTTCGCCGAGCGCGAGAACCTGCTCGTCCGCGAGCGGGCCGTCTTCGACCCGGAGCACTTCGGCCACAAGGGCAAGATCATGGACGGCTGGGAGACCCGCCGCCGCCGCGGCGCCGACGCCGACAACGTCTTCCCCGCCCCCGAGGACCACGACTGGGCGATCGTCCGCCTCGGCGCCCCCGGCGTCATCAGGGGCCTGATCGTCGACACCGCCCACTTCCGCGGCAACTACCCGCAGAAGGTCAGCGTCCAGGCCACCGCCGTCGAGGGCAGCCCGAGCCCCGAGGAGCTGCTCGACGCCACGTGGGAGGAGCTCGTCCCGCCCACCCCCGTCCGCGGCCACGCCGCCAACGGCTTCGCGATCGACAGCGACCGCCGCTGGACCCACGTCCGCCTCTGCCAGCACCCGGACGGCGGCGTCGCCCGCCTCCGCGTCCACGGCGAGGTGCTGCCCGACCCCGAGTGGCTGGACCTCCTCGGCACGATCGACCTGCTCTCCGTCCTCAACGGCGGGTCGTACGAGGACGCCTCCGACAAGTTCTACTCCTCGCCGACCCAGATCATCCTGCCCGGCACCTCCCGCAAGATGGACGACGGCTGGGAGAACCGCCGCCGCCGCGTCCGCGGCACCAACGACTGGGTCCGCTTCCGCCTCCCCGCCCAGGGCGCCGTCCGCGCCGTCGAGATCGACACCGCCTACCTCAAGGGCAACTCGGCCGGCTGGATCGCCCTCCAGGGCCGCAACGGCGAGTCCGGCGAGTGGTTCGAGATCGTCCCGCGCACCCGCCTCCAGCCCGACACCCTGCACCGCTTCAAGCTCCCCGCCCAGGCGGTCGTCACCCACGTGCGCCTCGACGCCTTCCCCGACGGCGGCGTCGCCCGCATGCGCCTGCACGGCTCCCTGACCGAGGAGGGCGCCGCCGACCTGCGCGCCCGCTTCGACCGCGCGAGCCGCTGACCCCCCCCGGCGGGGCCGGCCCCCGGGCACGGCGAAGGGGCGCCCCCACGGGGGAGGACGCCCCTTCGCCCTGCCTTCCGGCGGTGGTTACCCCGCCGCCGCGTCCGCCGCGCGGGCCCTCAGCGCCCGCTCGACACCGGCGCGCGACTCCGTGACCAGGCGCCGCAGCGCCGGCACCGGGTCGTTCGCCGCGATCCACGCGTCCGTCGCGTCCAGCGTCTCCTGCGAGACCTGGAGCGTCGGGTAGAGACCGACCACGATCTGCTGGATCATCTCGTGGCTGCGGGTCTCCGACACGCGCTTGATCGACGCGAAGTACTTCTCCGTGTACGGCGCGAGCAGCTCGCGCTGGTCGGCCTGGACGAAGCCGCCGATCACCGCCTCCTGCACCGCGTTGGCCAGCTTGTCGTCCTCGACGACCGAGGCCCAGGCCTCCGCCTTCGCGGCCTCGGTCGGGCGGGCCGCGCGGGCCGTGGCGGCGTGCCGCTCACCGGCGGCCGTACGGTCCCGCTCCAGCTCCGCGGCGATCTCCGGCTCGTCGAAGACGCCGGTCGCGGCGAGCCGCTGCACGAACGCCCAGCGCAGCTCGGCGTCGACGGCGAGGCCCTCGATCGTCTCGCGGCCCTCCAGGAGCGCGGCGAGCAGGTCGAGCTGCTGCGGCGTCCGGGCGGTGGCGGCGAAGGCCCGCGCCCACGCCAGCTGGTGGTCGCTCGCCGGCGCGGCCGCCTTGAGGTGGGTCAGCGCCGCCTCGGTCCAGCGGGTCAGGCCCGCGTCGCGCCACTCCGGCGCCGCGTACAGCTCCAGCGCCGCCTTCACCTGGCCCTGGAGGGACTGCACCACGCCGATGTCCGACTCCTTGGCGATGCCGGACAGCACCAGCTCCAGGTAGTCGCGGGTGGCCAGCTCGCCGTCCCGGGTCATGTCCCAGGCCGACGCCCAGCACAGCGCGCGCGGCAGCGACTCGGCGAAGTCGCCGAGGTGCGCGGTCACGTTCCGCAGCGACACCTCGTCGAGGCGGACCTTGGCGTACGACAGGTCGTCGTCGTTCAGCAGCACGACCGCCGGACGGGCCTTGCCGACCAGCGCCGGCACCTCGGTCAGCCCGGCCGCCTCGATGTCCAGCTCCAGGCGCTCGGTGCGGACCAGCTTGCCGGCCGCGTCGAGGTCGTAGAAGCCGATCGCGATGCGGTGCGGGCGGAGCACGGCCTCGCCCTTGGCGCCGGCGGGGAGCGCCGGGGCCTCCTGGCGCACCGCGAAGGCGGTGATCGAGCCGTTCTCGTCGGTCTCGATCTCCGGGCGCAGCACGTTGATGCCGGCCGTCTCCAGCCACGCCTTCGACCAGGTCTTCAGGTCGCGGCCGGAGGTCTCCTCCAGCGCGCCCAGCAGGTCGCTCAGACGGGTGTTGCCGAAGGCGTGGCGCTGGAAGTACGCCTGCACGCCCTTGAAGAACTCGTCCTGGCCGACGTAGGCGACGAGCTGCTTGAGGACCGAGGCGCCCTTGGCGTACGTGATGCCGTCGAAGTTGACGAGCACGTCCTCCAGGTCGTTGATCTCGGCCATGATCGGGTGCGTCGACGGCAGCTGGTCCTGGCGGTAGGCCCAGGTCTTCTCCGCGTTGGCGAAGGTGGTCCAGGCGTTCGGCCAGCGGGTGCCCGCCACGGACGCCTGGCAGGCGACCGAGGTGTAGGTGGCGAACGACTCGTTCAGCCACAGGTCGTTCCACCACTCCATGGTCACCAGGTCGCCGAACCACATGTGGGCCAGCTCGTGGAGGATGGTCTCGGCGCGGCGCTCGTAGGCCGCGTCCGTCACCTTCGAGCGGAAGACGTACTGGTCGCGGATGGTGACCGCGCCCGCGTTCTCCATCGCGCCCGCGTTGAACTCCGGCACGAACAGCTGGTCGTACTTGGCGAACGGGTAGGCGTAGGCGAACTTCTCCTGGAACCAGTCGAAGCCCTGCCGGGTCACGTCGAAGATGTGGTCCGCGTCCAGGAACTCGGCCAGCGAGGGGCGGCAGTAGATGCCCAGCGGCACGACCTGCCCGTCCGGGCCCTCGTACGACGAGTGCACCGCGTGGTACGGGCCGACGATCAGGGCCGTGATGTACGAGGAGATCCGCGGGGTCGGCTCGAAGGCCCACACCCCGTCCTTCGGCTCCGGGGTCGGCGAGTTGGAGATGACGCTCCAGCCCTCCGGCGCCTTCACCGTGAACCGGAAGGTCGCCTTGAGGTCCGGCTGCTCGAAGGAGGCGAAGACGCGGCGCGCGTCCGGCACCTCGAACTGCGTGTACAGGTAGGCCTGGCCGTCGACCGGGTCGACGAAGCGGTGCAGGCCCTCACCGGTGTTGGTGTACGCGCAGTCCGCGACCACGCGCAGTTCGTTGCGGCCCTGCTTCAGGTGCGGCAGGGCGATCCGCGAGTCGCGGAAGACGGCGGCCACGTCCAGCGCGTGGCCGTTGAGCACGGCCTCGTGGACGGCGGGGGCGACGAGGTCGATGAAGGTCTCGGCGCCCGCCTCGGCGGAATCGAAGCGGACGGTGGTGACGGACCGGTAGGTGCCGCCCTCCTGCGCACCCGTGAGGTCCAGTTCGACCTCGTACGCGTCCACGGTCAGCAGCGCCGCCCGCGCTTCCGCCTCTTCACGGGTCAGGTTCGTACCAGGCACCCGGTCAACTCCTCGGTTTCGTGACGTTTGGGCCATCCTTCCACGGGGTGAGTCGCGGGCGCATCGCGCATTTCCCAGGGCGAACACGCGAGGGGCGGCCACCCACCCGGGTGGCCGCCCCTCGGCGCGTACGGTCCGGCGTCAGCCCTTGAGCTCGGCCGCCACCAGCTCCGCGATCTGCACCGCGTTCAGCGCGGCGCCCTTGCGGAGGTTGTCGTTGGAGAGGAAGAGCGCCAGGCCGTTGTCCACCGTCTCGTCGACGCGGATGCGGCCCACGTACGAGGCGTCCTTGCCGGCCGCCTGGAGCGGGGTCGGGATCTCGGACAGCTCGACGCCCTCGGCGTCCTTCAGCAGCTCGTAGGCGCGCTCGACGCTGATCGGGCGGTCGAAGCGGACGTTCACCTGGAGCGAGTGGCCGGAGAAGACCGGGACGCGGACGCAGGTGCCCGAGACCTTCAGCTCCGGGATCTCCAGGATCTTGCGGGACTCGTGGCGGAGCTTCTGCTCCTCGTCGGTCTCGAAGGAGCCGTCGTCCACGATCGAGCCGGCCAGCGGGACCACGTTGAAGGCGATCGGACGCTTGTAGACGGCGGGCTCGGGGAACGCGACGGCCTCGCCGTCGAAGGCCAGCTGGTCGGCCTGCTCGGCGACGGCGCACGCCTGGGTGCGCAGCTCGGCGACGCCGGCCACGCCCGAGCCGGAGACGGCCTGGTAGGTGGTGGCGACCAGCGCGGTGAGGCCGGCCTCCTGGTGGAGCGGCTTGAGGACCGGCATGGCGGCCATCGTGGTGCAGTTCGGGTTGGCGATGATGCCCTTGGGGCGGTCCTTGACCGCGTGCGGGTTGACCTCGGAGACGACGAGGGGGACCTCGGGGTCGCGGCGCCAGGCGGAGGAGTTGTCGATCACGACGGCGCCCTGGGAGGCGACCTTCTCGGCGAGGGCCTTGGAGGTGGCGCCGCCGGCGGAGAAGAGCACGATGTCCAGGCCGGTGTAGTCGGCGGTCGAGGCGTCCTCGACGGTGACGCCGTCCACGACCGTGCCGGCGGACCGGGCGGAGGCGAAGAGCCGCAGCTCGTCGACCGGGAAGTTCCGCTCGGCCAGGATCTTGCGCATGACTGTGCCGACCTGACCGGTGGCTCCGACGATTCCGACCTTCACGGGGACTCCTCCGTACGTGTGTGCAGGTGCTGCCGCCCTCCATGATGCGTGCCGCCTGCCGCTTCTTGTCCAATCCATTGTCCGAGGGGCGGGATGTGCGACCGGGACGAACGTTCCGGGGCCCCGCCGCGTCGAAGGGGGGACCGGACGAGGAAAGGGGGCGGGGTGGAGCAGATGGACGCGGCGCTGGTGGACCGGGTGCGGGCGGTCCTCGCGCTGGGCGGGGTGCCGTACGCGGAGCTCCAGGACGGGGTACAGCAGGTGGGGCTCCGCCTCCTGGAGGCCCGCGCGAAGGGGGACCCGCCGCGCTCCCCGGCCGCCTGGTGCGCGGTGGTCGCCACCCGGGTGGCCGCCGACTGGCACCGGGCCCGGCGCCGGGAGGAGCGCCTCGGCGAGCGGCTGACCGCGCTGCCGGACCCGCCGGGCGGCGGCGGGGAGGAGGCCCGGGTCCTCGCGCTCGCCGTGGCCGACGGCCTGGAGGCGCTGCCGGAGAAGCAGCGGCGGGTCCTGGTGCTGCGCTTCTACGCGGACCTGCCGGTGGCCCGGATCGCCGAGGAGCTGGGAGTCCCCGAGGGGACCGTCAAGAGCAGGCTGCACGCCGCCGTCCGCGCGATGCGGGAGCGGCTCCACACGGACGAGGTGGTGTGAGTGGGCGAGGACACGAGGGATCCGCTGGCCCGGGCCCTGTTCCCGGAGGACGGACCGCCGGACGCCGGGGACGACCCCGAGGTCGCCCGGGCCCGCGCGGACCTGGACCTGCTCCGCGAGCAGCTGGGCGTCCTCGCGGCGGCGCTGACGGCGGAACCGCCACCGGCGCAGCCCGTGCGCCCGGAACCGGCGGAGCCCGTGAGCCCGGAGCCGGCGCAGCCCGTACCGGCCGGGCCCGTACCGGCGGAGCCCGTACGCCCGGAACCGACGCAGCCCGTATCGGCCGGGCCCGTACCCGCCGGGCCCGTATCCGCCGGCCCCGTGCCCGCCGGCCCCGGGCGCGAGCCGGTCGCCGTACGGCCCCGGCGGCGCGGGCGGGGCGCCGCCTGGGCGCTCGCCGCCTGCGTGGCGCTGGGCGCGCTCGGCACCGGCGGGGCGTGGCTGGCCGCCCGCCCGGGGGCGACCGGCGGCGGTCTGCTCGGCTCCGGCTCCGAGGCCAAGCGCACCCCGGGCGGGATCGTGGCCTGCGCCACGGACGTCGCCGAGGGCACGGTGGTGCGCGCCGAACCGCTCGCGCAGGACGAGGTCCGGGTGGTGCTGCGGGTGGAGCGCCGCTACCGGCCGACGGTGGCGGACGCCGGCGAGCTGGTCTTCCGGGGCCTGGCGGCGGAGCCGTCGTCGTACTACCGGCCCGGCACGCGGATGCTGGTGGTCGTCTCCCGCTTCCCCGACGAGGGGGTGCTCACCTACCGGCAGGACATGGAGCCGCCCGGCGAGCTCGGCGAGGACGTCGGCCCGGTCCGCGACGAGCTGGAGTACGGCCGGAAGTGGGTGGCGAAGGCCCTCGCCGAGCCGGGGGACGGCGAGTGCCCCGGGCGGGGCTGACCGGGGACGGCGAAGGGGCGGGCACCCCACGGGTGCCCGCCCCTCGTACCGCTCGGGGTGTTACGGGGTGACGCTGCCGATCAGGACGCTGCCGGTGCCCGCGACGGTGCCGCGGCCGTTGACCAGCCGGACCTCGCCGAAGAACTGGCGTCCCTCGGGGGCCGGACCGCCGACGACGACCTCGGCCGGGACCTCGGTGCTCGCGCCGTTGGCCAGCGGGTAGGTCTTCGCCTCGTCGACCTTCACGGTGCCGAGCGCCGAGGAGAAGTACACGTCCTTGTAGTCGTAGGTCGTGCCGCCCTCGGCGTGGACCGCGTAGCCGTCGATGACGACGGTGTACGTGCCGGCCTTCGGCTTGACGAGGGAGACGGCCTCCTCCGAGTCGCCGTCGGCCGACGAGGCGACCTTGACGCCGTTCAGGAGGACGGTCAGGTCGAGGTCGGCGGCCTTGTCGGAGGTGTTGCCGATCCCGATGTCGAGGCGCTCGACGCCCTCGCCGATGGTGACGGTCTTCGTCTGCGACTCGTGGTGCCGGATGGTCGGCGTCTCGACCTTGGCCGAGCCGAGCGAGCCGCCCTTGAGCTTGCCGTCGATGCCGGCGAACTTGTTGGTGACGGTCCACTCGACGGCGGCCGGCACGCCGACCTTCGCCTCGGCGACCGTCTGGACGGCCGGGTCGAAGGAGGCGCCGAGGACGGTGACGTCGAGCTTGTACGGGTTGTCCAGGTCCGGCGAGGTGCGGCGGGCCTCGACCTCGATCTCCCAGACGCCGGCCTGCGGGTTGGCGTAGGAGCGCTGGTCGGGGCGGCAGGTGTTCGCCGGGTTGTAGTGCGGGTAGCACATGGTGGTCGCGGTCGGGTCGACCGGGACGCCGTACGGGTGGATGGAGATGAACCGGGTCTGGCTCTTCTCCTTCAGGCCGCCGATCGCCACCTCCAGGGAGGTCGCGCCCTTCGGCACGGTCACGAAGTACGACTTGTGGCTGTTGCGCTGGACCGAGCCCTCGGCCTTGAAGCCGTAGCCGGGGGCGACCAGGTCGCTCGCGACGACCGAGGTGGCGAGGATCTGCTTGTCGACGCCCTCGGTGCGCTCGTCGTCGGCCTCCAGGATCACGCTGTGCACGCCGGCGGTGCGCGGGCGGGCCTCCAGCTTGACGGTGACCGGCTTGTTCAGCGGGAGGCGGACCTCGTCGTCGCCGAGGATCCGGAAGGTGCCGTCGTTGTACTTGAGGTCCAGCTCGTGCTCGATGGCGCGGTCCGGGCCGCTGGTGCGGGTGACGGTGACGTCGTAGACCTTCTTCTGGCCGACCTTGAGGCCGCCCTCGCGGTCGTACACGCCGGTGCCGGTGTGCGGGGCCGGGAAGATCACGGTGTCGACCGGGGCCTCGACCTTGTAGGAGTGGGCGGTGGCCCCGTCCTTGATCGACTCCCAGGCCTCGTTGATGTCGACGAGACCGGCGCCCTGCTCGTGGGCCGCGACGCCCGGGATCCGCTTCGCGGTCGAGGTGAGCGCGGTGCGCAGGGTCAGCGGGGAGAGCTCGATGCCGCGCTGCTTGGCGGCGGAGAGCAGCAGCGCGCTGGCGCCTGCGACCTGCGGGGACGACATCGAGGTGCCGTTGAGCATGCCGTAGCCGGCGGGGAGCGCGTAGCCCGCCTCGGCGACGCCGGCGCCGGCCTGCCAGGTCGGGATGGTGTTCACGGCCGAACCCGGGCCGGTGACCAGCGGGGTGGCGCCGCCGTCCTCGCGCGGACCGCGCGAGGAGAACGGGAACATGGCGTACTTCTTGTCGACGGCCGAGCCGTAGTTGGCGGCCCAGGTCGCCTGGGAGACCGCGGCGCCGACCGAGAGGACCTTGTCGGCCAGGCCGGGGTCGCCGATCGTGTTGGTGCCCGGGCCGGAGTTGCCGGCCGAGATCACCAGCTGCACGCCGTACTCGTCGATGAGACGGGTGTAGAGGCGGGCGCGGACGTTGTCGCCGTCGTTCAGCGCGGGCAGTCCGCCGATCGACATGTTGACGATGTCGACGCCGCGGTTGACGACGAGGTCGACCATGCCCTCGGTGAGGGCGACGTTGGTGCAGCCGCCGTCCCAGGTGCAGGCGCGCGAGGAGACGATCTTGGCGCCGGGGGCGGCGCCGTTCATCCTGCCGCCGAAGAGGCCCTTGGCGGCGGTGATGCCGGCGACGTGGGTGCCGTGCGAGGACTCGACGACGCCGATGTTGACGAAGTCGCGCTTCTGGCCGACCCAGGAGCCGCCCAGCGGGTCCATCGGGACGTCCTTGCGGATCTGCACGACGAAGGGGGTGCGCTCGACGACGTCGGTGGCCGGGTCGTCGGTGCCGAAGTAGTTGACCCCGTAGCCGTCCTTGAACGGCTTCATCGGCTCGTTGTCCGTGAAGTCGTTGTCCTGGTCGGTGTCGACGCGGACGGTGCCGGCGACCGGGTCGTACAGCAGGCCGAAGACGTCGGTGGTGTCGCCGTCGCGGTTGATGTCACCGGCCGGGTCGCCGCCCGCGGTCACCGACTCGCTGAAGCGGCTCCACTGGTAGGAGCCCGCGGGCGCCTTCCAGGACTGGGTGGCGGCGGTGAAGACCGGGCCCGCGACCGGGGTGATCTGCGCGCGCCAGGTGGCGTCGCCGTCGACCAGCGGGTCGGTGGCGGTCACCCAGTCGACGATCTTGCGCTCGCCGGTGGTGGTCTTCTGGAGGGCCGGGTGGGCCAGGTCGACGCCCGAGTCGAGGATGCCGATGGTCACGCCGCGGCCGTCGGCGCGCGGGTGGTCCTCGACGAACTCGACCGCGCCCGTCTCGTGGGACGGGTTGTACGGGTTCTTCGCCGGGGTGTACTTCGACGGCGCCGGGTAGGTCCGGTCGACCGTGGTGCCCTCGACGGCGCCGCCGAGGCCCGCGTCGGGGCGGGGGTCGTCCAGCTCGATCTCGGCCCGGAGGTCGACCGACTGGACGGAGGAGAGCTTCGTGGCGGCCTTGATCGCGGCGTCGGCCCGGTCGGTCGGCAGGGTGGCGCGGACGTAGCCGAGCTCGTCGTTGCGGTTGCCGACCGAGGCGCCGGGGACGGCGTCGAGCTGGCCGGCGACCTGCTCGGTCGCGCCGGGCGCGGTGGCGACCAGGATGGTCACGTGCGACTCGCCGGCGGCCTCGGCCTCGGAGAGGCGCTGGGCGTCGGTGGCGCCGAGCTTGTCGGCGGGCTCCGCGGCCTTGACCGGGGGAGTGGCCGCCGGGTCGTCGGCGGCGAGGACCGGGGCGGCACCGGCCGCGACGAGCGCGGTCACCAGGCCGGCGGCGGCGGCGATCCTGGCCGCTCGTCTGGTCCCGGCGGTCGAGCGCCCGGGTATGGAGCTCTGCGTTTCGGGGGTGGTCATTTACATCCCTGTTTGTGAAAGAAGGGGGTCCGGAATCCGGTACCGGATGACCGCTCAGCCTTTCGCAAATGACAGGGCTTTGTGGAGAGTTAGCGGAGGGCGGGTTGTGTCCGTGGCGTACATCCGCCACCGCGCCCCATGCGCCACGGCAGACGAATCGCCCTCAACGAGGGCGATTCGACCGGTGCCCGCGGCTCACTGCTCCTTGCTGCGGGCGTAATGCCGGGACGCCTTCGCGCGGTTGCCGCAGGTCGCCATCGAGTGCCAGCGCCGGGTGCCGTTCCGCGAGGTGTCGAGGAAGTGCAGGACGCACGCCTCGTGCGCACAGGCCCTGATCCGGTCCGGGGCGGTGCGCAGCAGGTCCAGGTAGTCGCGGGCGGCGGTCCAGGCCGGCCCCCATGCCGGGTCGGCGAACTCGGCCCGCTCGCCGGGGCCTTCGGTGGTGAGCACGGCGCGGATCCGGCCGTGCTCCAGGACGGCGTCGAGCCGCGCGGCCGCGTCCGGGTCGCCGGGCCGGTCGACCAGTGCCTTCAGCGCCTCGCGGGCGGTGCGGGTGTGGCGGAGGGTGGCCTCGTCGGCGGCGAAGCGCCCGTCGAGCCCGTTCGCGGCGAGCCAGACCGCGAGCCCCTCGGTGTCGACGAGGAGGTCCTGGAGCTCGCCCTCGCCCATCCAGCGGGTGTTGAGCAGGTCCAGGGAGAGGGGCTCGCCGGTCAGCGGCCGTGGATCGGTGGCGGTCATGCGGACATCCTCCTCGATCCCCGGGCTATCTAACCCCTCAAGTGTACGTAACCGGTTGCGCACGCTCGTATCTAACCCCTAAAGTCGAATTAAGCGGTTAGCCCGAGAGGGGCGACCGAAGACGAGGGGACCCCCATGTCCGCGATCGGCACGCTGAACACGGCGCACATCGGCATCAACGTCACCGACCTGGACCGCTCGCTCCGCTTCTACGGCGACGTGCTCGGCTTCGAGGTGATCGGCTCCGGCGACGCCGACGGCCGCCGCTACGCCTTCCTCGGCCGGGGCGGCGCGCTCGCCGTCGCCCTCTGGCAGCAGGCCGAGGGCGGCTACGACGCGCACCGCGCCGGCCTGCACCACCTGGCCTTCGAGGCCGAGTCCATCGAGAAGGTCCGCGAGGCCGAGGCGGTCCTCAGGGAGCAGGGCGTCACCTTCGCCTACGAGGGCGTCGTCGCCCACCGCGAGGGCGCGGCCTCCGGCGGCATCTTCTTCCACGACCCCGACGGCACCCGCCTGGAGATCTCCGTCCCCAAGGGCGCCGAGGGATCCCCCGCCCCCAGCGCCACCGCCCCGACCTGCGGCTTCTTCTAGACCGCCCGGGGCCCCGCCCTCCCACCGAACCCGCACCCGTCCGGAGGCCCGCCATGCCGACCGCCTACCACCACGGCTCCCTGGCCGTACAAGAGCGCCTCGGCGTCCAGCAGGCCGCCGCCCACATCGCCCCCAGCATCAACCCCGGCATCCGCCCGGTGGCCGCCGCCTTCCTGGAGGCCCAGCCCATGCTGGTCCTCGGCGCGGCGGCCCCGGACGGCCGGGTCTGGGCGAGCCTCCTCACCGGCGACCCCGGCTTCGCCCGGGCCACCGGCCCGCACACGGTCTCGGTGGCGGGCGGGCCCGCGCCGCACGACCCCCTGGCCGAGGCCCTGGCCGCCGCGACCCCGGTGGGCACGATCGCCCTCGACCCCCGCACCCGCCGCCGCATGCGCCTCAACGGCACCGCCCGCCCCGGCGCCCGGGGCCTCCTGATCGAGGCGGAGCAGGTCTTCGCCAACTGCCCGAAGTACCTCCAGAAGCGCGAGCTGTACGGCTCCGACCCCGCGGGCCCCGCCGCCCGGCCCGCCGTCCGCAGGGGCACGGCCCTCACCGGGCCCCAGCTGGCCGCCGTCCGCGCCGCGGACACCTTCTTCGTCGCCACCACGGGACCGGACGGCGCCGACGCCAGCCACCGCGGCGGCAACCCCGGCTTCGTCCGGGCCGAGGGGCCCCGCGACCTCCTCTGGCGGGACTACCCCGGCAATGCGATGTTCCTCACGCTCGGAAACCTGGAGACCGACGGCAGGGCGGGCCTCCTCTTCCTGGACTGGGAGACGGGGACCACCCTCCAGCTCAGCGGCCGGGCCAAAACGGTATACCGTTTGGAGGAGCGGTACGTCCGCTTCCGGGTCGACAGCGTCGTCGAGACCCCGGCCGCCAGCCCCCTGCGCTGGTCCGCGCCCGCGTACTCCCCGGCCAACCCGACCACCCCGTGACCCCCGCACCGCACCCCGCCGCCCGCACGCGGACTCCCGATCCACGATCCCGAGGAACCCGTGACCACTGCCCTCCAGGCTCCCGAGGCCACCGTGCCCGCGCCGCCCGCGCCCGCGACCGCCCCCGCCGCCCCCGTACGGCGTCCTGGCCCGCCGCCCCGCCCGCGCCCCCTGGCCGTCCTCGCCGCCACCGGCGCCAGCACCGCCGCCCTGCTCCTGCTGGTCGCCCTCGGCACCGTCCTGCACCACCCGCTGCTCATCCCGCCGCTCGCCGCGAGCATGGCGCTGGTCGCGGCCTCCCCGGAGCTGCCGCTCTCCCAGCCCCGCTCGGTGATCGGCGGACAGCTCCTCTCGGCCCTCACCGGCTTCGCGGTCCTCGCCGTGGCCGGGCCCGGCCTGTGGGGCGCCGCGGTCGCCGGCGGACTCGCCCTCGGCGCGATGATGCTCGCCCGCACCCCGCACTCCCCGGCCGCCGCCACCGCGGTGATCGTCGCCCTCGGCAGCCCGCCGTTCTGGACCTTCACCGCCCTGCTGCTCGCCTCCTGCACCCTCCTCGTCGCGGTCGGCCTCCTCTCCGCCCGCGCCACCCGCCGCACCTACCCCGTGTACTGGTTCTAGCCATCCGGGGCCCGTCCGCCCCGCGAGGCCCTAGCCTGCTCGGCATGAAGCAGGAGCTGCGGGTGGCGGCCTACGCCGTGGTCGTCCGGGACCGGGAGGTACTGCTCGCGCGCTGGGTCGCCAAGGACGGCACCAAGCGGTGGACGCTGCCCGGGGGCGGCATGGACCACGGGGAGGAACCCGTCCGGACCGTCGTCCGCGAGGTCGAGGAGGAGACCGGGTACGCCGTCGAGCCGACCGCGCTCCTCGGCGTCGACTCGATCATGCGCGGCTGGGTCGCCCGGATCGGGGCCCCCGGCTCCTTCCAGGGCCTGCGGATCGTCTACGAGGCCCGGGTCACCGGCGGCGAACTCCGCCACGAGACCGGCGGTTCCACCGACCTCGCGGCCTGGCACCCGCTGGACTCCGTACCCGGCCTGCCCCGGGTCGGACTGGTCGACATCGGGCTCGACCTGTGGCGCGAGCGGCCCCCCGTGGGCCGCTCCCGCCTCACCGATCCGGCGAACGGCTGAAAAGGGCTCAACCGGTACGCGACCGCTCAACCCGCCCCCGCCCCCCGTGGTCCTCCCCGCCGACCGCACCGGAACACCGGACCACCACGGAAACAGGGGAACTCCGCATGGCCACCGCCCGCACCGCCCGCACCGTCGTCGCCGCGGCCCTCGCCGCCGGCCTCACCGTCACCGCGCTCGCCGCCCCCGCCCTCGCGGCGGGCCCCGCGGCCCCCGCCGCCCCCGCGAAGAAGGACCACGCCGCCACCCGGGCGGCGCTCCAGGCCAACGTCGACGCCGGCGTCCCCGGCGCCGTCGCCCAGGCCCGCGTCGACGGCCGCGCCTGGACCGGCACCGCCGGCGAGCGCGGCGGCGACGACCGCTACCGCGTCGGCTCCATCACCAAGACCTTCACCGCCACCGTCCTCCTCCAGCTCCAGGCCGAGGGCCGGATCGACCTCGACGACCCGGTCGAGAAGTGGCTCCCCGGCCTCGTCCGCGGCAACGGCCACGACGGGCGGAAGATCACCGTCCGCCAGCTCCTCAACCACACCAGCGGCGTCTACGGCTACACCGAGGACCCGGAGTTCCAGCGGAAGGTCTTCGGCCCCGGCTTCCTGGAGCACCGCTACGACACCTGGAACCCGCGCGACCTCGTCGGCATCGCCATGAACCACGCCCCCGTCTTCGCCCCCGGCACCTCCTGGCGCTACTCCAACACCAACTTCGTCCTGGCCGGCCTGGTCATCGAGGAGGTCACCGGCCGCCCCTACGGCAAGGCCGTCGAGAACCGGATCATCAAGCCCCTCAAGCTCCGCGCCACCAGCGTCCCCGGCACCCGGGTGAACGTCCCGGGGCCCAGCAGCCGCGCCTACTCCACCCTCGCCCCCGAGAAGTCCGCCCCCGTCCACGACGTCACCGAGCTCAACCCCTCCCTCGCCCACGCCGCCGGCGAGATGATCTCCGACTCGGCCGACCTCCAGACCTTCTACCGCGCCCTCCTCAAGGGCCGGCTCCTGCCGAAGGCCGAGATGCGCGAACTCACCGCCACCGTGCCGGTCTCCGCCGAGTACCCCGAGTTCCGCTACGGCCTCGGCATCTCCTGGCAGAAGCTGAGCTGCGGCACCGAGATCTGGGGCCACGGCGGCGGCATCCACGGCTCGCTCTCGGAGGCGTACGCCACCCGCGACGGCCGGCACTCCCTCGCCGCCAACGTCAACGCCGACTGGACCGGCGACACCCAGGCGGTCGTCGAGGCCGAGTTCTGCGGCACCCTCCCGAAGAAGTAGCTCACCGGGGCAGGACGACGACGTAGGCGGCGGGCTGCCGGTCCGCCGCGGCCATCAGGGCCGTGCGGACCACGGCGGCCTGCTGGTCCACCGCCTCGCGCAGCTTGCGCGGGGTCAGGTGGACCACCGTGATGCCCAGCCGCTCCAGGTGCTCCCGCTTGCGGGTGTACTCCGACCACAGCGCGTCCTCGTCCTGCCGCGGCGCCCGGGTGTCCAGCTCCACCGCCACCGCCTGGTCCGGCCAGTAGGCGTCCACCCCGCCCAGGTGCGGGCCGCCCGGCAGCCGCAGGTCCACGTTCCACAGCGGGTCCGGCAGCCCGAAGTCCCGCACCATCTCGTACAGCCGCTCCTCCGACAGCGCCCGTCCCTCCACCAGGAGCGAGTCCACCGCGTCCACCACGTGCGGCCGGGTCAGCAGCCGGGACCGGCTCAACTCCCTTACCAGCACCGGGGGTTCGCAGTGGCCGCCGCGCACCGCCTCGGTCAGCAGCCGGCGGACGGCCTCGGCGTCGTGCAGCCCCGAGACGGCGTCGGCGAGCGCCCGGGCGACCGGCGCGACCGGCAGCCCGTCCAGCTCCACCGGCTCCGGCGACTCCGGCGCCCGCACCACCCGTACGAAACCGGTCGAGCGCAGCCGCCGGGTGCGGCCCACGAGGACGTCGATCCGCTCCAGGGCGGGCACCGGGGGAGCGGAGGAGAAGCCGTGCAGGGCGAGCGCGGCGAGCCCGGTGAGCATCGCGCCCGGGCCGTACGGCGGCGCCCCGCCGTCCCGGCGGGCGTAGAGCAGCGCGGCCCGCAGCCGGTCGTCGCCGGTCGGCGCGCCGGGGCGGAGCAGGAAGACGCCCGGCAGCAGCTGCTGCCAGTCGCCGCCGGCCGCGGACCGCCCGGCGACCTCGGCGGCGGGCACGCCCATGGCCCTCAACTGGCCGGTGGACGCGAGTCGTTGCGCGAGGCCCGCGGGGGAGGAGGCGGGTCGGGTGCGGGGGGTGATGGGGGTGTCGTGGTTCATGCCGGGGGTGTTCCGCACCCCGGCCCGGTCCTAACGGCCTGTTACAAGGCGGTGGCCGAACCCGGACAAGCCCGCACTAAAGTACGCGCGTTCGACTGCCGAGAGGGGCCGCGGTCCTCGTCCGGCCCCCGAGGGGCCCGCCGGACCGCGGGCCCCTCCCGGCACCGGCTCAGTCCTCCAGCGCGTCGCACTCCTGCGCCCGCAGCGCCCGGGCCAGGTCGTCGCGGGACTCCAGGACCAGGCGCCGCAGCGCCGGGGCGGCGTCCGCGTGCTCCGCCAGCCAGGCGTCGGTCGCCGCCAGGGTCTCGGGACGGTCCTGGTACGCCGGGAAGAGGCCCCGCACCACGTCCATGCCGATCTGGATCGACCGCTCGGCCCAGATCCGCTCGATCACCGCGAAGTACTTCTCCGCGTACGGGGCGGTCAGCTCGCGCTGCGAGGGCTGCGCGAAACCGGCGATGACCGCGCCGACCAGCGCGTTCGACAGGGTGTCCGACTCGACGACCTGCGCCCACGCCTGCGCCTTGACGGCCGCCGACGGCCGGGCGGCGAGCAGCCGCACCTGGTGGCGCTTGCCGCTCGCGGTGTCGTCCCGGGCCAGCTCCTCGCCGATCCGCGCCTCGTCGGCCCGGCCGGCCTCGGCGAGCGGGGAGAGCAGCGCCCAGCGCAGCTCCTGGTCCACGTCGAGGCCGTCGATCCGGGCGGTGCCGGCGAGCAGCCCCTCCAGGAGCTGGAGGTCGGCGTCGGAGGAGGCGGCCGCGGCGAAGAAGCGCGCCCAGGTCAGCTGGTGCTCGCTGCCCGGCTCGGCGGTGCGCAGCTCGCGCAGGCCGCCCTCGGCGAGCAGCCGGCCGCCCTCCTCGCGCCACCCGGGGGCGGCGTAGTGGGTGACGGCGGTCCGCGCCCAGGCGTGCACCATCTGGAGGACGCCGATGTCGGTCTCGCGGCCCGCGAAGGCGAGCACGGCGGCGACGAAGTCGCGGGCCGGCATGAGCCCGTCCCGGGTCAGGTTCCACAGCGCCGACCAGCACACCGCGCGGGCCAGCGGGTCGGTGACGTCCCCGAGGTGGTCGCGGAGGGTGTCGAGGGAGCCCTCGTCGAAGCGGACCTTGCAGTAGGTGAGGTCGTCGTCGTTGACGAGGATCAGGTCCGGCTTCTCGCCGCCGGCCACCCCGTCGACGACCGTCCGGGCCCCGGCGACGTCGGTCTCCACGCGCGCGTACCGGACGAGTTCGCCGTCGGTGAGCTGGTAGAGGCCCACGGCGATCCGGTGCGGGCGCGGCTCCCCGCCCTCCTGGAGGACGGCGAGTTCGGTGATCCGGCCTTCAGCGTCGTAGGTCACGTCGGGGGCGAGCACGTTGACGCCGGAGGTCTGGAGCCAGGACTTCGACCAGGCCTTCATGTCCCGGCCGGAGGTCTCCTCCAGGACGGCGAGCAGGTCGGCGAGGCGGGTGTTGCCGTAGGCGTGGCGCTTGAAGTAGCGGCGCGCGCCCTCCAGGAAGGCGTCCCGGCCCACGTAGGCGACGAGCTGCTTGAGGACGGAGGCGCCCTTGGCGTAGGTGATGCCGTCGAAGTTGAGCTTGGCGTCCTCCAGGTCGCGGATGTCGGCCGTGACCGGGTGGGTGGAGGGCAGCTGGTCGGCGCGGTAGGCCCAGGCCTTGCGGTTGTTGGCGAAGGTGACCCAGCTGTCGGTGAAGCGGGTGGCCTCGGCGAGCGAGAAGGAGCCCATGAAGTCGGCGAAGGACTCCTTCAGCCACAGGTCGTCCCACCACACCATGGTGACCAGGTCGCCGAACCACATGTGGGCCATCTCGTGCAGGATCGTGTTGGCGCGCCGCTCGTACGCCGCCCGCGTGACCTTGCCCCGGTAGATGTACTCCTCGGTGAAGGTGACCATGCCGGGGTTCTCCATGGCGCCGAGGTTGTACTCGGGCACGAAGGCCTGGTCGTACTTGCCGAAGGGGTACGGGAAGTCGAAGTTGTCGTGGAAGAAGTCGAAGCCCTGCTTGGTGACGAGGAAGACGTCGTCCGCGTCGAAGTGCTTCGCGAGCCCCTTGCGGCACATCGCGCCGAGCGGGATCTCGATGTCGCCGCGCCGGTAGGTGTCGGTGACGTAGTGGTACGGGCCGGCCACCACGCAGGTGATGTACGTGGAGATCGGCTTCGTCTCGGCGAACCGCCACACGCCGTCGGCGCCCCGCTCGCCGGCGCCGTTGCTCCACACCGTCCAGCCCTCGGGCGCGGTCACCTCGAAGCGGTAGGGCGCCTTGAGGTCGGGCTGCTCGAAGTCGGCGTGGACCCGGCGGGCGTCGGCCGGCTCGTACTGGGTGTACAGGTACACCTCGCCGTCCTCGGGGTCGACGAAGCGGTGCATGCCCTCGCCGGTGCGGCTGTACGCGCACTGGGCGTCGACGACCAGCACGTTCTCGTCGGCCAGGCCGTCCAGGGCGATCCGGGCCCCGTCGAAGACGGCCGCCGGGTCCAGTGCGCGGCCGTTGAGGGTGACGGAGGTGACCGACGGGGCGACGAGGTCCACGAAGGTCGTGTCGCCCTCGCCCGTGCGGCGGAAGCGGATCGTCGTCACCGAGCGGAAGGTGCGTACCGCCTCCGTGGACTCGCCGACCGCCGAGCGGAGGTCGAGGGCGACCTCGTAGCCGTCGACGGACAGCAGCGCGGCCCGCTCGCGGGCCTCGTCGCGGGACAGGTTCTCACCGGGCACGGTCACTCCTTCGTGGCGTGTTCGAAACAGCACCGATCCTCCCATGCGCACCTTTCACCGGGCGCACGGGAATGCCGACACGCGCCCTCGGCGTTGCGCCATGTCGGCGCACCCCGGCCGACCGAACGTCTTGAGGAGTCACATGTCCGAGAGCAGGACCACCGCAGAGTTCTTCTTCGACCCGCTGTGCCCCTGGGCCTGGATGACCTCCCGGTGGATGCTGGAGGTGGAACAGGTCCGTCCGGTGGACGTGCGCTGGAAGGTGATGAGCCTCGCGGTCCTGAACGAGAACCGGCTGGACGAGGTCCCCGCCGAGTACCGGGAGATGATGGAGACCAAGGCCTGGGGCCCGGTCCGGGTGGTCGTGGCGGCCCAGCAGCTGCACGGCGACGAGGTCGTCGGCAAGCTCTACACCGCGCTCGGCACCCGCTTCCACAACGAGGGCGAGGGTCCCACCCGCGAGGCGATCGCCGGCGCGCTGCGGGACGCCGGCCTCCCCGAGGACCTGGTGGAGTACGCCGACAAGGACACCTACGACGCCGAGCTGCGCGCCTCCCACGAGGAGGGCATCGGGAAGGTCGGCCAGGACGTCGGCACCCCGGTGATCGCGGTGCCCGGCCCGGACGGCGACGAGGTCGCCTTCTTCGGCCCGGTCGTCACCCCGACCCCGCGCGGCGAGGCCGCGGCCCGGCTGTGGGACGGCACCCTGCTGGTGGCGTCGACCCCGGGCTTCTACGAGATCAAGCGCACCCGGACGGCGGCGCCGAGCTTCGAGTGACCGCCCGGCCGTCCGAGCGGCCATGGAGGAACCCCCGTGATTCACGTCATCACGGGGGTTCCTCTTTCATCCGTCCGCAGGTGAAGGCTGAGAAGACGATCACGAGCAGGACGAGCGGGGGGTCAGAACGAGATCAGCGGAACGCTGGCCTTCGCGGCCTGGTAGCGCTTGTTTACGTCCTGCCAGTTGACGACCTGCCACATGGCCTCGATGAAGTCGACCTTCTGGTTCTTGTACTGGAGGTAGAAGGCGTGCTCCCAGGCGTCGAAGACGAGGACCGGGACCGAGCCCTGGCCGACGTTGCCCTGGTGGTCGTAGACCTGCTCGACGATGAGGCGGCCGCTGATCGGCTCGTAGGCGAGGACGCCCCAGCCGGAGCCCTGGGTGGTCGCCGACGCCTTGGTCAGCTGGGCCTTGAACTTGGCGAAGGAGCCGAAGGACTCGGTGATCGCGTCGGCGAGCTCGCCCACGCCGTCGGCCGCGAGCGGCTCGCCGCCGCCCTCGCCGGCCTTCGGGCTGGCCATGTTGTTCCAGTAGATGGAGTGCAGGATGTGGCCGGAGAGGTGGAAGGCCAGGTTCTTCTCCAGGCCGTTGATCGCCCCCCACTGGTCCTTGTCGCGCGCCTCCTCCAGCTGCTCCAGGGTGTCGTTCGCCCCCTTGACGTAGGCGGCGTGGTGCTTGTCGTGGTGCAGCTCGATGATCTGCGGATTGATCACCGGCTCCAGCGCCGCGTAGTCGTACGGCAGCTCCGGAAGTGTGTAGATCGCCATGTGTGCCGAGCCCTTCGACTGACTGCTGCTTATTGCAACCTATATGCAAGTGCAGGCTAACAGCACCTGCGGCAGAAGTTGATCAGTCCTTCGACCCGGTCCCGCCCCCGGACGCGCGAAGGCCCCGCCGGACCCGGGGGCCCGGCGGGGCCTTCGCGCATGCGGGACGCGGAGGGTCAGCCGGTCTCGGCGGGGGCCGCCTTCGCGCGCGCCTTCTGGAGCGCGAAGCCGACGGCGGCGAGGACGAGCGTCAGACCGCCCGTCGCGTACAGCTGGATCCGGGTGCCGTCCTCGCGGGCCATCAGGCAGAAGATCGCGGCCATGCCGGCCAGCGCCACCCACGTCAGCACCGGGAAGGCCCACATGCGCACGACCAGCTTCCCGGGCTCCTCGCGCTCGGTGCGGCGGCGCAGCACCAGCTGGGAGGCGGCGATGAAGAACCAGACGACGAGGATGATCGCGCCGATGGTGTTGAGCAGCCAGACGAAGGCCTTGTCCGGCGACCAGTAGCTCAGCAGGACGGCGCCGAAGCCGACGACCGAGGAGAGCAGGACGGCCGGGCGGGGCACGCCGCCGAAGGTGCGGCCGAGCGCCCGCGGGCCCTGGCCGCGGGCGATCAGCGAGCGGGCCATGCGGGAGGCGCCATAGATGTTGGCGTTCATCGCGGAGAGCAGGGCGACCAGCACGACCACGTTCATGATCTGGCCGGCCGCCGGGATGTCCAGGAAGTCCAGGGTGGCGACGTACGGGCCCTTCTCGACGACCGCCGGGTCGTCCCAGGGGACGAGGGTGACGATGACCGCCATGGAGCCGATGTAGAAGAGCGCGATGCGCCACATCGCGGTGCGGACCGCCTTGGCGACGCCCTGCACCGGGTGCTCGGACTCGGCCGCCGCGATGGTGACCGTCTCCAGGCCGCCGTAGGCGAAGACGGAGGCGAGCAGGCCGACGATCAGGCCCTCGGAGCCGTTCGGGAAGAAGCCGTGGTCGCCGATGAGGTTCGAGGTGCCGGGGATGTCGTCGGTCCCGGGCAGCAGGCCGGCGATGGCGAGCACGCCGATGCCGAGGAAGAGGACGATCGCGCCGACCTTCAGCGCCGCGAACCAGAACTCGAACTCGCCGAAGTTCTTCACCGCCGCCAGGTTGGTGCCGCAGAAGACCACCATGAAGAGCAGCACCCAGGCCCACTCCGGGGTGCCGGGGAACCAGCCCGTCATGATGTTCGCCGCGCCGATGCCCTCCAGGCCGACGGCCACGCAGAGCAGGAACCAGAAGGCCCAGCCCGCGGTGAAGCCGGCCCACGGGCCGAAGGCGCGCTCGGCGTGGACGGAGAAGGAGCCGGAGGCGGGGTTCGCCGCCGACATCTCGCCGAGCATCCGCATCACCAGCATGACGAGCACGCCGGAGATCGCGTACGCGACGACGATCGAGGGGCCGGCGGCGGCGATGCCGGCGCCGGAGCCGACGAAGAGGCCGGCGCCGATGACGCCGCCGAGCGCGATCATCGACAGGTGGCGCTGCTTGAGGCCGTGGGAGAGGCCCTCGGAGGGAGCGGCCTGGCCGTCCTCGCGGTCGGCCTGCGCGGGCGCGGTGGTCCGGGACATGGGCAACCCTGTTCATAGGCTGAGACGGGGAGGGGAGCCCACAGTCTGGGTGCCCGTACCGCTCAGAGGGAACGGGTGTCCGCTATACGGTCACCACCTTCACACAAGGTGAAGATTCAGTTCCGCTTCGTCGTGGACGTGCGGCCCTCCCCGGAAGCCGCCCGCGACGCGCGCACTTCCCGCAGCCACGCCACGAGCAGCACCGCGGCCGTCGCCCCGGCCGACCACAGCACCTGCGGCCGCGCCCCGTCGTCGGTCAGCATCAGGACCAGCACCGCGCCCATCGCCGCCAGCGCCGTCCACGTCAGCCAGGGGAAGCCCCACATCCGCAGGGTCAGCGTCTCCGGCGCCTCCCGCTCGATCCGCGGCCGCAGCCGCAGCTGCGACACCGCGATCAGCGCCCACACGAAGAGCAGCACCGCCCCGACCGCGTTGAGCATGTAGAGGAAGACGGAGTCCGGCCACTTCAGATTGAGCAGCACGGAGACGAAGCCGAAGGCCACCGAGGCGAGCACCGCCCGCCGCGGCACCCCGCCGTCCGACACCCGCAGCAGCCCCTTCGGCGCCTCGCCGCGCTCGGCCAGCGAGAAGACCATCCGGGAGGAGCCGTACAGGTTGGCGTTGAGCGCCGACAGCAGCGCCACGAACACCACCACGTTCATGATCTGCCCCGCGCCCGGCACCCCGATCGCGTCCAGCACCGCCACGTACGGCGACTCGCCCGGCACCATCGACGTCCACGGCAGCAGGGTCACGATCACCAGCATCGAGCCCACGTAGAAGAGGAGGATCCGCCACACGGCGCTGCGCACCGCCCGCGCCACGTTCCGCGCCGGGTCCTCCGACTCGGCGGCGGCGATGGTGACGACCTCCAGGCCGCCGAAGGCGAAGACCACGGCGAGCACCCCGGAGACCACCCCGGACCAGCCGTTCGGCAGGAAGCCGCCCTGCCCGGTCAGGTTCGCGAGCCCCACCGGATCCGTGTCGGGCAGCCAGCCCACGATCGCCAGCGTGCCGAGGACCAGGAAGAGCACGATCGCGCCGACCTTCAGCGCCGCGAACCAGAACTCGAACTCGCCGAAGTTCTTCACCGCCGCCAGGTTGGCGAGGGTGAACACGACCATGAAGAGCAGCACCCAGCCCCACTGCGGCACCCCGGGCACCCAGCCGTGCGCGATCCGCGCCGCGCCCGTCGCCTCCACGGCGAGGACGACGACGAGCAGGAACCAGTACAGCCAGCCCACCGAGAAGCCGGCCCAGCGGCCCAGCGCCCGCTCCGCGTGCACCGAGAACGCCCCGGACGCCGGCATCGCCGCCGACATCTCGCCCAGCATCCGCATCACCAGCATCGCGAGCGCGCCCGCGATCAGGTAAGAGAGCACGATGCCGGGCCCCGCGACCGCGATGCCCGCGCCCGAGCCGACGAAGAGCCCCGCGCCGATCACCCCGCCGAGCCCGAGCATCGTCAGATGACGCTGTTTCAGCCCGTGGGAGAGCGGCTCGGGTTCGGTGAGGGGGGCCGGCGGTGCTGCGTCGCGCATGGTGGGGGCTCGCGCTCTGGGAGAAGGGGTACGGGAGGAAGGGGTTTATGGAGACCCCACAGTCTCTCCGGTGACCGGCGCTCGACGCAAAAGGGACCAGACATCGCCTTCTCCCAGTGACAAGCGTCACGTGGCGCTCGGCGCCCTCGCCCTCCTTTGTCGGAAACCGATGAAGGCCCGGCCGGTGGCTTTGTCGGCGGCTGACGGTGATCGGGCGTTCACTCCTGGCATAGCGTCAACCTGTCCCGACACCCTCACCCCCGCGGAGTACCGATGAGCACCGCCGCCGCCCCCGTCCGCACCCTCCGTGCGGGCACCGTCCTGGCCGACCTCCTGCCGGCGAGCCGCGTCCGCGACGTCGCGCTCGTCGCCGGCGGCGCCGCCCTCACGGGTCTCGCCGCACAGCTCTCCGTCCCGGTCCCGGGCTCCCCGGTCCCGGTCTCCGGCCAGACCTTCGCCGCCCTGCTCGTCGGCACCGCCCTCGGCGCCCGCCGCGGCTTCCTCTCTCTCGCCCTCTACGCCGTCGTCGGCATGGCGGGCGTCCCGTGGTTCGCCCAGGGCTCCTCGGGCTACGCGATGCCGTCCTTCGGCTACATCCTCGGCATGCTGCTCGCCGCCACCGTCGTCGGCGCCCTGGCCCGCCGCGGTGCGGACCGCTCGGTCCTGCGCACCGCCGGCACCATGGTCCTCGGCTCCGCGGTCATCTACGCGGTCGGCGTCCCCTACCTCGCCCTCGCCACCGGCATGACCCTCGGCCAGGCGGTCGCCGCCGGCCTGACCCCCTTCCTCATCGGCGACGCCCTCAAGGCGGCCCTCGCCATGGGCGCCCTCCCGGCCGCCTGGAAGCTCGTCGGCCGCAAGGGCTGACGGCCACGCGAAAGGGCCCGCCGCTCCTCGCGGAGCGGCGGGCCCTTTCGCGCGCGCACCGCTAGTCGCGGGAGACGGCGGTCTTCCGGACCCGTTCGCGGACCAGCGCGACCGCCAGCACCAGCGCGGCCACGAGCAGCGAGAGCACGACCTGCTCCCGGGCGCCGCCGCCGTCGTAGATCATGTAGCCGAGGACGAAGACGATCATGCCGATCGTCGCCCACGTCAGGTACGGGAAGAGCCACATCCGCACGACCAGCTTCTCCGGCGACTCGCGCAGGATGATCCCGCGCATCCGCAGCTGGGTCACGCAGATGACCAGCCAGACGAAGAGCGCCACCGCGCCGGAGGAGTTCAGCAGGAAGGCGAAGACGGTGTCCGGCCACTGGTAGTTGAAGAAGACCGCGACGAAGCCGAAGACGACCGAGGAGAGGATCGCGGCCTTCGGCACGCCCCGCTTGTCGACCTGGGCGAAGCCCTTCGGCGCGTCACCGCGCCGCCCCAGCGAGAAGGCCATCCGGGAGGCCGTGTAGAGGCCCGAGTTGAGACAGGACAGGACGGCGGTCAGGACGATCACGTTCATGATCTGGCCGGCGGCGGGGATGCCGATGGAGTCGAGGGCGGCGACGTACGAGCCCTTCTCGACGATCGAGGGGTCGTTCCACGGCAGCAGGGTGAGGACCACGAAGATCGAGCCCAGGTAGAAGACGCCGATCCGCCAGATCACGCTGTTCGTCGCCTTGGTCACGGCCCGCTGCGGGTCCTCCGACTCGCCGGCCGCGAGGGTCACGATCTCGCTGCCCATGAAGGAGAAGACGACCATCAGGACACCGGTCAGGATCGCGCCCGCGCCCATCGGCAGGAACCCGCCCGCGTCGGTCAGGTGCGCGAAGCCCGCGCCCGGGTTGTCCGAGCCCGGCAGCACCCCGAAGACCGCGAGCAGGCCGATCACCACGAAGGCGCCGATGGCGACGACCTTGATCCCGGCGAACCAGAACTCGAACTCGCCGTACGAGGCCACCGAGGCCAGGTTCGTCGCGGTGAGCACCACCATCACGATCAGCGCCCACGCCCACTGCGGCACCGCCGGGACCCAACCCTCCAGGATGACCGCGCCGGCGGTCGCCTCGACGGCCAGCACGACGACCCAGAAGAACCAGTACAGCCAGCCGATGGTGAAGCCCGCCCAGCGGCCGAGCGCCTGGTCGGCGTAGGCGGAGAAGGAACCGGAGGAGGGCCGCGCGGCGGCCATCTCGCCGAGCATCCGCATCACGAAGACGACCATCGCGCCGACGAGCGCGTAGGAGAGGAGGATCGCGGGGCCGGCGGCGGCGATGCCGGAGCCGGAGCCGACGAAGAGGCCGGCGCCGATGACGCCGCCGATCGCGATCATCGACAGGTGGCGGTTCTTGAGTCCGGCCTTGAGGCCGTCGGACGGCGGGGTCTGACCGGTGGTGCCGGTGCTGCCGCCTTCCTTGGCGAGGGTCGGCTGCGTGTTCATGAACGCTTCCTTCGGGTGTGGGGGCGGCTCGGGTCGCGAGCCGGAGCCATGAAACCCGGCGACCGGCCGGTACGGAAGGTTTGATTCCGGATCGTGATTCAGGACATAGTCGGGCCAAAGGTCCGGACCAGGAGGGGCCGGAGGTCCGTGACCCGCCGGGACCAAGGTCCCGACCCCGCTGACGCCTGCCCCGTCCCGGCCGTGCCACACTCGGAACCATGCGCGTCTACATCGGTTCCGACCACGCCGGCTACGAACTCAAGACCCACCTCGTGGAGTGGCTGAAGGCCCACGGCCACGAGCCCGTCGACTGCGGCCCCCACATCTACGACGCCCTCGACGACTACCCGCCGTTCTGCCTGCGCGCCGCCGAGAGGACGGCCGCCGACCCGGAGGCCCTCGGCATCGTCATCGGCGGCTCCGGCAACGGCGAGCAGATCGCCGCGAACAAGGTCAAGGGCGTCCGTGCCGCCCTCGCCTGGAGCGAGCAGACCGCCGCCCTCGGCCGCGAGCACAACAACGCCAACGTCGTCGCCGTCGGCGCCCGCATGCACACCGAGGAGGAGGCGACCAAGTTCGTCGAGGTCTTCCTCTCCACCCCGTACTCCGGCGACGAGCGCCACACCCGCCGCATCGAGATGCTGAGCACGTACGAGACCACCGGCGAGCTCCCCCCGATCCCGGCCCACCACCCGCAGGAGCCCACCGCCTGATGCCCGAAGGGCACACCATCCACCGGCTGGCCGCCGACCACCGTGAACGGTTCGGCGGCCGGCCCGTGCGCGTCTCCAGCCCCCAGGGCAAGTTCTCCGACTCCGCCGCCCTCCTCGACGGCTCCGTCCTGGAGACCACCGAGGCCCACGGCAAGCACCTCTTCCTCGGCTTCCCGCGCGACGAGTGGATCCACATCCACCTCGGCCTCTTCGGCAAGGTGAACTTCGGCGACGCCCCCGCGCCGCCGCCCGCCGACACGGTCCGGCTGCGCCTCGCGAACCCGGAGTCGTACGTCGACCTCCGCGGCCCCACCGCCTGCGCGCTGATCACCGACGCCGAGAAGCGGGCGATACACGACCGGCTCGGCCCGGACCCGCTCCGCGCCGCCGACGACCCCGACGAGGCCTGGCGCCGGATCTCGAGGTCCCGCACGACGATCGCCGCCCTGCTCATGGACCAGAAGGTCATCGCCGGCGTCGGCAACGTCTACCGCGCCGAGGTCCTCTTCCGCCACGGCATCGACCCCTACCGCGCGGGCAGGGACCTCGCGCCGGGGGAGTGGACCGCGATCTGGACCGACCTCCGGGCCCTCATGCGCGAGGGCGTCCGGCTCAACCGCATCGACACGGTCCGCCCCGAGCACACCCCCGAGGCCATGGGCCGCCCCCCGCGCGTCGACGACCACGGCGGCGAGGTCTACGTCTACCGCCGCGCGAACCTCCCGTGCCACCTCTGCGGCACCGAGATCCGCACGGCGGAACTGGCGGCGAGGAACCTCTTCTGGTGCCCCGCCTGCCAGGCCTAGGCCGTTTCTTTCGGATCAGGCCGGGTCAGGGAGCGGCGTCTGGTGCGTGCGATCGCAAGGCGGAGGAGGGAGACCATGCGGAGCATCGGCGACCGACGACAACGCGGCGAGCGTGCGTGCCAGGCGTCGCGAGCCCGGCAAGATCCGAAAGAGATGGCCTAGGCCCCGCCTAGAACCCGTGCGGCAGCCAGGGCGCCACCGGTGACCCGAACGCGAGCGACGCCTCCGCGAGCGCGCCCTCCCGCAGTTCGGTGACCCGCCCCGCCGAGGCCAGCGCCGCCAGCGACGTACCGCCCAGGTAGGCGGCCCCCAGCTCCCTTGCGGAGAGCGCGAGATCGGCCGTGTCGGAGGTCCGCGCGCACACGGCGCCCTTCGCGTCGCCGGACAGCCGCCACCGCCCCGCGTTCCACGGGCAGAACGCGTCCTCCACCTCGAACACCACGTCCACCGGCGCCTGGTACGTCCGCGCCTCCAGCGCCGCGCCCACGTCCACGAGCCGCGCGAACAGCGCCTCCCGCTCCGTCGGTTCGCACCGCCGCACGTCCGAGACCAGGTGCTGCCACGCCGCGTCCACCGGCGCGCTGTCCACCCGCACCTTCGACGTCAGGTCGACCGAGCACAGGAACCGCCACAGCGCCGCCTCCGCGGCCGGATCGAGCCCGTACAGCTCGTGCACGGTCACCGAGCCGTCCGCGCCGGCCCAGCTCCAGTCCGACTTGATCGAGTAGTAGGCGTGGCCCACTGCCTCGCCGTCCCGCTCCGCCAGCACGCACAGCTTCGGCGAGGCGCCCTGCCGGGACCCCGGCGGATCCAGCAGCGGCAGCCGCTCCCAGCCCGGCCGCCGGGCCAGCATCCCGGGCCGGCGCGGCACCATCCGCGCGTACACCGCCTCCGTCGCCGCCGAGGACTCCGCGAGCGGCACCATCCGCAGCGCCACCGCGTCCGTCCCGGCCGGTACGTCGAGCCGCACCCGGGTCGTGTCGATCACCGCCCGCTGCGTCCGGCTCGCCGCCCCGTAACCGAAGCGCCCGTAGATGACCGCCTCCGAGGCCGTCAGCACCGCCAGCGGTTCGCCCAGCGCCCGCACGTCGTCGAGCTGCCGCCGCATCATCGAGGTCAGGACCCCCCGCCGGCGATGCGTTCCGGCCACGCTCACCATCGTGACGCCGGCGGCCGGCACCGAGGCCCCGCCCGGCACGGTCAGCCGGAAGGAGAACGCCCCCGCCGTCGCCACCGCCCGCCCGCCGTCCCAGACCCCCAGGGACCGCCCGCACTCGGTCAGGTCCCTCCACAGCGCCCGCTCCTCGGGCTCCTCCGGAACGCCTCCGAAGGCCAGCTCCAGCGCCGCGAACCAGCGCTCCCACTCCGAGGGGTCCAGCACCCGCGATTCCATCGTCATGTGCCATCGATATCAGCGCATCCCGCCCGGGGCGACCCGATTTCACGCACCTTGTCACCGGGGTACCCCTGCACGGGGGCGGCCCGGATGGATAGGGTCCAGGCCAATGGCCCACCACGGAGTGAACACGTACGCGGCCCGGCTGCGCAGGCGCGCACACCGGGCCCGCGTCGCGCTGCGCCGGACCGGCGTCGACTACTTCCGCGGCGGCGCCTCCGACCGCCTCGCCCTCGCCGGACTCCTCCTCACCGTCCCCGCCATCGTCTGCGGCACCGTCCTCGACCCGGTCTGGTGCTCGCCCGCCGCCCTCGTCCTGCCGATCGTGGCCGGCGGACTGCTGCTGCGGCCCGCCAGCCTCCTCGGCCTGTACGCGGCGGCCGCCGGCGGCCTGATCGTCGAGTCCGCGATCCTCGGCCCCTACGGCGAGGGGCCCGCCCGCGTCACCCCCGGCACCGTCCTGGTGGTCGCCGCCTGCGGCCTCTTCGGCCTGCTCATCGCCCAGTTCCGGGCCCGGGTCGGGGTGCCCTGGCGGCGCGGCGGCACCATGCTCTTCGACCTGCGCGAACGGCTCCGGGTGCAGAGCGCCCTGCCCCGGCTGCCGCGCGGCTGGCACCGCGAGATGGCGCTCCGCCCGGCCGGCGGCCAGTCCTTCTCCGGCGACTTCGTCGTCGCCGCCCGCACCCACGGCGGCCGCACCCTGGAGGTCGTCCTCACCGACGTCTCCGGCAAGGGCATGGACGCGGCCTCCCGCTCCCTGCTGCTCTCCGGCGCCTTCGGCGGCCTCCTCGGCTCGCTCCCGCCGCACGGCTTCCTGCCCGCCGCCAACGGCTACCTGCTCCGGCAGAACTGGGACGAGGGCTTCGCCACCTCCATCCACCTCGTGCTCGACCTGGACTCCGGCGACTACGAGCTCTTCTCCGCCGGCCACCTGCCCGCGCTCCAGCTCCACTCCGGCACCGGTCGCTGGGAGGAGAAGGACGGCGACGGCCCCCTCCTCGGCGTCTACGACGGCGCCGAGTTCCACCCGGTCAAGGGCAGCCTGCGCCCCGGCGACGTCCTGATGCTCTTCACCGACGGCCTGGTCGAGGCCGCCGACCGCGACCTCGCCGAGGGCATCGACCGCCTCACCGGCGAGGCCGACCGCTGCGTCGCCGCCGGCTTCGAGGGCGTCGCCTGGCACCTCATCGAGGCGGTCGCCAAGGACGTCAACGACGACCGCGCCCTCCTCCTCATCTCCCGCCCGGCCTGAACCCTCCGCGCCCGTGGCGCGTCCCACGATTCGTCACCCCCCGCCGGGGGAACCGGGGTTGGTGGCACGATAGAACCGCGGGGGTGGCCGGATGTGCCCCCCGGGGCCAGGTGGGACCGACCGAGGGTGTGAGCAGTCGTGGCGATTTCTTTTTCCGCGGTGTTGTTGTTGGGGATCGTCCTCGTGGTGCTGATCAGGGGAGGCAGCCTCAAGGCCGGCCCCGCCGTCGTCGCCGTCCTCTTCGGCTTCTTCCTCGCCTTCACGGGCATGGCGGACGACATCCAGCGCTTCCTGAACTCGATATCCCAGACGATCAGCGCCATAAGGTTCTGACCGGCCCGGGCCGGAGAGGGCCGGAAACGGCTCCGGGCCCGAGTCCCTCGACGAGGAACCGGGCCCGGAGCCGTACACAGAGCGGGCGACGGGAATCGAACCCGCGTAGCTAGTTTGGAAGACTAGGGCTCTACCATTGAGCTACGCCCGCACGGAACGCGCCGCAGGTTGGAACCAGCGCGGCACGGACAGCATGGTAGCCGGTCCGGAGCGGTCCGTGCACACCTCGGGAAACAGGGGGCGTCACAGCGTCTCCGTGCATGTACCCTACGTGTCGCACCGACGGGGTGTGGCGCAGCTTGGTAGCGCGTCCGCTTTGGGAGCGGAAGGCCGTGGGTTCAAATCCCGCCACCCCGACCAGCATGATCCTCACGATCCCCCGCGGCTTCGACCTGGCGGGTTCTTGATCACGTTGTGGGCCTGATCCCACGTGCGGTTACTATGCAAGCTGCGTGCCCGTGTGTCTTTCTGACCGGGCCCATCGGCCGGAACCGCCCCGCGCGGCTCCGCCGGAATCCAGGAATCAGCCACAAGGAGACCGAACCGTGAAGAGCGCCGTGGAGACCCTGAACCCGACCCGGGTTCGGCTCACTGTCGAGGTGCCCTTCGAGGAGCTCAAGGACAGCCTCGACGCGGCGTACAAGAAGATCAACCAGCAGGTCACGGTCAAGGGCTTCCGCAAGGGCAAGATCCCGGCTCGTGTGATCGACCAGCGGTTCGGCCGCGGCGCCGTGCTGGAGGAGGCCGTCAACGACGCGCTCCCGAAGTTCTACACCGAGGCCGTGAACGAGGCCGAGGTCAACCCGCTGGGCCAGCCCGAGGTCGACATCACGGAGCTGAAGGACGGCGAGCTGCTCTCCTTCACCGCCGAGGTCGACGTCCGCCCGACCATCGAGATCCCGGACTACTCCGGCATCGAGGTCGAGGTCGACGCCATCGAGGTCACCGACGAGGACGTCGAGAAGTCCGTGGAGCAGCTCCGCGAGCGCTTCGCGTCGACCAACCCGGTCGAGCGCGCCGCCGCCGAGGGCGACGTCGTCACCGTCGACCTGACCGCCAAGGTCGACGGCGAGGTGCTGCCCGACGGCATCGCCGACGGCGTCTCGTACACCATCGGCTCCGGCGAGCTGCTCGACGGCATCGACGCCGCCGTCACCGGCCTGGAGGCCGGCGGCGAGGCCACCTTCACCTCCGAGCTGAAGGGCGGCTCGGCCGCGGGCAAGGAGGCCGAGGTCACCGTCAAGGTCACCGCCGTCGCCGCCCGCGAGCTCCCCGAGCTGGACGACGAGTTCGCGCAGATGGCGTCGGAGTTCGACACCCTCGACGAGCTCAAGGCCGACAGCCGCAAGCGCCTCGAGAACATGAAGCAGTTCGACCAGGCCACCCAGGCCCAGGAGCGCGTCCTGGAGAAGTTCCTGGAGCTGGCGGAGATCCCCGTCCCCGAGAAGCTGCTCGAGGACGAGGTCAACACCCGCAAGCACAACCTGGAGCACCACCAGCTCGGCCAGATGGGCCTGAGCCTGGAGAAGTACCTGGAGCTCCAGGGCAAGACGGTCGAGGAGTTCGAGACCGAGACCAAGGAGCAGGCGGTCAAGGGCATCAAGACCCAGTTCCTCCTCGACGAGCTGGTCTCCAAGGAGAAGCTGAACGTCGAGCAGGAGGAGCTCACCGAGCACCTGTTCCGCCGCGCCGCCTCCTCCGGCATGTCCCCCGACCAGTTCGCCCAGGCCGTCGTCCAGGGCGGCCAGGTGCCGATGCTGGTCGGCGAGGTCGCCCGCGGCAAGGCCCTCGCGGTCGTCGTCGAGGCCGCCAAGGTCGTCGACACCAACGGAGAGGTCGTCGACCTCTCCGACGACGAGGACGAGGTCGAGGCCGCCGCCGAGACGGTCGAGGCCGTCACCGGCGAGGCCGAGGTCGCCGAGGAGAAGTAGGCCCCACCAGGCCGACGCCGGGGCCCGCGCCCCGCGCGCTCCCCATCGCGCCACGGGCCCGGACGCACAGCAGTGCGGCCGGGCCCGCGGACGTACGCGGACCTTTTATGCGCCGCCAACTACCTTGCGCTCCCAGCGAACAGTTCGGGAACCGGGATGGCGTTGTCCCACCTGCGCGTTAGGGTCCATGGATACGGGGGCACTGCCCTCTGAACGAGACGCTGAGACGGCCCGGGGGCCGTCGGAGACGAGCAGGTGGATACGTGACGAATCTGAAGCCTTACGCCGCGGGTGAGCCGTCCATCGGTGGCGGCCTCGGCGACCATGTCTACAACCGGCTGCTCGGCGAGCGCATCATCTTCCTCGGCCAGCAGGTCGACGACGAGATCGCCAACAAGATCACCGCCCAGATGCTCCTCCTGGCCGCCGACCCGGAGAAGGACATCTTCCTCTACATCAACAGCCCCGGTGGCTCCGTGACGGCCGGCATGGCCGTCTACGACACCATGCAGTACATCCCCAACGACGTCGTGACCATCGGCATGGGCATGGCGGCCTCGATGGGCCAGTTCCTGCTCACCGGCGGCACCCCCGGCAAGCGCTTCGCGCTGCCGAACACCGACATCCTGATGCACCAGGGCTCCGCCGGCATCGGCGGCACGGCCTCCGACATCAAGATCCAGGCCGAGTACCTCCTGCGCACGAAGAAGCGCATGGCCGAGATCACCGCGCACCACTCCGGCCAGACCGTCGAGGCGATCATCCGCGACGGCGACCGCGACCGCTGGTTCACCGCGGAGGAGGCCAAGGACTACGGCCTCATCGACGACATCATCACGCACGCCGCGGGCGTTCCGGGCGGCGGCGGCACGGGCGCCTGAGGCGCCGGCAGCCCCCGAAGAGCCCCAGCCCCCCGCCGAACGCCACCAGGACGGTGAACACCCAGATGCAGAACAACCTCTCCCCGAGCGGCCTCTACACCGGCGCGCCGATGGACAACCGGTACGTCGTCCCGCGCTTCGTCGAGCGCACCTCGCAGGGCATCCGCGAGTACGACCCGTACGCGAAGCTCTTCGAGGAGCGCGTGATCTTCCTCGGCGTGCAGATCGACGACGCGTCCGCCAACGACGTCATGGCGCAGCTGCTGTGCCTGGAGTCGATGGACCCGGACCGCGACATCTCCATCTACATCAACAGCCCCGGCGGCTCCTTCACCGCGCTCACGGCCATCTACGACACGATGCAGTTCGTGAAGCCGGACATCCAGACGGTCTGCATGGGCCAGGCGGCCTCCGCCGCGGCCGTGCTGCTCGCCGCCGGCACCCCCGGCAAGCGGATGGCCCTGCCGAACGCCCGCGTGCTGATCCACCAGCCCTCCGGCGGCACCGGCCGTGAGCAGCTCTCCGACCTGGAGATCGCGGCCAAGGAGATCCTGCGGATGCGCGACCAGCTGGAGACCATGCTGGCCAAGCACTCCACCACGCCGATCGAGAAGATCCGCGAGGACATCGAGCGCGACAAGATCCTCACGGCCGAGGACGCCCTGGCGTACGGCCTGGTCGACCAGATCGTCTCGACCCGCAAGAGCACGGCCGCCGCGGCACACTGACGCCCGACCTTCCCCTGGCACGGACCGCGTGGCCGAATCGCGACCATGTGAACCGTGCCAAGGGGGGCCCGAACGGGGGGCCCGGCAAGGTACCGTCGAATATGAGGCACCAGGAGTCGCTGAACCAAGCGCTCCCAGGCGAAGGGGAAGCACCTCGTGGCACGCATCGGTGATGGCGGCGACCTGCTCAAGTGCTCGTTCTGCGGAAAGAGCCAGAAGCAGGTGAAGAAGCTCATCGCGGGACCCGGTGTGTACATCTGCGACGAGTGCATCGACCTCTGCAACGAGATCATCGAAGAGGAACTCGCGGAGACGAGCGAGGTGCGCTGGGAGGAACTCCCCAAGCCCCGCGAGATCTACGAGTTCCTGGAGGGGTACGTCGTCGGCCAGGAGCCGGCGAAGAAGGCCCTCTCCGTCGCGGTGTACAACCACTACAAGCGCGTCCAGGCCGGCGAGAACGGCGGCGCGCAGGGCCGGGACGACGCCATCGAACTGGCCAAGTCCAACATCCTGCTGCTGGGCCCCACGGGCTCCGGCAAGACGCTCCTGGCGCAGACCCTGGCCCGGATGCTCAACGTCCCCTTCGCCATCGCCGACGCGACGGCGCTGACGGAGGCCGGCTACGTCGGCGAGGACGTCGAGAACATCCTGCTCAAGCTGATCCAGGCCGCGGACTACGACGTCAAGAAGGCCGAGACCGGCATCATCTACATCGACGAGATCGACAAGGTCGCCCGTAAGAGCGAAAACCCGTCGATCACGCGAGACGTCTCCGGCGAGGGCGTGCAGCAGGCCCTCCTGAAGATCCTGGAGGGCACCACGGCCTCCGTCCCGCCGCAGGGCGGCCGGAAGCACCCGCACCAGGAGTTCATCCAGATCGACACGACGAACGTGCTCTTCATCGTGGGCGGCGCCTTCGCAGGCCTGGAGAAGATCATCGAGTCGCGGGCGGGCGCCAAGGGCATCGGCTTCGGGGCGACCATCCGCTCCAAGCGCGAGATCGAGGCGAGCGACCAGTTCCAGGAGGTCATGCCGGAGGACCTGGTGAAGTTCGGGATGATCCCCGAGTTCATCGGCCGTCTCCCCGTCATCACCTCGGTCCACAACCTGGACCGCGAGGCCCTCCTCAAGATCCTCGTCGAGCCGCGCAACGCGCTGGTGAAGCAGTACCAGCGCCTCTTCGAACTCGACGGCGTCGAGCTGGACTTCGACCGCCCGGCCCTGGAGGCCATCGCCGACCAGGCCATCCTCCGCGGCACCGGCGCGCGCGGCCTGCGCGCCATCATGGAGGAGGTCCTCCAGTCGGTGATGTACGAGGTCCCCTCCCGCAAGGACGTGGCCCGCGTCGTCATCACCGCGGACGTCGTCCGCAACAACGTGAACCCGACCCTCGTCCCCCGGATCGTCAAGAACGACGGCCGCCACGAGAAGTCGGCGTAACCGGAAGAACCACGCGAAGGGGCGCCCCACCGGAATCCGGCGGGGCGCCCCTTCGCGTGGCGCCCGGTGCGTCAGATCTTGACGCGGACCTCCTTGCGGAGCTTGGCGGCGATCGCGGCGACGTCGTTCAGGGTGCCGCCCTTGCCGGTCATCATGTCGGCGATGTTGATGTGCATCACGTAGCCGATGGTGCTGTGGTCGCCCCACACGCAGACCGGCATGGTCATCTCCTTGGGGCCGAGGCCCCCGGACTCCGCGCCGGGCTTCGACTTGATCTCCTGGCACTTCATCACGGCGCCGTCGAGACCCTCGGGAGTGACCGTCTTGGGGTCGCCGACGAGCTGCGCCTCCGAGTCCTTCTCCTTCTCGGCCTCGGTCTTCATGTTGGCGAAGATGGCGTCGACGGTCTTCTCGGGGTCCTCGATCTCGCCCCACACGCCGCCGAACTGCAGGAGCTTGCCGCTCAGCGGGTTGCTCTCGTCCTTGACCTCCCACTGCGCGTTGGCACGCTGCGGGTTCTTGACGCCGAACTTCGCGGCGTCCTTGATGAAGTCGTCGTCCTCGCTCTGGGCCTTGTCGCTGTTGGCCGACTTCTTGTACTCGCCCAGCACCGTCTCCGGCGTGACCAGCTTGTGGGCGCCGTCGTTCGCGACGGACGCGCCGCCACCGCCGCCGATCAGGAAGTACGCGCCGACCGCGATCGCCGCGACGACGGCGACCGCGCCGATGATGACCGGGGCCTTGGACTTCTTCGGGGCCGGCGGGTGCGGGACGTAGCCGCCGGGGCCCTGGGGGGCGCCGTACTGCGGCTGCTGGCCGTACGGGTTCGGCTGCTGCTGCGGGTAGCCGTACGGCGGCTGCTGCGGCGGCACGCCCTGGGGGGCCTGCTGGGGGTAGCCGTAGCCGGGCTGCGGGGCCTGCGGCTGTCCGTACGGTCCGGGCTGCTGGCCGTACGGCCCGGGCTGCTGAGGCTGCTGGCCCCCGTACGGACCCGGCTGGTTGTAGCTCATCGACTGCTTCCCCTCACAGGACGTTTATGCGTAGCGAACATCCTGGCGGAAGGCGCGCGGCGATGGGGCGGCGGGGGTCACACCGTTACCGAACAATCGCGTTTCAGGACACGACCGTCACCCCCCTAAACTGGGCCCGTGACCGAGAACACTCAGCAGCAGACAGCAGCCACCACCGAATTGCCGACCCAGTACACGCCGGCCGAGGTAGAGGGCCCGCTGTACGAGCGCTGGGTGGAGCGCGGGTACTTCGAGGCGGACGCGAAGAGCGAGAAGCCGGCGTACACCATCGTCATCCCGCCGCCGAACGTCACCGGCTCGCTCCACCTGGGCCACGCCTTCGAGCACACGCTGATCGACGCCCTCACCCGCCGCAAGCGCATGCAGGGCTTCGAGACGCTGTGGCAGCCGGGCATGGACCACGCCGGCATCGCCACCCAGAACGTCGTCGAGCGCGAGCTGGCCAAGGAGGGCAAGTCCCGGCACGACCTGGGCCGCGAGGCGTTCGTCGAGCGCGTCTGGGAGTGGAAGGCCGAGTCCGGCGGTCAGATCGCCGGCCAGATGCGGCGCCTCGGCGAGGGCCTGGCCTGGAGCCGGGACCGGTTCACCATGGACGAGGGCCTGTCCCGGGCCGTCCAGACCGTCTTCAAGAAGATGTTCGACGACGGCCTGATCTACCGCGCCGAGCGCATCATCAACTGGTGCCCGCGCTGTCTGACGGCCATCTCCGACATCGAGGTCGACTACCAGGACGACGACGGCGAGCTCGTCTCCATGAAGTACGGCGAGGGCGACGACACCATCGTCGTCGCCACCACCCGCGCCGAGACGATGCTCGGCGACACCGCCGTCGCCGTCCACCCGGACGACGAGCGGTACGCCCACCTGATCGGCAAGCAGATCAAGCTGCCGCTGACCGACCGCACGATCCCCGTCGTCGCCGACACGCACGTCGACCCGGAGTTCGGCACCGGCGCCGTCAAGGTGACCCCGGCGCACGACCCGAACGACTTCGCCATCGGCCAGCGCCACGACCTCGAGTCCATCGAGGTCCTCGACGAGCGCGGCGTGATCACCACCCACGGCCCCTTCCAGGGCCTGGACCGCTTCGAGGCCCGCTCCGCCATCGTCGCCGCCCTGCGCGCCGAGGGCCGGATCGTCGCCGAGAAGCGCCCGTACGTCCACTCCGTGGGCCACTGCTCGCGCTGCAAGACGACGCTGGAGCCGCGTCTGTCCCTGCAGTGGTGGGTCAAGGTCGAGACGCTGGCCAAGGCCGCCGGCGACGCGGTCCGCGACGGCCGGGTCAACATCCACCCGGCCGACATGTCGCAGCGCTACTTCGACTGGGTCGACAACCTCAACGACTGGTGCATCTCGCGCCAGCTGTGGTGGGGCCACCGCATCCCCGTCTGGCACGGCCCGAACGGCGAGCTGGTCTGCGTCGGCCCCGACGACGAGGCGCCCACGGGCGAGGGCTGGACGCAGGACACCGACGTCCTCGACACGTGGTTCTCGTCCGGCCTGTGGCCGTTCTCCACCCTCGGCTGGCCGGAGCGGACGCCCGACCTGGAGAAGTTCTACCCGAACTCCGTCCTCGTCACCGGCTACGACCTCATGTTCTTCTGGGTCGCCCGGATGATGATGTTCGGCCTGTACGCGATGGACGGCCAGCCGCCGTTCCACACGATCGCCTTCCACGGCATGGTCCGCGACGAGTTCGGCAAGAAGATGTCGAAGTCGTTCGGGAACACGGTCAACCCGCTCGACTGGATGGACAAGTACGGCTCCGACGCCCTGCGCTTCACCCTGGCCAAGGGCGCCAACCCGGGCGTCGACGTCCCGATCGGCGAGGACTGGGTCCAGGCGTCCCGGAACTTCGCCAACAAGATCTGGAACGCGACCCGCTTCGCGATGATGAACGGCGCGACGGTCGAGGGCCCGCTGCCGGACGCCTCCGAGATGTCGGCGACCGACCGCTGGATCCTGTCCCGCCTGAACAAGGTCGTCGCCGAGGCGGACGCCTACTACGACGACTACCAGTTCGCGAAGCTCGCCGACGCCCTGTACCACTTCGCGTGGGACGAGGTCTTCGACTGGTACGTCGAGCTGTCGAAGACGACGTTCTTCGCGGGCGGCGAGCAGGCCAAGGTCTCGGCCCGCGTCCTGGGCGAGGTCCTCGACGTCACCCTGCGGCTGCTCCACCCGATCGTCCCGTTCGTCACGGACACCCTGTGGACCACGCTGACGGGCCGCGAGTCGGTCGTCATCGCCGAGTGGCCGACCGACTCCGGCTTCCGCGACGAGGCCGCCGAGAAGGAGATCGAGCTGGTCCAGCGGGTCGTCACCGAGGTCCGCCGCTTCCGCTCGGACCAGGGCCTTCAGCCCGGCCAGAAGGTTCCGGCCCGCCTCGACGTGACCGGCACCGCGCTCGCCCCGCACGAGGCCGCCATCCGTCAGATCCTGCGCCTCCAGCCGGAGGGCGAGGGCTTCGAGGCCACCGCCTCCCTGCCGGTCGCGGGCGCCACGGTCGCGCTGGACCTCTCGGGGACCATCGACGTGGCCGCCGAGCGCAAGCGCCTCGCGAAGGACCTGGCCGCCGCCGAGAAGGAGAAGGCCCAGGCCGAGGCCAAGCTCGGCAACGAGGCCTTCCTGGCGAAGGCCCCGGACAACGTGGTGGACAAGATCAAGGGCCGCCTCGCCAAGGCGGACGAGGACATCACCCGCATCCAGTCCCAGCTGGACAAGCTCCCGCCGCAGTAAGCGCGCCCCGACACGCCCCGAGGGGGCCCGGACCGCCCGGTCCGGGCCCCCTCGGGGTTCTCACGCCTCCGGGGCGGCGGCTCGCGCCCCGATCCGCTCGGTCGGCCCGGCGAAGGCCAGGTGCAGGGACCGGGAGGCGAGGAGCCAGCGGTCCCCCTCCTTGAGGAACGTGTCCTCGTAGTGCCCCACCTGCGTGGGGGGACGCGGGGACGCGAAGCCGCCGGCGTGTCCGTCGACGCGGTACGTCGTGAAGTAGGTGGTCGCGGTGGCCGTCGACTCCGACACGACGGTGACCAGGATGTTCGTGCAGATCCGGCGCGAGAGCCGGTCCGCGGGCCGGCCGGCGAAGTACGACCGGAGCGCGTCACGGCCCTCGATCCGCCGGTCGCCCTCCGGCCACTCCCAGACCCCGGCCTCCGTGAAGAGGTCGGCCACGTCACCCGGGTCACCGAGGTCGAGCCGGTGGACGAACTCGACGACAAGGCGTTCGCACGCCCGCTCGGCCAGCAGGCGCTCCACGGGACTCGGCGTTTCACTGTTCATCGCCCTGTCGTACCAGGAGGATCAGGCGCCCGCGTCACCGCCCCCGGGCCGTGACGGCCACCCGGGAGACGAGGACCCGTGCCGCCAGCTGGTATGGCGACAAGTCGCCATACTTGAAGTGACCCACTCGCCCAGACCGGCCCGGAGTCGTCTTTTGGACACCCCCGCACATCGCCGACTCCTTCGGCGGGGCTCCCGCGACAGCGGGGGAGGCGCGTCCCGCCTCCCCGTCGTCCCCGCGCTGCGGCGCCGTGCGGAGCGGTGGGCCGGGTCGCCGCGGGCGCTGGACGTCGTCGCCGCGCTCAGCGCCTTCGGGCTGATGATCCTGGACGTGCCCGGGCTCGCCCGGGAGGACAACTCGCTCACCGGCGTCACCGCCACCCTGGTCCTCGCCGCCGGCGCCGCGACCCTGGTGCTGCGGCGGCGGGCGCCCTGGGTGCCGTACGTGGTGGCGCTCGGGCTGATGGGCTGGCTCCACGAAGTCACGATGATCCAGTTCGCGCTGTACTCGATCGGCCGCTTCCGGGGCCGCCGGGCCGCGGTCGTCGCGACCCTGCTCTACGTCGGGGTGGCGTACGCCTACTTCCAGACGCCCGGCTGGCCCGCCGCGCACCACGGCGACACCCTCAGCGACTTCCTCAGCGTGATCGTCCCGATCGGCGTGCTCGCGGCGGGCGTCGGCATCGCCGCCTACCGCCAGGACCTGGTGCGCGCCCTGGAGGTCGAGCGCCGCGGGGCCGCCGCCCGGCAGGCCGTCCAGGAGGAGCGCATCCAGGTGGGGCGGGACGTCCACGACCTGGTCGGGCGCGAGCTGACCGTGCTCGCCGTGCGGGCCGAGGTGCTCGCCGTGCGGGCCCGGGGGGACGCCCACCAGAAGGACTTCGAGGAGCTGGCGGACACCGCCCGGCGCGCCCACCTCATGCTGAACGAGACGCTCGTGCGGCGCGCCGACCGGGAGGGCGCCACGCCCGGCCTTGAGGGCCTCGCGGACCTGGCCGCCGAGAGCGGGCGGATGGGCAGCCCGGTGGAGCTGGCCGTGGCCGAGGAGGCGAAGGCGCTCTCGCCGCTGCGGCAGACCGCGGTCCACCGCGTGGTCCAGGAGTGCCTGACGAACGCGGCGAAGCACGCGCCGGGCCTGCCGGTGCGGGTCGCGATCGGCGTCGACGGGCCCCACCTGTGGATCGAGGTCCGCAACCCGCTGCCGCGCACCCCGCCGGACCGCGCCCCCGTCTCCACCGGCACCGGCCTCGTCTCGATGGACGAGCGCGTCGCCAGCATGGGCGGCACCCTCACGGCGGGGGAGAAGGACGAGGCGTACGTGGTCAGGGCGACGCTGCCGTCCGGCCTGCCGCGCCGCTGAACCGGAGGCGTACCGCCCGGGCCGCCGCGGCCCCGCCCGCCCGCACGGCCTAACGGCCCCGCTCCGCCTTGCCCAGGACCCGCTGGAGGCCCTCGAAGTCCTCCACGCAGCGGCCCGAGCCGAGGACCGCGCAGTCCAGCGGGGCGTCGGCCACGAAGACCGGGATGCCCGTCGCCGAGGCCAGCCTGAGGTCCAGGCCCGGCAGCAGAGCGCCCCCGCCGGTCAGGACGATGCCGTGCTCCATCACGTCGCCCGACAGCTCCGGCGGGCACTCCTCCAGCGTCGCCCGCACCGCCGCGACGACCGCCTCCACCGGCTCGTCCAGGGCCCGGCGGACCTCCGGGACGGACAGCTCCACCGTGCGCGGCAGGCCGCCGACCCGCTCCCGGCCGCGCGCGGTGAAGACGCTCCGCTCGAACTCCTCGCCGCCCGGCACCGGCCACGCCGAGCCGATCGCGACCTTCACGTCCTCCGCCGTCCGCTCGCCGATCAGCAGCGAGTGCTCCTTGCGGACGTGGTCGGTGATCGCCGTGTCGAAGCGGTCGCCGCCGACCCGCAGGGACCGCGCGGTGACGATCCCTCCCAGGGAGATCACGGCCACCTCGGTCGTCCCGCCGCCGATGTCGACGACCATCGAGCCGCGCGGGTCGGAGACCGGCAGGCCCGCCCCGATCGCCGCCGCCATCGGCTCCTCGATGAGGTGGACGGCCCGCGCGCCCGCCGAGAGCGAGGCGTGCACGATGGCCCGCCGCTCCACCGGGGTGACCCCGCTCGGGACGCACACGACCATCCGGGTGCGGGGGAGCCCGCGCCCCGGAACCGCCTTGCGGACGAAGTGCCGGATCATCTCCTCGGCGGCCTCGTAGTCGCTGATCACGCCGTCCCGCAGGGGCCGGACCGCGGTGATCGACCCGGGCGTCCGGCCGATCGTCCGCTTCGCCTCCGCGCCCACCGCGAGCGCGTGCCGGGAGCCCTCCTGGACCGCCACCACGGACGGCTCGTCGAGCACGATGCCCTGCCCGCGTGCGTAGAGGAGGGTGTTGGCCGTGCCGAGATCGATGCCTATGTCCATGATCGTCAAGTTTGCCGGGCGGCCGCCGCGGACGGCGGGCCGAAGGTCCGGAACGGGGTGGGCCGATGGTCCTGTCGGCGGGCCTCCGTAGACTTGGCCCCGTGAGTGACCCGAGCGACCCGCGCGACCACGCCGCCGACGAGCACGCCGACGACTTCGACGGCTTCGACGACATCGTCGAAGAAGAGACGAACCGCGACCCCGACCTGGCGGTGATCGAGGCCGGCAGCCGCACCCTGCGCGCCCAGGCCGGGCCCCCGCAGGGCGACCCCGTGCCGACCCGCCCCGAGGATCCGGAGCTGGACAAGGCGCTGCGCGAGGTCGAGACCGAGCTCTCGACCCGCTGGGGCGAGACCAAGCTGGAGCCGTCGGTCAAGCGGATCGCGGCCCTGATGGACGTGCTGGGCGAGCCGCAGCGCGCGTACCCCTCGATCCACATCACGGGCACCAACGGCAAGACGTCGACGGCCCGCATGATCGAGTCCCTGCTCGGCGCCTTCGAGCTGCGCACCGGCCGCTACACCTCGCCGCACGTGCAGACCGTCACCGAGCGGATCAGCCTGGACGGCGCCCCGATCTCCGCCGAGCGGTTCATCGAGACGTACCAGGACGTGAAGCCGTACGTGGAGCTGGTCGACGCCCGGGAGGAGTACCGCCTCTCCTTCTTCGAGGTCCTCACCGGCATGGCCTACGCGGCCTTCGCGGACGCCCCGGTCGACGCGGCCGTCGTCGAGGTCGGCATGGGCGGCACCTGGGACGCGACCAACGTGATCGACGGCTCCGTCGCCGTCGTCACCCCGATCGACCTGGACCACACCGACCGGCTCGGCGAGACCACCGGCGAGATCGCCGGAGAGAAGTCCGGCATCATCAAGCAGGGCGCGACCGTCATCCTGGCCCAGCAGCCGGTGGACGCCGCCCAGGTGCTCCTGAAGAAGGCCGTCGACGTCGACGCGACCGTGGCCCGCGAGGGCATGGAGTTCGGCGTCGTCTCCCGCGAGGTGGCCGTCGGCGGGCAGCTGCTGACCCTGCGCGGCCTCGGCGGCGAGTACGACGGGATCTTCCTGCCGCTGTACGGCGCCCACCAGGCGCACAACGCGGCCGTGGCGCTCGCCGCCGTCGAGGCCTTCTTCGGCATCGGCGCCGAGCACGCCCGCACCCTCGACGTCGAGACCGTCCGGCGCGCCTTCGCCCAGACGTCCTCGCCCGGGCGCCTCGAAGTCGTCCGCTCCTCCCCGACGGTCATCCTCGACGCCGCGCACAACCCCCACGGGGCCCGCGCGACCGCCGAGGCCGTCTCCGAGTCCTTCGGCTTCTCCCGGCTCATCGGCGTCGTCTCCACCAGCGGGGACAAGGACGCCCGGGGGCTCCTGGAGGCCTTCGAGCCGATCTTCGCCGAGATCGTGATCACCCAGAACTCCACCTCCCGCGCCACCGACGCCGACGCGCTCGCCGCGGTCGCCGTCGAGGTCTTCGGCGAGGACCGGGTCGTCGTGGAGCCGCGGCTGCCCGACGCCCTGGAGGCGGCGATCACCCTCGCCGAGGAGGAGGCCGAGTACGGCGGCGCCGGCGTGCTGGTGACCGGTTCGATCTTCACGGTCGGCGACGCCCGGCTGCTGCTCAAGAGGGGCTGACCCGGCATGCGCACGCTCTGCTCCTCCACGCTCATCGGCGAGTTCTTCGTCATCGGCTTCGCCGGCCTCGTCGCCATGAAGGACGACGGCCTCAGCACCTCCACCGTCTGGTGGGTGTGCGGGGTGGCGATGGTCCTCTCCGTGCTCCTCTGCGGGATGATCACCCGTCCCGGTGGCGTCCAGCTCGGCTGGGCGCTCCAGATCGGGCTGGTCCTCAGCGGCTTCTTCGTCCCCGTCATGTACTTCCTCGGGGCGGTCTTCGCCGTCCTGTGGTGGTGCTCGGTGCACTACGGGCGCAAGGTGGACGAGATCAAGGCCCGCTGGGCCGCCTCGAACGCCACGGCCCAGGGCTCCGCAGGGCCTGACGCTGCGTGACGGGGGGCGGTGCGGGCCCTGTAGATTCATAGGCCCGCACACCCCTCCCGAAGGAGTTCCCCCCGTGAGCCAGCGCACGCTCGTCCTGCTCAAGCCCGACGCGGTCCGCCGCGGTCTGATCGGCGAGATCATCGGCCGCATCGAGCGCAAGGCCGGCTGGACCCTCGCGGCCCTGGAGCTGCGCGAGCTGGACCAGGAGACGCTGGAGCAGCACTACGGCGAGCACAAGGGCAAGCCCTTCTACGAGCCGCTGATGGGCTTCATGTCCTCCGGTCCGGTCGTCGCGCTCGTCGTCGAGGGCGAGCGGGTCATCGAGGGCGTCCGTCAGCTGGCGGGCCCGACCGACCCGATCGCCGCCGCCCCGGGGTCGATCCGCGGCGACTTCGGCACCATCGTCCGCGAGAACCTCATCCACGCCTCGGACTCCGAGGAGTCCGCCGCGCGCGAGCTGAAGATCTTCTTCCCCGGTCTCGCGTGACACCGGGCCCCGCGTGACGTTCGGCTGACCCGCCGTCAGCCGAACGGCAGTACCTGGTGGGGCGACCGAAGGAATTCGGCCGCCCCCAGGCATATGAACGCCAATCCCGGGAACGGATCGCCGCGTCCTACCGTCACCTAGTACAGAGGTGGACCAGCGCGCGCCATCCGCGTGAGCGGCACTACGATGAAAACTCTTCGCCGCACCACCCTCAGCCATGGGAAACAAGGGGAACTTCATGTCGTTCATCGGCCGTGACATGGCTGTCGACCTCGGGACCGCCAACACGCTGGTGTACGTCAGGGGTCGAGGCATCGTCCTCAACGAGCCGTCCGTCGTCGCGATCAACACCAACACCGGCGGAATCCTCGCGGTGGGTGCCGAGGCGAAGAAGATGATCGGCCGGACCCCCGGCAACATCGTCGCCGTGCGTCCGCTCAAGGACGGCGTCATCGCCGACTTCGAGATCACCGAGCGGATGCTCCGCTACTTCATCCTGAAGATCCACAAGCGGCGCTACCTCGCCCGCCCCCGCGTCGTGGTCTGCGTGCCCTCCGGCATCACCGGCGTCGAGCGCCGCGCCGTCATCGAGGCCTCCACCCAGGCCGGCGCCCGCCAGGTGCACATCATCGAGGAGCCCATGGCCGCGGCCATCGGCTCCGGCCTCCCCGTCCACGAGGCCACTGGCAACATGGTCGTCGACATCGGCGGCGGCACCACCGAGGTCGCGGTGATCTCCCTCGGAGGAATCGTCACGGCACAGTCCATCCGGGTCGCCGGCGACGAGCTGGACAACGCGATCATCCAGCACATCAAGAAGGAGTACTCCCTCCTCCTGGGTGAGCGCACCGCCGAACAGATCAAGATCACCATCGGTTCGGCCTACGACCTGGAGCAGGACGAGCACACCGAGATCCGCGGCCGCGACCTCGTCTCGGGCCTCCCCAAGACCGTCGTCATCTCGGCCGCCGAGGTCCGCAAGGCCATCGAGGAGCCGGTCAACGCGATCGTCGACGCGGTGAAGACCACCCTGGACAAGTGCCCGCCGGAACTCTCCGGTGACGTGATGGACCGCGGCATCGTTCTCACGGGTGGCGGCGCCCTGCTGCGCGGCCTCGACGAGCGGCTCCGCCGCGAGACCGGCATGCCGATCCACATCGCCGAGGACCCGCTGGACTCGGTGGCCCTCGGATCCGGCAAGTGCGTCGAGGAGTTCGAGGCCCTCCAGCAGGTCCTGGACGCCCAGCCGCGCCGCTGACCCGCCGGCAGGGCGGAAGCCCGTACGGTACGAACACCTGCACAACGAACCACGAGGAAGGGCACGGCCGCCGCACGTGAGGGACACACGAGAGAGCCGGCTGCTCCTGGTGCTGCTGGTCGCCGTCGCGTTCGCGCTGATCACGGTGGACATCCGCGGCGGCCAGGAGTCGCCGGTCGACGGCGCCCGGCAGGCCGCCGCCGCCGTCTTCGGCCCGGTCGAGAACGGAGTCGCGGCGGCGGTCGACCCCATCGGCAACGCCATAGGCGCCGTCCGCGACTCCGGCGAACGGCACACCCGGATCGCCGCCCTGGAGAAGGAGAACGCCGAGCTGAAGGCGGAGCTCGGCAGCGACGACCGCAACCGCAACCGGCTGCGCGCACTCGACTCCATGCTCAAGACCGCCGGCGCCGGCCAGTACGGCATCAAGGGCGCCCAGGTCATCGCCATAGGAGCGGCCCAGGGCTTCTCCTGGACGGTCACCATCGACGTCGGCGCCCGCGACGGCATCCAGCGCGACATGACCGTCCTCAACGGCGCCGGACTCGTCGGCCGGGTCACCACCGTCGGCCCGTCGACCTCCACGGTCCTCCTCGCCAACGACCCCGACTTCACCGTCGGCACCCGCATGGAGAAGACCGACGAACTCGGCTTCGCCACCGGTCAGGGCGACCGGCCGCTGCTCGTCCAGCTGCTCAACGGCAAGGCCAAGGTGAAGGCGGGCGACCGCCTCGTCACCTTCGGCTCGCGCGCCGACAAGCCCTTCGTGCCCGGCGTCCCGGTCGGCGAGGTCGTCCGCGTCGACCCCTCGGGCGGCGGCCTGACCCGCAACGTCTACGTCCGCCCGTACGTCGGCTTCACCAAGCTCGACATCGTCGGCGTCGTCGTCCAGGCCCCCCGCTCCGACCCGCGCGACGCGGTGCTCCCGCAGAAGCCGAAGCCCGCGCCGACCGTCACGGTCACGGTCACCGCGAAGCCGCCCGCCGACGGCGAGCAGCCGCAGGGGGAGAAGGCCGACCGGCCGCTCCAGGAGCAGCAGCCCCAGGGCCGGGCGCAGAAGCCCGCGCAGAACCAGGACCAGGCACAGGACCAGGCACAGGACCAGGCCCCGGCACAGAACCCGGACGACCAGGGGGACGCGACACCGTGAAGTTCAACCGCATCCTCCTCTCCGCGACCCTGATCGTCGTCGCGCTCGTCGTCCAGGTCTCCGTCCTCGCCCGGCTCCAGCTCCCCGGCGCCGTCCCCGACCTCGTCCTCCTCACCGTCGTCGCCCTCGCCCTCGTCCACGGACCGGTCACCGGCTCGCTCGTCGGCTTCTCCGCCGGCCTCCTCGCCGACCTGGCCCCGCCCGCCGACCACGCCGCCGGCCGCTACGCCCTCGTGCTCTGCGTCGTCGGCTACCTCGTCGGCCTGGTCCGGCCCGAGAACGGCCGCTTCACCTCCGCCGTCGGCCCGATGGCCGCCGTCGTCGGCGCGGCCGTCGGTTCCACCCTGCTCTACGCGGGCGTCGGCGCCCTCGTCGGCGACACCGCCGCCCGCCACGTCGGCCTCACCTCCCTGCTCTTCACCGCCGTGGTCTACGACCTGCTGCTGGCGCCCTTCACGGTGCCGCTCGTCATGGCGCTGGCCCGCCGCGCGGAGAACGACCCGGTCGCCGACGCCACCGGCACCGGCGGCGCCGACGTCTCCTCCGGCTGGCTCTCCTCCGGCACCGGCCTGAGGATCGGCACCCAGCGCGGCGGACTGCGCGTCAAGTCCGCCCGCAGCCGCGCGACGCGCGCCGGACGCATCAAGGGAGTCAAGCGACTGTGACCGAGGGGGCACCGGCAGCATGACCAACATCCCCGAGACCGGGAGGACCCCCCGGGTCCAGACCAGGCTCGTCGTCATCCAGATCCTCGTCTTCTCGCTGCTGCTCACCCTGGGGGGCCGGCTCTGGTACCTCCAGATCCGCAACGGCAAGGAGTACACCGACGAGGCGAAGAACAACCACGTCCAGCAGGTCGTCCAGCCCGCCGTCCGCGGCTCCATCCTCGACGCCCGGGGCGTCCCGCTCGCCGACAACGAGACCCGCCTCGTGGTCTCCGCCTCGCGCACCGAGCTGATGAAGATGAAGGACGACGGCAAGGCCGTCCTCACCCGGCTCGCCGGCGTCCTCGACATGAAGCCCGAGGACGTCATCAACAAGATCAGGCTCTGCGACTCCAAGACGCCCAAGCCCTGCTGGAACGGCTCGCCCTACCAGCCGATCCCGGTCACCGACGAGGCCACCACCCAGCAGGCCCTCCAGATCCGCGAGCGCGCCGAGGACTTCCCCGGCATCACCGCCGAGCCGACCGCCGTCCGCCGCTACCCGGCCCCCGGCAAGTCCCGCACCTCGCAGGTCCTCGGCTACCTCTCGCCGGTCACCGACGAGGAGATCGAGAAGGCCAAGGACACCGACTCGCCGTTCCTCCGCTCCGACCAGGTCGGCCGCTCCGGCCTGGAGCGCACCTACGACAAGGAGCTGCGCGGCAAGGCCGGCGTCACCCGCTACGAGGTCGACAACCTCGGCCGCGTCATCGGCCAGGCCAAGTCCGACCCCGCCGTCCCCGGCTCGAACGTCGTCACCTCCATCGACGCCCGCGTGCAGGCGGTCGCCGAGTGGGAGCTGTACAACGCGATGCTGGAGGCCCGGAAGACGTACGACAAGAACACCAGCGAGAACTACAAGGCCGACGCCGGCGCCGTCGTCGTCATGGAGACGAAGACCGGCCGGATCGTCGCCATGGCCTCGCAGCCCGACTACGACCCCAACGCCTGGGTCGGCGGCATCTCCGCCAAGGACTACGCGGCCCTCACCGGCAAGAACTCCAACTTCCCGCTGCTCAACCGCGCCATCCAGGGCCAGGCCGCCCCCGGCTCCATCTTCAAGGTCATCCCGACCACGGCCGCGGTCAACGCCGGATACGACTTCAACGGCCGCTACCCGTGCCCGTCCTCGTACTCCATCGGCAACCAGGTCTTCAAGAACTTCGAGTCCCAGGGCCACGGCAACATCACGCTGGGCGGGGCCCTGGAGGTCTCCTGCGACACCGTCTACTACGCGCTGGCCCACCAGCAGTGGCAGAAGGACGGCGGCATGAAGCCCAAGCCCGACGCCAAGGACTGGTTCTACAAGACGGCCCACCAGTTCGGCCTCGGCGCCGTCACCGGCATCGACCTGCCCAACGAGGTCACCGGCCGCGTCCCCGACCGGAAGTGGAAGCAGAGCTTCTGGGAGGCCAACAAGGACTACTGGTGCAAGATCGGCAAGCGCGGCGGCAGCTACGTCGAGCAGCTCTCCTACGAGAACTGCCTCGAAGGCAACCTGATGCGCGCCGGTGACTCGGTCAACTACTCCATCGGCCAGGGCGACACCCTCGTCACCCCCATCCAGATGGCCACCATCTACGCCGCCATCGCCAACGGCGGCACGCTGTGGAACCCGACCGTCGGCAAGGCGATCGTCAGCCCCGACGGCAAGAAGGTCACCGAGATCAAGCCCAAGTCCCACGGCAAGCTGCCCATGGACGCCAAGACGCAGGACTTGATAGAGGAGGCCCTCGCGGGTGTCGCCACCCGCGGCACGGCCGCCTGGCGGTTCGGCGGCTGGCCGCAGGACAAGATCCCGATGCACGCCAAGACGGGTACCGCCGAGGTCTACGGCAAGCAGACGACCTCCTGGTTCGCCACGTACACCAAGGACTACTCGATCGTCATGACGATCGCCCAGGGCGGTACGGGCTCCGGAGCGTCGGGCCCCGCCGTGCGCAACATCTACGACGCCCTCTACGGCCTCGACGACGCCGGCAACCAGGACCTCAAGCGGGCCCTGCTGCCCACGCCGCAGGCCGCCCTGCCGAAGATCGACGCCGACGGCTCCATCGACGCCCCGAAGATCAAGCCGTACGACCCCGAGGCACAGAAGGTCGACCCCGCCAAGGACGGCACGGCCGCCCTCGCCGGACCGCCGGCCACCTCGGCACGGAGGGACTGAACCGATGTCCGCACCGCACGGTTTCTCCGTCTCCCGGTACGCGCCCGAGCGCGGCACCCTCGCCAGGCTCACCGCCCGCGACTCGGTGCTCCGCCGGCTCGACTGGCCGATCCTGCTCTCGGCGCTCGCCCTCTCCTTCCTCGGCTCGCTCCTGGTGTGGTCGGCCACCCGCGGCCGCACCGAGCTGAACCAGGGCGACCCGTACTACTTCCTCTTCCGGCACGTGCTCAACACCGGCATCGGCGTGGCGCTGATGATCGGCACGATCTGGCTCGGCCACCGCACCCTGCGCGGTGCGGTGCCGTTCCTCTACGGCCTGTCGATCGTGCTGATCCTCGCCGTCCTCACCCCGCTCGGCGCCACCATCAACGGCGCCCACGCGTGGATCGTGGTCGGCGGCGGCTTCTCGCTCCAGCCCAGCGAGTTCGTGAAGATCACCATCATCCTGGTGATGGCGATGCTGCTGGCGTCGAAGGTGGACGCGGGCGACCAGCTCCACCCGGACCACGGCACCGTCGCCAAGGCCCTGGTGCTCGCCGCCCTCCCGATGGGCATCGTGATGCTCATGCCCGACCTCGGCTCGGTCATGGTGATGATCGTGATCGTGCTCGGCGTCCTGCTCGCCTCCGGCGCCTCCAACCGCTGGGTCCTCGGCCTGATCGGCGCGGGCATCGGCGGCGCGGTCCTCGTCACCGCCCTCGGCATGCTCGACGAGTACCAGATCAACCGCTTCGCGGCCTTCGCCAACCCCGACCTCGACCCGGCCGGCGTCGGCTACAACACCAACCAGGCCCGCATCGCGATCGGTTCCGGCGGCCTCCTCGGCTCCGGCCTCTTCAAGGGCTCGCAGACCACCGGCCAGTTCGTCCCCGAGCAGCAGACCGACTTCGTCTTCACCGTGGCGGGGGAGGAGCTGGGCTTCCTCGGCGCCGGCTTCATCCTCTTCCTGCTCGGCGTCATCCTCTGGCGCGCCTGCCGGATCGCCCGCGAGACGACCGAGCTGTACGGCACGATCGTCGCCGCCGGCATCATCGCCTGGTTCGCCTTCCAGTCCTTCGAGAACATCGGCATGACGCTCGGCATCATGCCGGTCGCCGGCCTCCCGCTGCCCTTCGTCTCCTACGGCGGTTCCTCGATGTTCGCCGTCTGGGTCGCGATCGGACTGCTCCAGTCGATCCGGGTGCAGCGGCCGATGACGGCCTGACGCGCCGAGGCATGCCGGGCCGCCCGGCGGTTAGATTCGAAGCATGGTGGAGACCAAGCGCGAGATCGAGCGGAAGTACGAAGCCACCGCGGAGACCCGGCTGCCGGACCTCACCCGAGCGGACGGCGTCGCGTCCGTGACGGACGAGGGCGTCACCGAGCTGGACGCGGTCTACTACGACACGCCCGGGCTGCGGCTCGCGGCCGACTCCCTCACGCTCCGGCGCCGCACCGGCGGCCGGGACGAGGGCTGGCACCTCAAGTTCCCGGTCGCCGCGGGCGTCCGCGACGAGATCGGCGCCCCGCTCTCGGACACGCTCCCGCACTCCCTGGCGGGGCTCCTGCGGTCCCGCGTCCGGCACGACGAGGTCGTCCCCGTCGTCCGCCTCCGCTCCTCGCGCGACGTGAAGCACCTGAGGGGCGAGGACGGCACGATCCTGGCCGAACTCTCCGTCGACACCGTCCACGCCGACCGCCTCCTGGACGCGCCCGGCGCACCGGCGGCACCGGACGGCTCCGGCGCGGCCGCCGCCTGGACCGAGATCGAGGTCGAGCTCGCCGACGGCGCCGACCCCGCCGTCCTCGACGCCGTCGAGAAGCGGCTCAGGAAGGCCGGCATCCACCCCTCCGACGCCCCCTCCAAACTCGCCCGCGCCCTCCACGGGACCGGCCTGGAGCCGCCGGCCCCGAAGGAGTCGGACGCCGACGGCTCGGCGGGCGCCGCCGTCCTCGCGTACGCCCGGGAGCAGGTCGACGCCCTCGTCCGGTTCGACCCCGCCGTCCGCCGCGACCTGCCCGACGCCGTCCACCGGATGCGGGTCGCCTGCCGCCGCCTGCGCAGCGCCTTCAAGACCTACCGCAAGGTCCTCGACCGGGACGTCACCGACCCGGTCGGCGCCGAGCTGAAGTGGCTCGCCGGTGAACTCGGTCACGCCCGGGACCAGGAGGTCCTGGAGGCCCGGCTGAGCGACGCGCTCGGCGCGCTGCCCCGCGAACTGCGCCACGGCCCCGCCCGCGGCCGGCTCCGCACCTGGGACAACGCCCGCTCCCGCGAGGCCCGCCGCCGCGCCCTCGACGCCCTCGACTCGCCCCGCCACCTCGCGCTCCTCGACGCCCTCGACGGCCTGCTCGCCGACCCGCCGCTGCGCCCCGGAGCACGTAAGAAGGCCGCGAAGGCGCTGCCGAAGGCGATCCGGCGCGACCACGGCCGGCTCGCCGACCGGATCCGTCCCGCCCTCGACCTCGCCCCCGGCCACGACCGGGACGTCGCCCTCCACGAGGCCCGCAAGGCCGCCAAGCGGGCCCGGTACGCCGCCGACGCCGCCGTCCCGACCCTCGGCAAGCCCGCGAAACGGTTCTCCAAGAGGGTGAAGGCCGTCCAGAGCCTCCTCGGCGACCACCAGGACGCCGTCGTCGCCCGCGGCGCCCTGCGGGACCTCGCCACCGAGGCCGAGAACGCCGGCGAACCCTCCTTCACCTGGGGCGTTCTCCACGCCCGTCAGGAGGCGGCGGCCGCGGCGGCCGAGCGCGAGCTGCCGGAGGTGTGGAAGCGGGCCGAGGCCCCGGGAATCCGGGCGGCGCTGAGCCGCTGAGCACCGGGGTACGCTTGAGAGTCGCCCCCCTGCCAGCTCACGAAGGTTCGAGATGTCTGCTGCCGAGTCTGTCTTCCCGCAGCTCGAAGCTCTGCTCCCGCACGTGCAGAAGCCGATTCAGTACGTCGGTGGAGAGCTGAACTCCACGGTCAAGCCGTGGGAGTCCGCCGACGTCCGCTGGGCGCTGATGTACCCGGACGCGTACGAGGTCGGCCTGCCCAACCAGGGCGTCATGATCCTCTACGAGGTGCTGAACGAGCGCGAGGGCGTCCTCGCCGAGCGCACCTACAGCGTGTGGCCGGACCTCGAGAAGCTGATGCGCGAGCACGAGGTGCCGCAGTTCACGGTCGACAGCCACCGCCCGGTCGGCGCGTTCGACGTGTTCGGCCTGTCCTTCTCCACCGAGCTGGGCTACACCAACATGCTCACCGCCCTCGACCTGGCGGGCATCCCGCTGGAGTCGAAGGACCGCACCGTCGACCACCCCATCGTGCTCGCCGGAGGCCACGCCGCCTTCAACCCCGAGCCGATCGCGGACTTCATCGACGCGGCGATCATCGGCGACGGCGAGCAGGCCGTCCTCGACATGACCGAGATCATCCGGGCCTGGAAGGCCGAGGGGCGTCCCGGCGGCCGCGAGGAGGTCCTCCTCCGCCTCGCCAAGACCGGCAGCGTCTACATCCCGGCGTTCTACGACGTCGAGTACCTGCCGGACGGCCGCATCGGCCGCGTCGTCCCCAACCGCTCGGGCGTGCCGTGGCGCGTGTCCAAGCACACCGTCATGGACCTCGACGAGTGGCCGTACCCCAAGCAGCCCCTCGTGCCGCTCGCGGAGACCGTCCACGAGCGCATGTCCGTCGAGATCTTCCGCGGCTGCACCCGCGGCTGCCGCTTCTGCCAGGCCGGCATGATCACGCGCCCCGTGCGGGAGCGAAGCATCACCGGCATCGGCGAGATGGTGGACCGCGGCCTCAAGGCCACGGGCTTCGAGGAGGTCGGCCTCCTCTCCCTCTCCTCCGCGGACCACTCCGAGATCGGCGACATCGCCAAGGGCCTCGCCGACCGGTACACCGAGGACAAGGTGGGCCTGTCCCTCCCCTCGACCCGCGTCGACGCCTTCAACGTCGACCTGGCCAACGAGCTGACCCGCAACGGCCGCCGCTCGGGCCTCACCTTCGCCCCCGAGGGCGGCTCCGAGCGCATGCGCAAGGTCATCAACAAGATGGTCTCGGAGGAGGACCTGATCCGGACCGTCTCCACCGCCTACGGCAACGGCTGGCGCCAGGTGAAGCTGTACTTCATGTGCGGCCTGCCGACGGAGACCGACGAGGACGTCCTCCAGATCGCCGACATGGCGATGAACGTGATCGCCGAGGGCCGCAAGGTCTCCGGGCAGAACGACATCCGCTGCACCGTCTCCATCGGCGGCTTCGTGCCCAAGCCGCACACCCCCTTCCAGTGGGCCCCGCAGCTGTCGGCCGAGGAGACGGACGCCCGCCTGCTCAAGCTCCGGGACAAGATCCGCGGCGACAAGAAGTACGGCCGCTCGATCGGCTTCCGCTACCACGACGGCAAGCCCGGCATCGTCGAGGGCCTGCTCTCCCGCGGCGACCGCCGCATCGGCGCCGTCATCCGCGCGGTCTACGAGGACGGCGGCCGCTTCGACGGCTGGCGCGAGCACTTCAGTTACGACCGCTGGATGGAGTGCGCGGAGAAGACCCTGCCCGAGTACGGCGTGGACGTCGCCTGGTACACCACCCGCGAGCGCTCCTACGAGGAGGTCCTGCCCTGGGACCACCTGGACTCCGGCCTCGACAAGGACTGGCTCTGGGAGGACTGGCAGGACGCCCTCGACGAGACCGAGGTCGAGGACTGCCGCTGGACCCCGTGCTTCGACTGCGGCGTCTGCCCGCAGATGGACACCCACATCCAGATCGGCCCCACCGGCAAGAAGCTGCTGCCGCTGACCGTGGTGAAGTAGCCCGGTAACGCCTTGGTGACGGCCCGGCGAAGGGGAAACCCCTCGCCGGGCCGTCGTCGTCGTTCCGGGCATGAACACGGAAAACCCGGGCTGCCTCACGGGAGTGGCCCGCGCCGTCGCCCTCGTGGTCGTCCTGCCCTTCCGGCTGCTCTGGGACGCCCTCGTCTGGGGCGGCCGGCAGCTCTGGCGACGGGTCCTCGCCCCCGTCGGCCGCGCCCTCGGACGGCTGATCCACCTCCTCCTCGTCATCCCCTTGCGGTGGCTGTGGGAGTGGGTGCTCCTGCCGGTCCTCAAGGCCCTGTGGCGGGTGGTCGACCTGCTGCTCGTCACCCCGCTGCGGTGGCTGTGGGAGTGGGTGCTCGTCCCGGTCGGCAAGGCCCTGTGGCGGGTGGCCGACCTGCTGCTCCTGACCCCGCTGCGGTGGCTGTGGCGGTACGTGCTCGGCCCCGTCCTCCGGGTCGTCGGCGCCGCCCTCGCCCGGGCCTGGCGGATCGCCGGGGAGATCTCGCGGGCCGTCGGCCGCGCGCTGCGCCGGGTGCTGTGGAACGCGATCGGACGGCCGCTCGCCTGGGCGTACCGGGCAGTCCTCGCCCCCGTCGGCCGCCGGCTGCGCCGGTACGCGTGGGAGCCGGCCGCCGCCGCCGCCCGGGCCGTGCGCGCCGCCGCCCGCGAGGTCCGCACGGCGCTCTTCGGCGGCCCCCGCTGACGCACCGCGGGGCCCGGCGGGGAACCCGAGGTGGCCCGGGCGCGTACTCTGGGTAGTACAACGAACGTACCCGGCGCGGCGCCCGCCCCCGAGATCTCCCCGCTTCGGGCGGGGGTGATCCGGGCGGGAGCCCACGGGACGTCCCCAGACTTCCGGGCGGAGCGCCACCCGCGCCCGCCCCGCACCGAGGAGAAGAACCACTGGGCAAGCGACAGCCCGAAGGCCCGCCGCCCGCACCGGCGGTGCAGCGCATCCGTCTGCGCTACACCAAGCGCGGCCGCCTCCGGTTCACCAGCCACCGCGACTTCCAGCGCGCCTTCGAGCGCGCCCTGCGCCGCGCCGAGGTGCCCATGGCGTACTCGGCCGGCTTCACCCCGCACCCGAAGGTGTCGTACGCCAACGCCGCCCCCACGGGTACCGGCTCCGAGGCCGAGTTCCTGGAGATCGCCCTCACCGAGCGCCGCGACCCGGAGACCCTGCGGGCCCTGCTCGACGAGTCCCTCCCGGCCGGCCTCGACATCACCGACGCCGTGGAGGCCCGCACCTCCGGCCTCGCCGACCGGCTCACCGCCTCCGTGTGGGAGCTCCGGCTCGACGGCGTCCCCCTCGAAGACGCCCGCAAGGCCGTCGAGGCCTTCCTCGCGGCCGAGACCGTCGAGGTGCAGCGCACGACCAAGAACGGCGTCCGCACCTTCGACACCCGCTCCGCCGTCGCCGAGCTCGTCGCGGACCGTCCCCAGGGCGATCCCCGGGGTGATGGGCCCGCGGGCGACGCCTGTGCGATACTGCGGCTGGTTGTTCGGCACGTGACACCTGCCGTGCGACCCGACGACGTCCTGTCCGGTCTCCGCGCCGTGGCCGACCTGGCGCCGCCGGTCCCCGCAGCGGTGACCAGGCTGGCGCAGGGGCTCTTCGACGAGGAGTCCGGCGCGGTGACCGACCCGCTCGCGCCCGACCGCGAGGCAGTCACGGCCGCCCCTTCCACGGCCGCCGCGACCGCTCCGGCGGCGGCGCCGGAGGCAGGCCCCGCGTAGGGGACGGAGTCGAGCGCAGCCCTGGCACTCGGGAGCCACCTGGGTCGGGCGGCGCACAGACCAGAAGACTTTCGCCAGGCCGTACGCATCGGGCGTGCGGAACCGGCGAGCCAGACATTCAGCTCCCGTGCGGCGCCCGCGCCCCGGACGGCGGCACCGCGCTCGACGCGCGTCCGTGCCGCCCACCGGAATCCGACGCGGCGCCCGGGAGCGTGACGGGAGAACCGCCCGCATGCTCGAAGAGACCAACGACAACAACGACAGCAACGCCCCCGGTGACAAGCTGCCGCCGCGCCGCAGGCGCCGCGCCGCTTCCCGGCCCGCCGGTCCGCCGGTGACGGCCGCCGGCGAGACCGCCGAGGCCACCGAGGTCGTCGAGACCGCCCCGGCGCCGGCCGCTGAGACCCCGGCCGCCGAGCCGGAGGCCGCCCCGGCCCGTACCCGCCGCCGTGCGACCCGCAAGACGGCCGCCCCGGCGCCGGCCGCGGAGGCCGAGGCCCCTGCCGAGCCGGTCGCCGAGGAGCCCGCCGCCGTGACCGAGGAGCCGGCCGAGCCGGTCGCCGAGGCCGCTCCGGCCCGCACCCGCCGCCGTGCCACCCGCAAGGCCACCGCGCCGGTCACCGCCCCGGCCGCCGCCGAGGACGTGGAGGCCGTGGAGGCCGCCCCGGCCCCCGCCGCCGAGGAGCAGGCCGAGCCCGAGGCCGCCCCGGCGCGCCCGCGCCGCCGCGCCACCCGCCGGGCCAGCGCTCCGGTCACCTCCCCGGCGCCGGCCGCGGAGGCCGAGGCCCCCGCCGAGCCGGTCGCCGAGGAGCCCGCCGCCGTGGCCGAGGAGCCGGCCGTCGAGGCCGCTCCGGCCCGGACCCGCCGCCGTGCCACCCGCAAGGCCACCGCGCCGGTCACCGCCCCCGAGGCAGCCCCGGACGCCGCGGCCGAGCTCGCCGCCCCGGCCGCCGGCGAGGCCCTGCCCGAGGACACCGTCGAGGCCATCGCCTCGCACGGTGCCGAGGTCGCCGCCGCCGAGACCGCCGCCACCCGTGGCCGCGGCCGCCGCCGCGTCAGCACCCCGCAGTTCACCTCCGAGCCCCCCGCCGCCGAGGACGCCCCGCGCCGTCGGCGCGTCGAGCGCCCGGCCGTCGCCGTCTTCCAGGCCCCGGTCTTCGCCGAGCCGATGTTCCAGACGCCGGAGACCGCCGCGTTCGCCGCCGCCGCCGCTGCCGAGGCCGAGGAGGAGGAGACCGAGGAGACGGAGGAGACCGTCGCCGGGACGGTCGAGGCCGTCGAGCCCGCCGAGACCGGTTCGCGCCGCCGTCGCCGCCGCCGCGGCGAGCCCGTCGCCGTCGAGCCCGTCCCGTCGACCGTCGCCGACGAGCCCGAGGTCGAGCACGTCGCCGACGAGGCCGAGGAGGAGACCGAGGAGGCGGAGGACGCCGACGAGTACGGCGACCGTCCCTCCCGTCGCCGTCGCCGGGGCGGCCGTCGCCGCCGCCGGGGCGAGTCCGCCGAGGCGGAGGAGTCCGAGGAGACCGACGAGTTCCACGCCGAGGACGCCGAGGAGGAGACGGAGGCGGAGGAGTCCGAGGACGCCGAGGACTCCGGCCTGTCCGGCAGCAGCAGCTCCCGCCGCCGTCGCCGCCGTCGCCGCCGCAGCGGTGACGCCGCCGGCGAGGGCGACACGGCCGACGAGGACGGCGTCCGCACGGTCGTCAAGGTCCGCGAGCCCCGCCCGGCCCGCGAGAAGGCCGAAGCCGGCACCGGCGCGGACGAGGTGCAGTCCATCAAGGGCTCCACCCGTCTGGAGGCCAAGAAGCAGCGCCGCCGCGAGGGCCGCGAGCAGGGCCGCCGCCGCGTCCCGATCATCACCGAGGCCGAGTTCCTCGCCCGCCGCGAGGCCGTCGAGCGCGTCATGGTCGTCCGCCAGAACGGCGAGCGCACCCAGATCGGCGTCCTGGAAGACAACGTGCTCGTCGAGCACTACGTCAACAAGGAGCAGGCCACCTCGTACGTCGGCAACGTCTACCTGGGCAAGGTCCAGAACGTGCTGCCGTCGATGGAGGCCGCCTTCGTCGACATCGGCAAGGGCCGCAACGCCGTCCTGTACGCCGGCGAGGTCAACTTCGAGGCGCTCGGCATGGGCCACGGCCCGCGCCGCATCGAGTCCGCCCTCAAGTCCGGCCAGTCGGTCCTGGTGCAGGTCACCAAGGACCCGATCGGCCACAAGGGTGCCCGCCTCACCAGCCAGGTCTCCCTCCCGGGCCGTTACCTCGTGTACGTCCCCGAGGGCTCGATGACCGGCATCAGCCGCAAGCTCCCGGACACCGAGCGCGCCCGGCTGAAGACCATCCTCAAGAAGATCGTCCCCGAGGACGCGGGCGTCATCGTGCGCACCGCCGCCGAGGGCGCGAGCGAGGACGAGCTGCGCCGCGACGTCGAGCGCCTCCAGGCGCAGTGGGCCGACATCCAGAAGAAGGCGAGCCAGATCTCGACGTCCGCGCCGAGCCTGCTCTACGGCGAGCCGGACATGACCGTCCGGGTCGTCCGCGACATCTTCAACGAGGACTTCTCCAAGGTCATCGTGAGCGGTGACGACGCCTGGGACACCATCCACGGCTACGTCTCGCACGTCGCGCCCGACCTGGCCGACCGCCTCACGCGGTGGACCAGCGAGGTCGACGTCTTCGCCACCTACCGGATCGACGAGCAGCTGATGAAGGCGCTCGACCGGAAGGTCTGGCTGCCGTCCGGCGGCTCGCTGGTGATCGACAAGACCGAGGCGATGATCGTCGTCGACGTCAACACCGGCAAGTTCACCGGCCAGGGCGGCAACCTGGAGGAGACCGTCACCAGGAACAACCTGGAGGCGGCCGAGGAGATCGTGCGCCAGCTGCGCCTGCGCGACCTCGGCGGCATCGTCGTCATCGACTTCATCGACATGGTCCTGGAGTCCAACCGCGACCTGGTGCTCCGCCGCCTCCTGGAGTGCCTGGGCCGCGACCGGACCAAGCACCAGGTGGCCGAGGTCACCTCGCTCGGCCTGGTGCAGATGACCCGCAAGCGGGTCGGCCAGGGCCTCCTGGAGTCCTTCTCCGAGACCTGCGTGCACTGCAACGGCCGCGGCGTCATCGTCCACATGGAGCAGCCGGCCACCCACGGTGGTGGTGGCGGCGGCAAGCGCGCGAAGAAGCGCGGCCGCGGCGGCGACGAGCACGTGCACGAGCACGCCCACGCCCCGGAGACGCACGAGGCCGAGACCGCGGTGGAGACCGAGGCCGAGGTCGCGGCCGAGCTGGCCGCCCCGGTGGCCGTGCCGGTGCCGATCGCCCCGGACGAGGAGCTGTACGGCTCCGTCGCCGAGGCCGAGGCCGCCGCGACCCGCGGCCGCGGCCGCCGCCGCGCGACCCGCAGGGCGACCGCGCCGGTGACCCCGGCCGCCGCCCCGGCGCCGACCCCGATCGCGGAGCCGGAGCCGGTCGTGGAGGCCGCGCCCGAGCCGGTGGCCGAGCCCGTCGTCGAGGAGGCCCCCGTGGCCCCCGCGCCGCGTGCCCGCCGTCGTGCCACCCGTCGCGCGACCTCCCCGGTCGTCGCGACCGGTGAGCAGGCCGCCGAGGCCGAGGTCGTCGTCGCCGCACCGGAGCCGGAGGCCGTACCGGCGCCGGAGCCGGTCGTGGAGGCCGCGCCCGAGCCGGTCGTCGCTCCCGTCGCCGAGCCCGCCGTCGAGGAGGCCCCCGTGGCCGCCGCGCCGCGTGCCCGTCGCCGGGTGGTCCGCAAGGCCACGGCCCCGGCCGGCGCCCCCGCCGGCGCCGAGGCCGCCGAGATCGTGGTCCCCGCGGCCGCCCCGGCCGCCCCGGTCGAGGAGCCCGCGGCGGACGCCGAGCCGGCCGCCGAGGAGTCCGAGGCCGCCCCGGCGGCCAAGAAGACCGCCCGGAAGACCGCGAAGAAGGCCACCGCCAAGAAGGCCGCCACGAAGAAGACGGCGGCCGCGAAGAAGACGGCGGCGAAGAAGACGACCGCCAAGAAGGCCCCGGCCAAGAAGGCGGCCGAGAAGACCGCGGCCCCGGCCCAGGACTGACGCTCCGGCTGGTCCACCGAAGTCCCGCCCCCACCGATCTCACGGTGTGGGCGGGACTTTGTCATGTCGCGAAGGCATTGTTCGGGCGAGAATGATCAATTTCGGACATGATCCATTGCTTCTCATTCACAGGAAGTGCACAGTGACTCCGCTGCTTTGGCGGTTGTCGTGGGTGGGGATTCCGACATCGGGGGAATGGGGGGCTGAGGCCTGCGTGCGTGAGAGCACCAGGCCTGATCTGTGCTGCCTTGTTCGTTTTCCGTCGCATCCTGCGGGCCGACCGCTGTCCGGCAGCGATGGTCACATGACGGAGATGAGCACATTCACGTGAGAAGAAAGACCAGTTCCACGCCAAGAGGCGTGACCGGGCGGAACACCGCCCGAGGGGTCGTGGCCGTGTCGGCCGCGGTCCTCGCCTTCACCTTGTCGGCCGGTCCGGAGCCCTTGGGCGTGCCGGCCGCGGCCGCCACGGCCTGCGCCGGAGTCGACTCGGACTTCAACGGCGACGGCATACGGGACACGGCCATCGCCGATCCCGAGGCCACGGCCAACGGAGTCGCCAAGGCCGGGGTCGTGCACGTCGTGTACGGAGCCGGGGTGGGCGCGCTCACCCTGACGCAGGAGGCCGCCCAGGCGGGTCCGTCCGAGGAGGACGACCGTTTCGGCCACGCGCTGGCCGTCTACGACGCCAACCTCGACGGCTGCGCCGACCTGGCCATCGGTTCGCCGTACGAGGACGTCGGCACGACGGGCGTCGACTCCGGCCGCGTCGTGGTCGTCTACGGGTCGACCGCCGGGCTGGGCGCCGGGAAGGCGACCGTCGAGTACGTCCAGCAGACGGGCCTGCTGACGGCGATCGCCGCCGAGGCGGAGGACTGGTTCGGCTATGCCCTGGAGGCCGGCAAGACGCGGGCGGGCGTGCCGTTCCTCATCGCGAGCATGCCGGGCGAGGACATCGGCACGGGGATCGACGCGGGCGCGCTGGTGTACTTCTCCGGCTCCACCACGGTCACGGCCGGCGTCGTCAACCAGGACCAGAGCACGACGGCCGGAGCGGTGCCGGACGCCGTGGAGGCGTACGACCGCTTCGGCGAGTCGATCACCGCCACACCGGACTACTTCGCGGTCGGTTCCCCCGGCGAGGGCACCGGGACCGCCGAGCAGGCGGGAGCGGTGACGCTCTTCAACCACGCGCTCACCTCCAACATCCCCAAGGCGCTGAGCGCGATCACCCAGGACAGCCCGAACGTGAACGGCGGCTGTGAGACCGGCGACGGCTTCGGAACGGCGGTCGCGGCGGTCGACTCCACGGGCAACATCGCCCTGGGGCACAAGATGCTCCTCGCGGTCGGCACCCCCGGTGAGGACCTCGCGACCGTGGACGGCGGCTCCGTCCAGCTCTTCTCGGTCGACAGCGCGGGCGCGTTCACGGAGAGCGCCTGGATCGACCAGGACGGCGCGAACATCGACGACAAGGTCGAGGCGGGCGACTACTTCGGACAGCGCCTCGCCGCCTACCGGCCGAAGGGCATCTCTCCGGCCTACCTCGCGATCGGTGTCCCCGGCCAGGACAGCGACGGCTTCGCCGACCGGGGCGCCGTGCACACCTTCATGATGTTCGAGCCCACGGGCGCGACCGACCGCCTCCTGAAGCCGGGCATGCCCATCGAGCCCGAGGAGACGGACGGTGGCTTCCCGTCACCGCTGCCGCCCCCGGACAACGTGATCCCGGCCGTCGCCGGCGAGCGCCTGTACGCGGGTCTGAGCCTGAGCGCCAACGAGGACGGACTCTATGTCGGCCTTCCCTATGGGCCGCCGGACGGCAGTGCCGTGTACCTCTTCGGATGGGAGCGCAGGGACAACACCGCCGCCGCAGGCCCTCCGCGCCGGACCTTCAAGCCCGGCCTGAACGGCCTGCCCGCCGAGCACAACACCTTCGGGGCGGTGGCCCGCTGATGAGCCGACACCACACGACACGGGCCGGTACGGAGCGTTCCCCGCTCCGCCGCGCCTCCCTGATCGCCCTCCTCACCGGAGCCCTGGCGGTCACCACCGTCCTTCCCGCGTCCGGAACCGGAGCCGAAGCGAGCGGACCGGCACAGTCCGGGGCCGTTCAGGACGCCCCGGCCGAGGCGCTGACGGAAGCGCAGGCACTGGCCTCGGCCCGTGCCCACGACAAGCAGGTCGAAGTCCTCGGCCTGCGCACCGAGCAGCGAGAGGTCTTCGCGGCGCCGGACGGCACGTACACGGCACGGGAGTACACCGAGCCCGTCCACACGGTGAAGAACGGCAAGTGGGTCGACGTCGACCGGACGCTGGTCAAGCGCCCGGACGGCACGGTCGGACCGAAGGCCGTCACCGTGGGCCTGACGTTCTCGGGCGGCGAGGCGGGCAAGCCGTTCGTCACCATGAGCAGCGGCAGCCGGGAGATGTCACTGACCTGGCCCTACGGCAAGCTCCCCGCCCCGGTCCTCGACGGCGACTCCGCCACCTACCCCGACGCGCTCCCCGGCGTCGACCTGAAGGTCCGGGCCGAGGCGAACGGTTTCGCCCACCTCCTGGTCGTGAAGACCCCCGAGGCGGCCGCCGACGCGCGCCTGTCGAGGCTCGACCTCGGTCTCAAGACCAAGGGGCTCACCTACAAGAAGGGCGCGAACGGCGCGCTCACCGCCGAGGACAGCGCGGTCGGCGGCACGGTCTTCGAGTCCGGCGCCCCGAGCATGTGGGACTCCGCGGGTTCGCAGGAGGCGGCCGCCCGCACCCAGGGGCCGACGGCGTCCGGTGAGGCACCGGCCGCCCGGGCCGCCGCCGGGACTCCGGCTCCCGCCCTGGAGGGGCCGGGCGGCGGGGGCAAGGCCGCTCCGCTCGGCATCGAGCTCGCGCAGGACCGGATGACGCTGGTCCCCGACCAGAAGATGCTGCGGGAGAAGTCCACGGTCTTCCCGGTCGTCATCGACCCCATCCAGAAGACCACCGACCGCTCCGGCTGGACCGCCGTCATGAACGGCAAGCCGACCATCGGCGAGTGGCAGTACGCCGGCAGCGCGGGCGTCGGCAAGTGCCCGACCGACTACAACCCCGTGTCGTGCAACGGCGTCGGCGTGCGCCGCGTGATGTTCCAGTTCCCGCTCTCCTTCTACGCGAACAAGCAGATCCTGAGCGCGAACTTCGCGGCGCGCGTCCAGCACGTGTACTGGGCCGACGCCCGGGCCGAACCCGTCCAGCTGTACCGGGTCGCCGGCGAGACCGCGCGGATCGACGCGGGCAGCAACTGGAACAACACGCAGAACGTCACCCTCACCACGCTGGAGACCCTGGACCAGAAGATCCAGCCCACCAGCTGTGAGTCCCAGGCGAACCTGAACATCAAGTCCGCGGCGACCGGCGGGCTCAGCAACAGCATCCGGACCGCCGCCACCGAGGGCTGGTCCTCGATCGTGCTCGGTCTGCGCGCGCAGGACGAGACCACGTTCGGCGGCTGGAAGCGGGTCTGCGGGAACGCCTACCTGTCGATCAGCTACAACACGCTGCCGGGCCTGATCGGGCCGGGCGCCATGTCGTCGAACCCCGGTGGCGCCTGCGTCACGGGCGCCGACCGCCCGTACACCGACGTGCTGCCGACGCTCAAGGCCTACGCCAACGACAAGGACGACAACGACCAGGTCAAGGTCCGTTTCAAGGTCGAGTGGCGGGACGGTTCGAACGTGCTCCGCTCCTACACCTACGACACGCCGACCAAGGCGCCCACTCCCACGACCCAGTTCACCCACGTGGTCCAGGGGACGATCCCCGAGAACACCGTCGTCTCCTGGTCGGTGGTCGCCCACGACGGCGACGGCTGGGGACCGTGGAGCGGCAAGTGCGAGTTCATCTACGACAAGACCTTCCCGGGCGCGCCCACGGTGACCAGCTCGCGCTACCCGGAGGACACGATCTACCACGACGGTGTGGGAGCGGTCGGAAGCTTCGCCTTCAAGCCCAACACCACCGACTCCATCCCCGACACGGACGTGGTCAAGTACAGCTACTCCTTCGACGGAGAGCCCTACAAGGACGTGGCCAACACGACCGGAGGCGGGTCCGCCACCGTGAACTGGACCCCCACGCGTCCGGGACCGCACTGGGTCGACGTGAAGGCGGTCGACAAGGCGGCGCACCCCAGCGCCATCAACCGGCACAGCTTCTACGTGTCCTCGGGTCTCGCCACGGCCGCGCAGTGGAACCTGGCGGACGACGTGACCAGCAAGGTCGCCGCCGACGAACAGGGCGGCAACACGGGGGCGGTCGGCCCCGGCGTCACCTTCGGTGTCTCCGGACCGGGCGGCATCGTCGACTACGCGGCGCGCTTCAACGGAACCGAGGACAGCTGGGTCGACGCCGACCACTCGGTGATCGACACGTCCAAGGGATTCAGCGTCAGCCTGTGGGCCCGGCCCGCCGACCTGAGCCGTGACATGACGGTCGTCAGCCAGGACGGCGCCGGCGAGCCGGGCTTCGTCCTCGGCTACGACGCCGCCGCCAAGAACTGGAAGTTCTCCGTCCCGTCCACCGACGTGGAGAGCCTCGGCGAATGGAAGGCCGTCGGCGGCGCGGGTGGCCCGGTCGTGGACGAGTGGGTGCTGCTCACCGCCGTCTACGACCCCGCCACCCGCAAGCTCCAGCTGTACGCGAACAAGACGCTCATCGGCGAGACGGTGCGCCGCACCACGTGGAGGTCCTTCGGGGCGTTCCAGATCGGCCGCCACCTCACCAAGTCGGGCTACGAGGACCACTACAAGGGAGACCTCGCGGAGGTCCGGGTCTTCAGCCGGCCGCTCGTGGCGGCGCAGATCGACGGCCTCGCCCTGGCACGCCCGGCCCGCAAGGGCTACTGGCAGATGAACGCCAAGACCTCGGGGACCGTGGCGGAGTTCGGAGGCGGCCAGCCGATGACGCTCGCCGGTGGCGCGGACCTGTACGTCGTGCCCCCGAACGACGACTTCGCCGACAGCGCGCTGGTGGGGACCGGACACCTGGTCCTGGACGCGGCGGGCGAGTACGCCTCGACCGCGACCCCTCCCGTGACGGGTGCGTCGAGCTTCACGCTCTCGGCCCGGGTCCGGCTGAGCGCGCTCGACCCCACCGTGTCGCAGACGGTGTTCTCGCTGCCCGGCAAGAACACCAACCGGGTCCAGGTCCGCTACCAGGCCGCGACCAAGCGGTGGCAGCTGGCCGTCGGCACGGCCGACACGGCCGGCGCCGCCGTCACCACGTGGACCGACGACGAGGTCCGGCCGAGCAACACGGTCAGCCAGCACCTGGCCGTGGTGTACGACGCCTACGCGGGACAGATCCGTCTCTACGTGAACGGTCAGCTCGCGGCCAAGGCCACGGGTGACGACCTCACCACCTGGGCCGCCACCGGTGGCCTCCAGGTGGGCCGCTCGTCGCTCGGCGCGGCGGAGTACTTCGCCGGGGCCATCGACGAGGTCCGCGCCTACGGCGGCGCGCTCGACCGGACGGCCATCGTGCAGCTCGCCGGCACCGGAGAGCTGACCGACCGCTAGGCCGGCCCGGAACCGACGGAACCACGAGGTGGGGGGGGGGGGGGCCCCCGGGCCCCCCCCCCCCCCCCCCCCCAACCACCCCGCCCGAAACCAGGGGCGTTGAAAGAAGTGGCATATCACGGCGGATGTTACAAATACCAAAC
>NZ_JBHYPS010000035.1:65001-84534 GCF_042746075.1 Streptomyces sp. NPDC058758 | reverse complement strand
CCCGGCACCTCCGAACGGAGGTGCCGGGCCCCTTTCACGCCGTGCGCTCAGGCGGTCAGCGCGGGGTCCTCCCCGACGGGCGCCTCCAGCAGCCGGCGGCGGGCGGCGCTCAGCGCCGCGTCCACGTCACGTGTGCCGGTGGACACGCACAGCGTGTACGCGAGGTCGTCCATGCGGCGCCGCGCCTCGGCGCCGTCGCGCTCCGCCTGCAGCGCCCGCAGGGTCTCGTACTGCTCCACCAGCTCGCGCAGGACCACGGGATGGGCCATCAACACGTACGGCTCCCTTCGTCGTCGGGGCGGCGACCGCCCGGTTCCACGCGCGTGTGCCCCCGTTTCGGCAGTGCATGCACGGCGTGTTCCGGCCGGATGACCCGGGACCGATCTCCTCCTGTGGATCACGGAGGGGTACTGTCGTCATGATTGCCGTACGGCAACGATCGCGGACCGGACTCGTCCAGAGGGAAAAAGGACGTACGGTCCGTGTCCGGTGCCGCGCGGTCCGTGAACGGAAACATGGTGGGGAACGAGGATGAGGCATGTCTGAGACGGCTACCAGGGACTCCTCGAACCGGGGGCGGGGTGGCCCGGCCGCGGTGAGCGAGCCCGAGCTGCGTCAGCTCCTGGCCGGACTCACCGCGGTCCGGGACGGCGACTTCGGCACCCGCCTGCCCGACGAGGCGGACGGGCTGATGGGCGAGATCTCGACGGTGTTCAACGGGATGGTCGACCAGCTCTCCCTGTTCACCTCCGAGGTGACCCGGGTGTCCCGGGAGGTCGGTACGGAGGGCACCCTCGGCGGGCAGGCCGTCGTCCCCGGCGTCTCCGGGACCTGGGCCGACCTCACCGACTCGGTGAACGCGATGGCCGGCAACCTCACCACGCAGGTGCGGGACATCGCCCAGGTGGCCACCGCGGTCGCCAGGGGAGACCTGTCCCAGAAGATCGACGTCGACGCGCGCGGCGAGATCCTGGAGCTCAAGAACACCATCAACACCATGGTCGACCAGCTCTCGGCCTTCGCCGACGAGGTCACGCGCATGGCGCGGGACGTGGGCACGGAGGGGATCCTCGGGGGCCAGGCCGACGTGAAGGGCGTCTCCGGCACCTGGCGCGATCTGACGGACTCCGTCAACTCGATGGCGGGCAACCTCACCGCCCAGGTGCGGGCCATCGCCCACGTCGCCACCGCCGTCGCGGGCGGCGACCTGTCGAAGAAGGTCGACGTCGACGCCCGGGGCGAGATCCTGGAGCTGAAGACCACCATCAACACCATGGTCGACCAGCTCTCGGCCTTCGCCGACGAGGTCACCCGGGTGGCCCGCGAGGTCGGCACCGAGGGCAACCTCGGCGGCCAGGCCACCGCCCGGGGGGCCTCGGGCACCTGGAAGGACCTGACCGACAACGTCAACGTGATGGCGTCCAACCTCACCGGACAGGTCCGGTCGATCGCCCAGGTCGCCACCGCCGTGGCCCGCGGCGACCTCTCCCGGCGGATCACCGTGGAGGCCAAGGGCGAGGTGGCCGCCCTCGCCGACACCATCAACACCATGGTGGACACCCTGTCGGCCTTCGCCGACGAGGTGACCCGGGTGGCCCGCGAGGTCGGCACCGAGGGACGCCTCGGCGGCCAGGCCAGGGTGCCGAACGTGGCCGGCACCTGGAAGGACCTCACCGACAACGTCAACTCGATGGCGAACAACCTGACCGGACAGGTCCGGAACATCGCCCAGGTCACCACCGCCGTCGCCAACGGCGACCTCTCCAAGAAGATCGACGTCGACGCCCGGGGCGAGATCCTGGAGCTGAAGACCACCATCAACACCATGGTCGACCAGCTGTCCTCGTTCGCGGCCGAGGTGACCCGCGTGGCCCGCGAGGTCGGCAGCGAGGGCCGGCTCGGCGGACAGGCCGAGGTCGAGGGGGTCTCCGGGACCTGGAAGCGGCTGACCGAGAACGTCAACGAGCTGGCCGGCAACCTCACCCGCCAGGTTCGCGCCATCGCCGAGGTCACGAGCGCGGTGGCCGAGGGCGACCTGACCCGCTCGATCACCGTCGAGGCGTCGGGCGAGGTGGCCGAGCTCAAGGACAACATCAACGCGATGGTCGGCTCGCTGCGCGAGACGACGCGGGCCAACCAGGAACAGGACTGGCTGAAGTCCAGCCTCGCCAGGATCTCCGCGCTGATGCAGGGACACCGGGACCTGGCCGTCGTCGCCGAACTCGTCATGGACGAGCTGACCCCCCTCGTCGCCGCCCAGTACGGCGCCTTCTACCTGGCCGAGGAAGGACCGGACGGCGTCGAGCTCGGCCTCGTCGGCTCCTACGGACGACCCGCCGGGGAGGAGACCCGGACCCGCTTCCGGCTGGGCGAGTCGCTCGTCGGGCAGGCCGCCCGCAGCCGCCGCACCATCGCCGCCGAGAACGTCCCCGCCGACTACGTCACGATCTCCTCGGGCCTCGGCAGCACGGACCGGGGCAGCCTCGTGGTGCTGCCCGTCGTCGTCGAGGACCAGGTGCTCGGCGTCATCGAGCTCATGTCCTTCACCCCCTTCACCTCCGTGCACCGGGACTTCCTGGAGCAGCTCATGGAGACGGTGGGCGTCAACCTCAGCACCATCGTCGCCAACGCCCGTACCGACGAACTGCTCGACGAGTCCCAGCGGCTGGCCGGCGAACTCCGCTCGCGCACCGAGGAGCTCCAGGTCCAGCAGGAGGAGCTGCAGCGCTCCAACGCCGAGCTGGAGGAGAAGGCGGCCCTGCTCGTCACGCAGAACCGCGACATCGAGGCCAAGAACCTCCAGATCGAGCAGGCCCGGCAGGAACTGGAGGACCGGGCCCAGCAGCTCGCCCTGGCCTCGAAGTACAAGTCCGAGTTCCTGGCCAACATGAGCCACGAACTGCGCACCCCCCTCAACAGCCTCCTGATCCTGGCCCAGCTGCTCGCCCAGAACCCGACCCGCAACCTCACGGCCAAGCAGGTCGAGTACGCCGGGATCATCCACTCGGCCGGATCCGACCTGCTGCAGCTGATCAACGACATCCTCGACCTGTCCAAGGTGGAGGCCGGAAAGATGGACCTCAACCCGGAGCGCGTGCCCCTGCGCAGGCTCCTCGACTACGTCGAGGCCACCTTCCGCCCCCTCACCTCGCAGAAGGGACTCGCCTTCACCGTCTCCACGGCCGCGGGCGTCCCCGTCGACCTGGTCACCGACGACTCCCGGCTCCGGCAGGTGCTGCGCAACCTGCTGTCGAACGCCGTCAAGTTCACCGAGCAGGGTGCCGTCGAGCTCCGCATCGAACCGGCGGCGGACGACGAGCTCCCCGTCTCGGTCCGCCGGGGAGGCCCCGTCGTCGCCTTCCGCGTCACGGACACCGGCATCGGCATCGCCGCCGAGAACCTGGAGGCCATCTTCGGAGCCTTCCAGCAGGCGGACGGCACGACCAACAGGAAGTACGGCGGCACCGGCCTGGGCCTCTCCATCAGCCGCGAGATCGCGTACCTGCTCGGCGGCGCGCTCACGGTCACGAGCACGACGGGAGAGGGCAGCACCTTCACCCTCCACCTGCCGGTCACGCGCGACGACTTCACGGAGCAGCCCGCCTCCGAAACCCCTCCGGCCGGCGCCCCACCGGCTCTCCCCGGCCCGGCACCGGTCCGCGGCCCCGCGCTCCTCGCGCCGGGCAACCCGGCCGCCCGCCCCACGCGACGCCTCCTGGTGATCGAGGAGCGCCCGCGAGGACTCCTCGCCGTCGTCGCGGAGAACGCGGTCACCCAGCTCGCCGCCGACGGCGGGCACGGCGAGCGGACGGACATCGAACTGATCGCGGTCGTCGGCCCGCAGGAGGCCGCCGCCGCGCTCGCCGCGCAGCCGTTCCACTGCGTGGTGCTCGACGTCGACATGGCCGACGGCGACGCCCTGCGCTTCCTGGCCGCCATGGACGGCGACGAGGCGCTGCGCACCGTCCCCGTCCTCGCCCACAACAACCGCCGCCTCCACGCCGACGAGGAGGGCACCCTGCAGGAACTCGCCCGCCGCCGTCCGATGGAGCTCCTCTCCAGCCTCGACGAGCTGCGCGAGCGGATCGCCCTGCACCTGTCCGCCGAGCAGCCCGGCGACGTCGTGCCCCTGGTCCGCGGGGACCACTGGGCCCCGGCCCCCCAGGCGATCGACACCACGCTGCACGGCCGGACCGTCCTCGTCGTGGACGACGACGCCCGCAACCTCTACGCCCTCAGCGGCATCCTGGAACTGCACGGCATGACGGTGCTGCACGCCGAGAACGGCCGGAAGGGGATCGAGACGCTCCTGGCCAACCCGGCCGTCGCCCTCGTCCTGATGGACGTGATGATGCCGGAGATGGACGGCTACACGGCGACGGCGCGGATCAGGGAGCTGCCGCAGTACGCGGACCTGCCCATCATCGCGGTCACCGCCAAGGCCATGCCGGGCGACCGGGAGAAGAGCCTCGCCTCGGGGGCCAGCGACTACGTGACCAAGCCCGTCGACGCCGACGAGCTCATCGCCTGCGTCGGCCGCTGGCTGAACGATGGATAGGCTCGTGACCGCCCCCGCCGGGCGGCCCTTCGCCCCGCGCCCGCCCGGCGCGACCCGCCCCCGTCCGTGTGGCGGCCCCGAGGCCGCCCTGACCCAGGAGACGCCGACATGAGTGGCCCCCGTTTCCGGGCCGGAGAGCCGTCCGCCGGCCTTCACGGCGACGGCGCCCCCGCGTCCGAGGCGGCCGACGGCGCGGTTCCCGCGCCCGCGGGCGAACGGCGGGCGGTGCGGGACGCCTCCGCCGAGGGCCGGCTGGCCGCCACCGTGGAACGGCTGCGCGGCGAGCTGGCCGCGGCGCACGCGGCGGCCGAGGGGCGCGCCTTGATCGAACTCGCCAAGGGCGTCATCGTCGAGCGGCTGGGCTGTGGCCCGGCCCAGGCGGCACGGCAGCTCGCGGAACTCGCCGACCGGGCCGGCCTGTCCCGGCTGGAGCTGGCCGCGGACATCATCAACCAGGCCGCCCGCGACCGGGTCGCCGAAGCCGCGGACGCGTTCGTGAGGTCGGCCTCCGGCGAGGGGGAGTCCACCGGCTCGGCCGCCGTGCGGCTGCGCACGGCGGAGAGCGCGGTGCTCGGCGCGGACGACACCCAGGCCGTCGCCGAGTCGCTGCTCACGCACGCCCTCGAACCCCTGGGCGCCGTCGCCGTGGCCATCTGGACCACCGGCCCGGACGCCTCGCTGAGCCTGCGCGGCCACGCCGGGTTCGGCCTCGACGAGGCGGCCCGCTGGCGTCACGTGCCGCCGGGGGTCACCACGGCGGCCCGCCAGGCGCTGACCGGCCGCCGCACCGTCTGGTACCCCTCCCTGGCGGTCTCCGGCATTCCCTCGATCGGACGCGCGCGCCATCCCGAGGGCGGCCGGGTCGTCGTCCCCGCCGGGACCGGAGGCCGCATCCACGGCGTCCTGGAGATCTGCTGGGACCGGCCGCTGGACCCCCAGCCGCAGGCCGTGGAACGCCAGGTCGAGGCCCTCGCGGAGCTCTGCGCCCACACCCTGGAGGGACTGCCCGAGCAGGCCGCCGCGGCGCACCTCCTCGTCCCCGCCGGGGACCCGGCGGCGGAGCTGGCCGAACTCTCCGACGGGCTCTACGACCCCGCCCTCGTCCTGACCCCCCACCTGGACGAGGAGGGGAGGCTCGCCGACTTCCGCGTCCGGCACGCCAACGCCCACTTCCAGGATCCGGCCGGCCGGCCCAGCGGCGCCGTCGACGGGGCGCTGCTCCTGGAGGCGTACCCCGCGATGGCGGGCGAGGGCGAACTCTTCGACCGGATCGAGCGGGTCTACGCCACGGGCGAGCCGTTCCGTGCGCGCCGCGTCCGGCTCACCGCGCTGGTGGACCAGGTCCCGCTCACCTCGCCGGCGGACATCAGCATCAGCCGTCACGGGGCGGCCGTCCTCCTCATCTGGCGCGTGGAGGACGAGACGGCGCGCCTCGCCGGCCTGTTGCAGCACGCCCAGCGCCTCGGCCGGGTCGGCGCCTTCGAGGAGGACGTCGTCACCGGGGACATCACCTGGCACGGCCAGCTCTTCGAGTTCTTCGGCCGCAATCCGGCGGAGCCGCCGGTCGCCCTGCGCGACCTCGCCGCCCACGCCCACCCCGACGACGCCGACGCCATCCGGCGCTTCCTCCGGACGGTGCTGAGCCGCCGGCGGGTGGGGTCCGCGGCCTTCCGCATGCTGCGCCACGACGGGGTCACCCGCCACCTCCGGGTCACCGCCGAACCCGTCCTGGGCTCCGACGACGGGATCCAGGCCGTCCGGGGGGCCTACCAGGACATCTCGGCGCAGCACTGGACCGAGGTCGCCCTCACGGCCACCCGCGACCGGCTGGCCGCCACCGAGGAGGCGGCCGAGGAGCGCAACCGGCTCACCCTCCAGCTCCAGCACGCCATCATGCCGCCGGCCAAGCCGCCGCTCGACGCGCCGGGCCTCGACGTCGGCGTCCGCTACCGGCCGGCCGAGTCCGAGTCGCTGGTCGGCGGCGACTGGTACGACGCCGTCGTGCTGCCGTCCAAGAAGGTGCTCCTGTGCGTCGGGGACGTCGCGGGCCACGGCGTGGAAGCGGCGACGAGCATGGTGGTCCTGCGCAACGCCCTGCGCGGCCTCGCCGTCACGGGCGCGGGGCCGGGACAGCTGCTGTCCTGGCTCAACAGCGTCGCCCACCACCTCACCGCCCACGTCACGGCCACCGCCGTCTGCGGCGTCTACGACCCCGAGGACCGCACCCTGCGCTGGGCCCGCGCGGGGCACCTCCCGCCGGTGCTCGTCCGGAGGGAGGAGGCGGCCGACCTGCCGCTGCTGCGCGGACTGCTGCTCGGGGCGCTCGCCGAGGCCGAGTACGAGGAGGACGAGCTGCGGCTCGAACCCGGCGACACCGTGCTGATGTACACCGACGGGCTCGTCGAGCGGCGGGACACCGCCGTCGAGGACTCCGTCGCCCAGCTGCTCACCGTCGCCCGGATGCCCTCCGAGAGCCTCGAACGACGGCTCGACCAGCTGCTGGCCCGCAGCAAGTCCGACACCGACGACGACACGTGTGTGGTCGGGTTCCAGGTGTTCTGACCTTCCGACCCCCGTACCTCCCGACCGTTCGCCCCCGTCCCCCCCCACCCGGAAAGCAGGGAACATGCCCGAGCAGGAACCGAACCTGGATGTCGGTGTGGAGATCCGTGATCCCCGCACGGCGGTGCTGTCCGTGGGGGGTGAACTGGACATGGAGACGGCCGCCCGGCTCGAGGAGCGCATGACCGAACAGCTCGGCCTCGGGCGGTGCCACCTGGTCCTCGATCTGGCCGCCCTCGACTTCATGGACTCGTCCGGTCTGAACGTCCTCCTCAGAGTGCTTCCCCGAGCGCGGGAGACCGGCGGCGACCTGCACCTCGCCGCGCCGACCCCGGCGGTGCGGCGCATCCTGGAGATCACCGGGGTGACGATGACCCTCCCGCCGCACGAGGGCGTGGCGGAGGCGCTGGTCGCGGCCGGCGCCGGGAGATGACGGAAGGACGGCCCGGTCCCGGGCCCGGGGGAGGAAGGAAGAGGAGAGCGTGCAGGAGATCGCCGACATCGAGCAGGCGCTCCGCCGGGCGGCTCCGCACCAGCTGGTGCACGTCGTCGAGGAGGCCCTGCGGAAGCACTGCGGCGCCGTGCGGGCGGAACTCCGCCTGGCGGACTACGGCTTGCGGTCGCTCCAGCTCGTCGAGCGCGTCGCCGGGGCGGAACCGTCGGTACCGATCCACGACAGCCCCCAGGGGCGGGCCTTCGGCGCCCAGGAGCCGTACGTCCTGAGGGAGGAGGAGGCGCTCCTGCTCCACCTGCCCGTCACCGTCCGCGGCGAACGGCTGGGCGTCCTGACGGCCGTCCTGCCGCCCCGGACCGATCTGCGGCCCCTGCTCCCCGGGCTCGCCCAGGTCTGCGAGGCGCTCGGCCACGAGATCCTGGTGGCCGAGCGCGACACGGACCTCTACGTCCTGGCCCGGCGGGCGACCCGGCTGACCCTCGCGGCGGAGATGCAGTGGCAGCTCCTGCCCGGTCGCGCCTGCGCCCGCCCCGAGTTCGCCCTCGCCGCCCATCTGGAGCCCGCCTACGCCATCTTCGGGGACAACTACGACTGGTCGGTCTCGGACGGCCGGCTGACCCTGACCGTCACCAACGGCATGGGGGAGGGCATCGAGGCCGCCCTGCTGACGAACCTCGCGATCAACGCGCTCCGCAACGCACGCCGGGCCGGTCTCGCCCTCGCGGACCAGGCCGCGCTGGCCGATCAGGCCGTGTACGCGCAGTACCGGGGCAGCGCCTTCGTGTCGGTGCTCCTGCTCTGCTTCGACCTGGCGACGGGCGAGGTGGAGGCGGTGGACGCGGGTTCGCCCCGGCTGTGGCGGCTGCGGGGCCACACGGTGGAATCCGTGGGCTTCGAGGCGCAGTTGCCCCTGGGCATGTTCGAGGACACCGTCTACGTCCCCGAGCGGTTCTCCGTCCGGCCGGGGGACCGCCTGCTGTTCGGCAGCGACGGCGTGTACGCCGCCGTCTCGCCCGCCGGGGAGAGCTACGGGGACCGGGCGCTGGCCCGGGCGCTCCGCGGGACGCGGCTGCTGCCGCCCTCCCAGGTGCCGCAGGCGGTGCTGCGGGAGTTGAGTGCCCATCACGGTGCCGGGCCGCTGGACGACGACGCCCTGGTCGTCTGTCTCGACTGGTACGGCACCGCGTCAACAGTTGCCTTGTGACAACTGTATCCTTGGGGCAACATCCGGCGGGTGTCCGGTGGAACGCGTCGAGGACGACCAGAGGTGGCAATGAGGACATGGGGTGCGCGGCCGGCCGGAGCCGGCGCCGTGCGGAGGTCAGGCCGAACTGACGTCCTTCAGCGGCGTGCGGGAGCGTGACGAGGCGGCCGGTCCGCTTCCCTCCAGAGCCTCGTGGAACCCGCTGAGCCCCCGCAACAGGGCCTTGCGGTTCGTCGGCGACATGTCCGCTATGACCGCGAGCAGTGCTTCCTCGCGCTGGACCCGAAGCTCCCGCAGGTACGCCTTGCCGTGGGCGGTCAGGTGCAGCTCCAGCTGCCGCCTGCTCACGGAACTGGGCAGGCGCTGGACGAACCCCAGCGCCTCCAGCCGGTCGCACATGCGGCTCACCGAGGGCGGCGCGGAGCCGAGCAGGTCGCCCAGCGTGCGCAGGCTGATGCCCTCCTCGCGGTCCAGGCTGTACAGCACGCGCAGCTGACTCGCCGAGACCGGTGTCGCCGACACCATGTCCCGACCGCGCTCCCACAGCACTTCCAACAGCTCGATGAGTTCTCGGGCGGCCTCGGCCGTCCGCTGCGCTTCCCCCGGGGGCGGGGCGGGGTTGCTCTTCATGCCTGCCGACACTCCTCGGACGTCCGGGGCCGAGGCCGTCGGCCTTCCGACGGACCGGTCATCTCCACATCTCTCCAGAAGGCGGTACGGATCCGGTGGACCGACACGTGACAGTGGAAGGCGCACTGCGCGGGGCCGCACCGCACCTCCTCCTGGACTCCCTCCGTACCAGTCTCGCGCACCTGTACGCCGCGGTCTGTGCCGACCTGCTGCTCATCGACTACGGATTCACGTCCCTGCGCCCCGTGGAACCCGTGCAGGCACCCGCGGGGATGCCGCACGTGCCCGTGGACTCGGGGCCCGCGGGCCACGTCTTCCGCACGCAGCAACCATATCTTTTCCGTGATGTCGGCCCCACGGCGACCGTTTACCTTCCCGTCACGGTCCGCGGGGACCGCTTCGGCGTCCTCGTGGTCGGCCTGCCCACGGAGCGGGCCACCCCGGAGACAGCCGACAGCCTCGCCCGGGTCGCCGAGACGCTCGGACACGCCCTGCGCGTCGCCGACCGCCACACCGACCTGTACCGCCGCACCCGCAGGACGCGCGCCCTCACCGTCGCCGGCGAGATGCAGTGGGACACCCTGCCGGGCCGGGCCTGCGCCGGACCGGCGTTCGACCTCCACGCCTACTGGGAGCCCGCCTACACCTCCGGAGGCCACCTCCTGGACTGGAGCGCGACCGAGGACGAACTCCTCCTCGTCGTCGCCGACGGCACCGGCCCCGGCACCCCCGCCGCCCTGGTGAGCACCCTCGCCCTGACGGCGATCCGCAACGCCCGGCGGGCCGGACTCGACCTGGTGACCCAGGCCAGCCTCACCGACCAGGCGCTCTACGGGCAGTACCGGGGAAAGAACCCGCTCGCCGCCCTGCTGGTCCGCCTCGACCTGGCGACCGGCGGGATCGAGGCCGTCGACGCGGGGTCGCCGACGCTCTGGCGGATCCGAGGGGCCCTGACCGAACGCATCGAGCTGGACCGCCAGCTGCCCCTGGGCATGTTCGAGGACACCGTTTACGCCACCCAGCGGCTCCGGCTCCTGCCCGGCGACCGGCTGTTCTTCGTCGCCTGCGGCACGGACGAACCCCCGTCCGCCGGACACCACGGACCGGCGGACGGTCCCGTCGCCCGCGCCCTGGCCGGGGCGGGCCGCCTGAGCGGCGCGGACGCCCCACGCGCCGTCGTCCGGGCCCTGCGCGACGCCGCCCGTGCCACACCGGACGCGGTCCTCGTGCTCTGCCTCGACTGGCGGGGACACGGGGCCGGGGCTTCGGACGGGAAAGAGGGGGCCCCGACCCGTCCCCACCGGCGGCCCCCTGAGATCCTGAGATGCCGCCGGTCGGTGTGATCCTGGTTGCGGGCGGTGTGGGATCCGAGAAGAGGGGAAAGGCGGAGTACGAGGTGCCCAACCGCGCCCACCCAACCGGACGAGGGGAGTACCAGCGCCATGACGGACGCGATCACCGCGGAGCGAGCAGCACCGGAGCCCCTGCTGTCCGCGAGCGCCGTCTACGGCGACGCCCCCCACACCGGCGCCATCGCCTCCGCCCGCGCCTTCACGTCGGACTTCCTCGCGACGGCTCCGTCCGTGCGGCGCGAACCGGTGGCGGACGAGCGGGTGGAACTGGCGCAGCTGGTGGTCAGCGAACTGGTGACCAACGCGGTCCGGCACGCGGCCGGCCCGTGCAGGCTGCTGCTGGAACTGCGCCAGGACACCCTGGAGATCTCCGTCTTCGACCGTGAGCCCGCCGCCCCCGTGCCCCGCGGGCACGACCCGCGCCGCATCGGGCAGCACGGGGTCGAGATCGTCGTCGCCGTCTGCGAGAGCCTGACCGTGGAGCCCCTCCCGGAGGGGAAGCGGGTCCGCGCGTGCCTCTCCCTCCTGCCCGAGTAGGACGACCGGGTCGGGCCCGGCAGGCCGGGGCCCGGGCCGGGTGACCCGGCCCGGGCCGACAGCGGGGACCGCGGACCCGCGGGCCCTCAACGCCGCTCCTCCGCCCCGCGGCGCGACCGCCTTCGCAGCGCACCCCGTTCGGCCTCGGTGAGACCGCCCCACACGCCCGCCGGCGGGTGGGACTGCGCCATGGCCGAGCGCAGGCACTCCTCCCGCACCGGACAGCGCCGGCAGACCTTCTTGGCCTCCTCGGCCTGCGCGAGCGCGGGCGAGCCCGCCCCCACCGGGAAGAACAGATCGGGGTCGACCTCCTGGCAGGCCGCGGCCATACGCCAGCCGTTCATGTGCGCCTCCTGGCACTCGAGTCGGGACGTGTCCTCCCGTCCGCCTGACCACTCGTCCGTGCGCGAAACCCGGTGGGGAATGGTCCGGCGCGGACGGGGCACCCGGAAGACCGACCGGGAGGAGAGAGTCGACATGACCACATCGAGGCCGCACGCCGGCGTACCCGCGAGAGCGGCGGCGGGCGAGGGCATACGGGCGGCCGCGCGGGCCGGTTTCGCGGCGCGGGGAGTGCTGTACCTGCTCGTCGGCGCACTGGCCGTCCACATCGGCCTGACCGGGACGCGCGAGCAGGCGGACCGGGGCGGGGCCGTCGCTCACGTCGCCGCCACCCCCTTCGGCACCGTCCTGCTCTGGGCCCTCGGCGCCGGCCTCGCCGGGATGGCCGCCTGGCGGCTGTCGGAGGCCGTCCTCGGCGGGTCCGGACCGGAGGGGGACAAGGCGCACAAGCGGGCCCTGTCCGCCGGGCGGTGCGTCTTCTACGCCGGCTCCGCCTTCCTCGTCCTGTCCTTCGCGGCGGGCGAGCGGGGGAGTGGCGAGGGCTCGACCGACCGCCAGAGCCGGGACGTCACCAGCCGTCTCCTCGAGCTGCCCGGCGGGCGCTGGTGGGTCGGCGCCGTGGCCGTGGGAATCCTGGCGGCCGGGGTCTGGATCGCCGGCAGGGCGGTGCTGCGGAAGTACCGCGACCATCTCGCGTGGGGGCGGCTGGGGACGTACCCGCGCCGCTTCATGGACGTGACGGGAGTGGCGGGCGGCGTCGGACGCGGCCTCGTCTTCGCCGCACTCGGCTTCTCCGGCGTGCGGGCGGCGCTCGCGTTCGACCCGAGCGAGGCCAAGGGGATGGACGACAGCATCCGCTCCTTCGCCCAGACGCCCGCGGGACCCGGGCTGCTGCTGGCGGTGGCGGCCGGCCTCGTGCTCTTCGGGCTCTTCTCCTTCGGCCAGGCGAAGTGGCGCGAGGTGTGACCCCCGCCGTCACCCGGACCTCCTCCGCGGCCCTCCGGGGACGGGCGTGACGCTCCACCACGCCATCGCCACTCCGACACCGAACACCAGAGCCAGCATGACCGGCACGACGGAATCCTTCCGGGTCGAGGACCATGTCCGAGGAACCGGATGACCCCGAACCCGGTGCCGAAACGCGGGGCCCCGCGATGAATCCGAAGGGCGGGGGAACGAGGAACAGGGAAGATGCCGGAGCCGGTTCCCGGCTTGGAGGCATCCACGCAGGAGCCGTACACGGAGGAAGTCGAGGGTGTTCTCGATCGAGGTCAGGGCGGAGGGGCGGGGCACGGTGCTGGTACTGCGCGGTGAACTCGACCACGACAGCGTCGTCCAGCTGGACGAGGCCGGACGGAGGGAGACGGCACCGGGCGGCGGGGAGGGCACCGTCGTGGCCGACCTGGGCGCGCTGACCTTCTGCGACTCCAGCGGCGTCAGCGCGCTGCTGCGGCTCTACCGGGGCCTGGAGGCCCGGCAGCGGCGCCTGGCGCTCGCCGCCGTGCCGCGCACCGTCCTCCGCCTCTTCACCCTGACGGGGCTGGACCAGATCTTCACCGTGCACCCCGACGTGCACGAGGCACTCGCCGCCGGGCGGGACATCGCCACCGGAGCCGGAGGACCGGCGCGGCAGAACGGGAAAGAGACCACATGAGGCGTGTACCGGGTCAGCAGTCACACCGGCCCGACCGGGCGGGGGACACCGGTCCGGCCGCCGCCGGCCCGGCGGACGACGACCTCAGAACCCTGTTCGGCCGGTCGGCCGCGGTCTTCGCGTCCTTCGCCGGACCCGCGCACGTGGTGGAGAGCGCCAACCCCGCCTTCTTCGGCGCGATCGGCGCCGGGCGGCGCGTCCGCACCGGCGTACCCCTCGGACGCCTGCTGTCCGACCCCGCCGACCAGGAACTCCTCGCCTACCTCGACCGGGTCTACCGGACGGGCCGACCCCACACGGGCCGCGACGCCAGGATCGTCCGGGGCGACAGGAGCCGCTCCCGGGAGGCGTTCTTCGACCTCACCTACGAACCGCGCGTCGATTCCGGCGGCAACGTCACCGGCGTCCGCGTCATCGGGGTGGAGACGACCCAGGTCAAGCAGGCCCAGCGGTTCACGGCGGAACACCGCGTCCTCCTGGAGCAGATCGCCCGGCAGGCCCCCCTCGACGAGGTCCTGGACGGAATGGCCCGGGCGATAGAGGAACTCTGGCCCGAGGACCTCGTGGTCTCCGTCCTCCTCGCCGACCACGACGGCCGGCGCCTCCGCCACGGAGCGGCCCCCGGCCTGCCCGACTTCTACAACGCGGCCATCGACGGCATCGCCGTCGGCGAGGGCGTCGGCTCCTGCGGCACCGCCGCGCACCGCCGCGCTCCCGTGATCGTCACCGACATCGCGACGGACCCCCTGTGGGACGACTTCCGAGGCCTCGCACGGCGGGCCGGAGTGGCCGCCTGCTGGTCCACCCCCGTCCTGGGGAGCGACGGCGCCCTCCTGGGCACGTTCGCCATGTACCACCGCACCCCGCGAGCCCCGCAGGAGGCCGACCTGGCCCTCGCGCGGCTCTTCGCCGACACCGCCGCCCTCGCCGTCGAACGGCAGCGGGCCGAGACGGCCCGCTGGGCCGCCGAGGCCCGGGAGCGGGCGGCCCGCGAGGACCTCGCCTTCCTCCTCCAGGCCAGCACCGCCCTCACCGTCGACCTCGACGCCGCCCAGACCCTGGAGCGGCTGGCCCACTCCTGCGCCCCGAGGCTGGCGCCGCTGTGCGCCGTCGACGTCGTGGAGAACGGGCGCCTGCGCCGCGTCGCCACGGCGGCCCCGGACGAACGGCGGCGGCGGGTCCTCGCCTCGCACCTCCCCGTCTACGACGCCGACGACGACGCCGTCGCCCGGGTCCTCGCCACCCGCGCGAGCGAGATCGCGCGGCGCGCCCCCACCGGCCCCGGCCCCTGGAAGGACCTCGGCGTGACGGGCTACCTGTGCGTCCCGCTGCTCGACCGGGGCACCGCCTTCGGCACCGTGACCCTGCTCTCCGACGAGGAGGACCCCTTCGACGGACACCGGGTGGCCCTCGCCGAGGAACTCGCCCGGCGCGCCGCGTCGGCCGCCCGCAACGCCCGCCAGTACACCCACCGGGTGACCCTCGCCCGGGACCTCCAGGCCGGCCTGCTCATGCCGGAACTCCCCGACGTGCCCGGCGCGGACGTCGCCACCTCCTACCACCCCGCGGGCGAGGGCCTCGACATCGGCGGCGACTTCTACGACGTCTTCCCCCTGGACGACGGCCGGTGGGCGTTCCTCCTCGGCGACGTCTGCGGACGCGGCGCCATCGCGGCCACGACCACCGCCCTCGTCCGCCACACCGCGCGGGCCGTCACCCCCCTCCTGCCCGGCCCGGAGGACGTCGTGGCGGCCGTCAACCGGGCCCTCGTCAACAGGCCGGGCAGCCACGGCACCGGCTTCGTCACCCTCGTGTACGGCCGGCTCACCCCGACCGGTCACGGACTGGACGTCGAACTGGTCCGGGCGGGCCACACCCTGCCCCTCCACCTCGACTCCCGTCACACCACCCGCCTCGTCGACGCCCCCGGCTCCCTGCTCGGCATCTCCCCCGAGGTGGACGTCGTCTCCCGCACCCTGCACCTCGACCCGCACGAGAGCCTGCTGCTCTACACCGACGGCATCACCGAGGCCCGCGACGACGACGGCGAGCAGTTCGGAGAGGAACGCCTCGTCGAAGCCGTCGCGGGGACCCCGCCCCGCCCCTCGGCCCAGGAGGTGGTGGACGCCCTCACCCGCGCGGTGCGCGAGTTCACCGGGGGGCAGGAGATCGACGACGACCGGGCGGTCCTCGTCCTCACCGCCACGTGAACGCCCCGGCAGGCCCGCCGTCCCCGGGGCCGGCCGGAGAGGAGACCCGCGAGGTGCACCCAGGGTGAAGCCCTCGTGTCGGAACGGTGACGATATGGCGCGGGAAAGACGGACGGCTCCCGGAAGAGCGGCTTTCACTTGATGTGCGGCACGCCCTGGGGAAGGGTAGATGGACAAGCCGACGCCGAGTGGGAAGGTGGCGGGCCACGGCACACGGGCCACGCATATGACTGTTTCCGAAGACGAATCCGGCCGATTCCGGGCCGGCCGGGGTGTCACGGGCACCTCCTGGCTCCGCTCACCCCACCCGGCGGTGGTGGCGGACCGCGAAGGGGGCGTCGTGGAGTTCAACGACGCCGCGGCCGACCTCTTTCCCCGGATGGGAGTCGGCAAGTGGCTGGACGGTGTCGTCCCGGGATGGCTGGCCGACGCCCACCGGCGACTGGCCGCACCGCGGGGCGCGCCGCCCGACGCGGCCCCCACGCGCCCCCGGGGCACGCCGCTGCGGGGGAGCCACGACGGCCGCCTCCTGAGGGCCCACCCCACCGAGTCGGGCGACGGCGACGTGGCCTGGTGGCTGGTCGACGACTCCGACCTGACCGCCGCGGAGGACGCCCTGCGGACCGAGCGGGAGCGCACCGCGCTCCTGACCGAGGCGTCCACCCAGCTGCTGTCCTCGCTCAACCCGGACCGGTGCCTGGAGAAGGCGGCGCTCCTCGCCGCGGCCCACCTCGGCGACGCGGCGCTCGTGATCTCCCCGTCCGTGCGGAACCGGTACCCCGTGGTCACCGCGGTGGGGGAGAGGTTCGACCGGAGCCAGGTCGCGATGGACCCGGCGTCCGTCCCCGGCCTGGCGGAAGCCCTCCAGGGCTTCCCCCCGGTGCCCGCCCGCTGGATCGACCCCGCCGAACTCCCGGGGTGGGCCGTCCCCGAGGCCCTCGGGGAACCTCCCGGATCCGTCGCCGTCACCTCGCTGCCCGGCCACGGCGTGCCGGCGGGCGCCCTGATCCTGCTCCGGCGCGGCGGACAGAGTGCCTTCGACGCGTCCGAGGAACTCTTCGCCCGGCTGTTCGCCGCCCGCGCCGGGGCCGCCCTGTCGGCCGCCCGCCTCTACGCGGAACAGGCGCGCGTCACCCGCGCCCTGATCGCCGAACTCCTCCCGCCGCAGCTCCACCACGTGCGGGGGGTCGACTTCGCCGGCGGCTACCGGACCTCCCAGGACACGGAGCGGATCGGCGGCGACTTCTACGACGTCCACCCCGGCACCGACGCCGGCCAGGAGACGCTCGCCGTCCTCGGGGACGTGTGCGGCAAGGGGCTGGAGGCCGCCGTGCTCACGGGCAGGATCCGCAGCACGGTCCAGGCCCTGCTGCCCCTCGCCGACGACCACCAGAACGTCCTGAGGCTCCTCAACGGCGCCCTCCTCAACTCCCGCCACACCCGCTTCGCCACCCTGGTCCTGGCCTCGGTGCGGCGCACGGACGGCCGGGTGCGGCTGCGGCTGACCAGCGCCGGCCACCCGCGCCCGCTGATCCTGCGCGCCACGGGACACGTGGAGGAGGCGGACACCGGCGGAACGCTGGTGGGCGCGCTCCCCGAGGTCCCCTGCCGCTCCGCGACCGTGCACCTGGCGCCGGGGGAGACCTGCCTGCTCTACACCGACGGCATCACGGAGGCCCGGGGCGGGCCGCTCGGCTCGTCCATGTTCGGCGAGGACCGGCTCCGGGCCGCCCTCGCCGACTGTGCCGGCCTCCCCGCCGAGGCCGTCGTCGAACGCGTGCAGATGATCGCCGGCGACTGGGTGGGCCGCGGCCCGCACGACGACATGGCGGTCGTCGCCATCACCGCCCCGCACACCACCCGCCCGTCCGCGGGGAGCGACCGCGCTCCGGACAGGAACACCGCATGAACACCCGCACCACCCCGTCCACCGATCTCGCCGCGACCCGCCGACGACTGTGGCAGGCACTCCGGGCGAGGGACGAGGCCGAGGCCACCGCCGCGGTTCTCGACGCCCATGACGAGGGGGTCCCGGCGGAGGACCTCCTGCTCGACGTGATCGGCGCCGCACAGGCCAGGCTCGGCGGGGAATGGGCCGCAGGCCGCATCGGCGTCGCCCAGGAACACGCCGCGACGGCCATCCAGGAGCGCGTCGTCGCCGCCCTCGCCCGCCGCACCCCGGCCCCCGCCGCAGCGCCCGGCCACCGCCCGGAGCCCGGAGGGTCCCCCCGGCGCGTCACCGTCGCCTGCGTGGACGGCGAATGGCACGCCCTGCCCGCCCGGCTCCTCGCCGAGGTCCTGCGCGGCCGGGGCTTCCTCGTCGACTACCTCGGGGCGCACGTCCCCACCCCCCACCTCATCGCGCACCTGCACCAGACCGGCACGGACGTCGTCGCCCTCTCGTCCTCGCTGCCGGTGCGGCTCCCCACGGCGCACGCCGCCGTCACCGCCGTCCAGGCCGTCGGCCTCCCCGTCCTCGTCGGGGGAGCGGCCTTCGGCCCCGACGGCAGGTACGCCCGCCTGCTCGGCGCCGACGGGTGGGCGTCCGACGCGCGTGCCGCCGCCGACCTCCTCGCCGAGGGCCCCACGCGCCCCGGCGGGCCCCGGACGGACCCCGCCGTCGGCCTCCCCCACCTGTCCGACCAGGAGTACACCCTGGTCACCCGGGCCCGGCCCCAGCTCGTCCGCCACGTCCTGCGGGGGCTCGAGGACACCGTCCCTGCGATGGCCTCCTACGACGAACGGCAACGGGAACGCACGGCGGAGGACCTCGCCCACATCGTCGACTTCCTCGCCGCGTCCCTCTACGCCGACGACCCCGAGCTGTTCACCGGCTTCGTCACCTGGACCGCCGGCGTCCTCCGGGCCCGCGGCGTCGCGGGGGACGCCCTGGTCGCCGCGCTCGACCTGCTCGCCCAGGCCCAGCGCGACTTCCCCCGCGCGCGGGCCCACCTCGCCGCGGGCCGCGCCGCCCTCGTCCGCGTACCGCGTCCGCCGGCCCCCGGGCCCCGCTCGTGAACACCCACGACCACTCCTTCGCGGCCGAGGCCGTCACCGCGGCGGACGGCACCCTGCGCGTGCACCTCGCCGGCGACCTCGCCTGGGACAGCGCCGACGAGCTGCTGGACGCGGTCCGCACCCGCCTCGCCACGGGGCCCCGCCCCTCGGACGTCCGCCTCGACTGCGCCCGGATGACCCTGTGCGACTCGATGGGGCTGTCCGCGCTGCTGGCCCTCCACCGGCTCGTCTCGGCGGCGGGCGGACGGCTGCACCTCGACCACAGGCCGGCCTTCCTCGACCGGCTGCTCCTGCTCACCGGCACCCACGAGCACCTGACGGGCCGTCCCGGGGCGGCGGGGCCCGCCGACAGGGTTCCGGACGGCGGGACGAGCGGCCCGGGGGGTCCCCGCTCCTGACGGACGGTCAGGCATCCGCGCGGCCTTCACGGGATCACGGCATCATCGGCGCATCCGTCTGGCGTACGGGAGGTGTAAGAGCGGCGGGACGGGTCAAGCGGACACCGCATCCGCCCCTCGCCCGCCCCCCAGCCGGAGGACCCCATGTCCCAGTCCCACGCCCCCTCGCTCCCCTCGCCGCGCGTCCTCACGCAGCCCATGGCCATGGACCTGCTCGGCCCGGACACCGCGGTCCGGATCGACACCTCCGCCGGCTACCACTCCCGCGACCCCCACGCCCTGAGCATCGCCTTCCACCTCCTGGGCGAGGAGTCCGTGGTGTGGCGGCTCGACCGGGAGATGGTCCTCGCCGGATCGCTGCGGCCCACCGGTGAGGGAGAGGTCCACCTGGCCCCCGCCCCCGACGGCAAGCTCCTCCTGAGGCTCGGCGCCGCCGGCCACCGCGCCACGATCCGGTGCGACCGGGAGGAGCTCGCCCGCTTCGTGCGCGACACCTTCGTCCTCGTGCCCCAGGGCACGGAGGAGCGCCACATCGACTGGCGGCCGCTGCTCGACTCCCTCCGGCGTTGAGGTGCGGACCGCGAACCGCCGTGCGGGGACACGCCGGGAGCGTG
>NZ_JBHYPS010000035.1:0-64991 GCF_042746075.1 Streptomyces sp. NPDC058758 | reverse complement strand
CGGGCCCCCCCCCCCCCGCGCGGCGCCGCCTCCCCCCCCCCCGGGGGGGGGGCGCCGCCCCCGCCCCCCGGGGGCGCCCCCCCCCCCGCCCGCCCCCCCCCCCCCCGGCGGTTCGCCGCAGGGGCGCGCCCGGCCGCGCGGCTCAGTCCGGGCTGCCGGTCGCGGCCGGACGGAAGCAGGCGGTGACGTCCTTGCCCCGTGGGCAGGGTTGGGTCCGCACCTCGTCGGCGAGGGCGTCGATCAGGAGCATGCCCCGTCCGCCGGTGGCGCCGTCGTCGGGACGGCGCTGCTCGGGGACCCGGGGCGAGGCGTCGTGCACGGTGACGTGCAGGCACTCCTCGTCCCAGGTGAGGATGAGTTGCGCGTCGCTGCGGGCGTGCACGTGGGCGTTGGTCACCAGCTCGGAGACGGCCAGCACCACGGAGTCCGCCGTGTCCGGCGCCGCGCGGTCCCAGCCGAGCGCCGAGAGGTGCCCGCGCGTCCAGTCCCGCGCCGTCTTCACGCTGCTGCCGAGGGGCAGCGACCGCGCCCATCCGACCGCCTTCATCGAGGGATCCCGCGTCATGACTCTCCTTAATGACGACCACATGGAAGGGACCATATGCCCGTTTTGCATCGGAAGAATCAGGTGCGCAGCGCCCGGAGGCGTTCGACCGGCCCCCCGGGGACGCCCTTCCGGAGGCCGCCGGAATCTTCCCGAAAATTGACCGGAGTGAAAGTGGAAGCCCAGGGTAAGCGAGCCACCACAGGGCCACGCATCCCGACGAGGGATCCACGTGAAAGGGGAAAGGTGTGACGATCACCACGATGTCGACCACGGGAACCGAGGCCGGAGCGGGAACGCTGCCGATCATCCCGGACACGTCGGCGGTCGCGCCGAAGGACGCACGGGCCCTGTCGAAGCTCTTCTTCCGGGAACTCGCGGTGCTGGAGGAGGGAACGCACGAGTACCAGTACGCCCGCAACACCCTCATCGAGATGAACATGAGCCTGGTCCGCTACGCCGCGGGCCGGTTCCGGCACCGCGCCGACGAGATGGAGGACATCGTCCAGGTCGGCATGATCGGCCTGATCAAGGCGATCGACCGCTTCGAGCTCTCGCGGGAGGTCGAGTTCACGACCTTCGCCGTGCCCTACATCGTCGGCGAGATCAAGAGGTTCTTCCGGGACACCTCGTGGGCCGTGCACGTCCCCCGCCGGCTGCAGGAGGCCCGGGTGGAGCTGGCCAAGGCGACCGAGGAGCTGAGCACGCGCCTCGGCCGGACGCCGACGGTCAAGGAACTCGCCGAGCTGATGAGCCTCACCGAGGAGGAGGTCATCGAGGCGCGCCTGGCCTCCAACGGCTACAACTCCTCGTCGCTCGACGCCGCCCTCAGCGGCGACGACGAGGAGGGGGACGCCTCCCTGACCGACTTCATCGGCAGCGAGGACCCCGCCATGGAGCTGGTGGAGGACTTCCACTCCCTGGCGCCCCTCATCGCCGACCTCGACGACCGCGACCGGCACATCATCCACCTGAGGTTCGTCGAGGAACTCACCCAGGCCGAGATCGGAGAACGCCTGGGCTGCTCCCAGATGCACGTCTCCCGCCTGCTGGCGCGCACCATGAAGCGCCTGCGGGCCGGCCTGCTGGAGACCGGCTGACGGCCCCCGGGCCCGTCCGACGCGCCGGACGGCGCGTCTCCGGGGCGTCCGCCGGGCGAGAGCCCGCCGCGGGCGCCCTTCGCCGTGTCCCGGAAAACGCGGAGGGGAACCTGACGGGGATTCCCGCATCCGGCGAGCCGCTCCGCGCAGAACCCCTGTCGTCCGACAGCGGAGAGGAAGCGGCCGACGATGCGTCCCCCTCAGCCCGGCGCGGCGCGGCGGGGCGCCGGGCGGGCGGCCGGTTCCCCCCGTCGCAGTAGCCGGGGGAGTACACCGGGCCCTCGCGCGGGTACTCCCTTGCGGACGGCTCCCGCCGACGGGAGCACCGACCCCATTTCCCCGTCGGGAGGGACCCGTTCCATGCGGTGCGACGTGGTCGTCATCGGAGCCGGCGCGGCCGGCCTCTCCCTCGCGTGGCGGCTGCTGGCCCCGCCGCCCGGCGTCACCGCCCCCGCGGTCGTCCTCGTCGACCCGCCCCCCGGACCGCTCCGCCCCCCACCGCGGACCTGGTGCTACTGGGAAGAGGGCCCCGGCGACTACGACCCCTGGCTGACCACCTCGTGGGGCCGGGTCCGGCTGCACACGCCCGACGGGCGTCCGCTCCGCCGGGACCTGGGCGGGCTGCGCTACAAGATGCTGACCTCGGAGTCGTTCACCGCGGGCGTGGAACCGAGGCTGACCGGCCTGCGCCGCCTCCAGGCCGTCGCGGAAACCGTCGCCGACCGCCCCGACGGCGTCACCGTGACCTGCCGCGCGGCGGACGGCACCGAACACCGCGTCCACGCCCGCTGGGCCTTCGACTCCCGGCCCCCTGCGCCCGGGCCGCCGGCCCGCGTCCGGCTCCTCCAGCACTTCCAGGGGTGGTTCGTACGGACCCGGCGGCCGGCCTTCGCGCCGGACGCCGTCGACCTCATGGACTTCCGCACCCCGCAGCCGCGGCACGGCCTCTCCTTCGGGTACGTCCTGCCCCTCTCCCCGCACGAGGCCCTCGTGGAGTACACCGAGTTCGGCGCGGCCCCCATGCCCGACCGGGCGTACCACGACGCCCTGCGCCACTACACGGGCTCCGTCCTGGGACTCGGCGACTTCGAGGTGCGCGCGGTGGAACGCGGACGCATCCCCATGTCGGACGCCCGGCACGCCCCGAGGGCGGGCCGGAGCACCTTCCGCGTCGGCGGCGCCGCCGGAGCCGTACGGCCCTCCACCGGATACGCCTTCGCCGCCATCCAGCGGCAGACGCGCGCCGTCGCCGCCCTCGTGCACCGGGGACGCGAGCCGCTGCCCCCGCCCGCCTACCCCCGGCGGGCCCTCGCCATGGACGCCGTCCTCCTCCGCGGCATCGACACCGGCCGCGTCTCCGGCCCCGACGTCCTCGCGCGGCTCTTCGAGAAGATCCCGGCCGAACGCCTCCTGCGGTTCCTCGACGGCGGTACGAACCCGGCCGAGGAGTTCCGGATCGGCCTGCACACCCCCGTGCTGCCCATGCTCCGCACCACGGCGGAACTGCCCTTCCTCACCCGCCGCACCTGACCCCCGCCCCCTTCGAGAGCGAGCCCCGCCCATGCGCCGCCCCACCCCGCCCCACACCGCCGCCCGCGGCCGGGACCGCAAGGCCGTCGTCGTCCCCGCCCCCGGCGGGCTCTCCCGTCCCCTGCCGGGCCGGCGCCCGCGCTGCGCCGTCGTCGGCGGCGGGATCGCGGGGATCGCGGCGGCCACGATCCTCGCCGAGCGGGGCGTCGAGGTCACCCTCTACGAGCGCGAGCCCACCCTCGGCGGGCGGCTGGCGGGCTGGCAGGACCGGCTGGCCGACGGCTCGGACGTGACCATGAGCCGGGGCTTCCACGCGTTCTTCCGCCAGTACTACAACCTGCGGGGGCTGCTCCGCCGCGTCGACCCCCGCCTGGACCGGCTCACCGGCCTGCCGGACTACCCGCTGCGGCACAGCTCGGGGCTGTACGACAGCTTCGCCCGCGTCCCCCGCACGCCCCCCTGGAGCGCCCTCGGCTTCGTGGCCCGGAGCCCCAGCTTCGGCTGGCGCGACCTGACCCGCATGAACGCCCCGGCGGCGCTGCCCCTGCTCGACGTGCGGATCCCCGACGTCTACCGGCGGTACGACCGGATGAGCGCCCGGGACTTCCTCGACGCCATCCGGTTCCCGCCGGCGGCCCAGCACCTCGCCTTCGAGGTGTTCTCCCGCAGCTTCTTCGCGGACCCCGGCGACCTCTCGGCCGCCGAGCTCGTCCTGATGTTCCACATCTACTTCCTCGGCTCGTCCGAGGGGCTGCTCTTCGACGTGCCGGACGAGCCCTTCCCGCAGGCGCTCTGGGACCCCCTGGCCGCCTACCTCCGGGGCCACGGCGTCCGCATCCTGACGGAGACGGCCGTCACGGAGATCGCCCCGGCCCCCGACGGAGGGCACCTCGTGGACTCGGCGGCCGGCCCCTGGCACGCCGACGCCGTCGTCCTCGCCGCCGACACCGGGGGCCTGCGCGCCGTGGTCGCCGGCTCGCCCGCGCTGTGCGACGGGGACTGGCGCTCCCGGATCGGCGCGCTCCGCACCGCACCGCCCTTCCTGGTCTCCCGCCTCTGGCTCGACCGGCCCGTGCGCGCGGACCGGCCGGGCTTCCTGGGCACCAGCGGCTACGGCCCCCTCGACAACGCCAGTGTCCTCGACCGCTGGGAGGGCGAGGCCGCCCGCTGGGCCGCCCGGACGGGCGGCTCGGTGGTGGAACTCCACGCCTACGCCGTCGACCCCTCCGCCGACCCCGCCCGGCTCTCCCGCGAACTCGTCGCCCAGCTGCACCGCGTGTGGCCCGAGACCCGTGCGGCGCGGATCGTCGACGAGCGGCACCTCCTGCGGGCGGACTGCCCGCTGTTCGAGGTCGGAGGCCACCGGGGCCGGCCCACCGTCGACACCCCGGACCCCACCGTCACCGTGGCGGGCGACCTCGTCCGCACGGAGTACCCCGTCGCCCTGATGGAACGGGCCGCGACCACGGGGTTCCTCGCGGCCAACGCCCACCTCCGGCGCTGGGGGCTGCGCGGGCAGACCCTGTGGACCGTCCCCGCCGCCGGCCGCTCGGCCGCCCTCCGCCTCCTCGCCCGCGCGGGCGAGGGAACGGCGTGGGAGGGCGTCGGCCGCTGAAGCGCCGGACGGGCGGCCCGCACACCACGGAGTCCCCGGCAGGCGTCACCCGCCGGGCGGCCCGCCGTCCCGCGCCGCCCGCGCGAGGCGGGCGGGCAGCGGGGGCGTCACCCAGCGGATCGCCGCCGTGACGAGCCGGCCGCCCGGCCGGGCCAGCGGCAGCAGGAGCCGTACGCGCACCGGCAGGGCCACGGACTCCTGGGCCCACGAGGGCAGCAGGTCGACAGCCGCCGCCGCGAGGAGCGCGTAGGGGAGACGGGCCGGCCACGGCAGGGGAGGATCGGCCAGCAGGTACCGGGCCGTGGCCGCGGACTCGGCGGTGACCGCCAGCTCGCCCCGCCGCCGCAGCAACGCCTCCGCGAGGCCCGCCTCGGTCACGGGCGGGTCCGGGACGCCCAGCCGCCGGGCGACCGACGCCATGTCCGCGACGTAACCGTCCCGGCCGCCGGGCGGGAGCGGAGCCGCCCCGTAGCGCTCGTAAGCCCGCAGGAAGCAGAAGGCCTCCGCCAGGTGCACCCAGGAGAGCAGCGCCGGGTCCGAGGCCCGGTACGCCACCCCCTCCGAGGTCGTCCCCGTCACTTCCGCGTGCACGGCCCGCACCCGCCGCACCGCCCGCTCGGCGTCGGCCGCCGTCCCGAACGTCGTCTCGGCGAGGAAGGTGCTGGTCCGCTGGAGCCGCCCCCAGGGATCGCCCCGGAAGCCGGAGTGCGCCCAGACGGCGGCCATGGCCACCGGGTGGAGCGACTGCAGGAGGAGCGCCGCGAGCCCGCCGACGTACATCGAGGCGTCCCCGTGCACGACCCTCACCGGCCGGTCCGGGGCGAACCAGCGGGGGCCGGGGGTGCCGTGGATCCGCTCGCGCTTCCGGTGCACGGTGGGCCCGGCCACCCGCCGCAGCAGCGCTTCACCGGCCTTCGCGCGCATCCGCTCGATCAGCACCGGGCGCACCGGGAACCACCTCCTCCCCCGCGACTGCCCCTCGGCCGCGCCGCGCACGCGGGGCTCACCCGGGGAACCGGCCCGTGCTGCGCAGCCGCCACCGCCGCTCCGCGTACGCGAGGTCGTCCCGCCACAGCCGGCCCGCCGTGGAGCGCATCGCGGGCCGCAGCAGCGGGGCCACGGCCCGGGCCACCGCGAAACCGGGCCGGTCGGAGGTGGCCACCACGGCCTCCACCACCGCCGTGCGCGGGCGGGCCGCCCCCGCACCCGTCAGCGGGGTGGCGTGGGTCTCCACCACCGAGCCCGTCCCCTCGCCCTCCGCGATCCGCATGGTGACCGTCCGCGGCCCCGGCGCGGTGAAGACCGCCGTGACCGGAACCACCGCGCGCCCGGCGACCTTGAACGACACACGCACCACCAGCGCGTCCTCCTCGTCCGGCACGTCGTCCCCGGGAGCCGCCAGGACCTCCAGGTCCACGAAGGAGTACGGGTGCAGCCAGGCCCCGTGCCACGGGTCGAGACGGTTGGCGACGACGTCCTGGGGTTCGCAGGCGCCGGCCCCGGTGTAGACGGCCGCCACCGCGCTCCCGGCGGGCGGCCTCGGCGGGACCGGCGGCCGCTCCGTGGGCTCCTCGCCGCCCACCCGGTCCAGCCGGACCCAGACCAGCACCCCGTCGTCGTACGCCGGCCAGGGCTCCCAGCCGGCGAAGGGGGAGCCGTCCAGCGGCAGACCGTGCCAGTGGCAGATCAGCCTGCCGCACCGCACCGGCGCGTCCTTCAACGGCGCCCCCAGGTGCGGGCACGCGCCCGGCCCGGCCCGCACCGCGCCCCGCTCGTCGCGCCACAGCACCACCTCGGTGCCCGCCACGGTCCGGCCCGCGGGCCGGTCGGCCCGGACGTCGCCCGAGGCCCCGACCACGTACCAGTTGCCCGACGGCCGGGCGGACGCCCGCTTCAGCGCGGCCGCGATCGCCGCCGGCCGGGCCTGCCGCCACGTGGCCCGCTGACTCTCCCAGGGCACCGCCCCGCGCCGCAGGGTCAGCGGCAGCGAGACGCGGACCCCGCGCCGCCGAGCGGGCCCCTCCGGCCGTTCCCCCACCTGACGTCCCCTCTTCATGTCCTCCTGCCCTCCGTCCTGCCCAGCGCCCCGGCCGCGAGCGCCCCGGTCCGGGACGCGGCGGCCGGGAGCCTCCCGCGCCCGACGCGCGCGGCGAGCACGCCCGCGAGGCCGCCCAGGGCGATCACCGCCCTGCGGCGGTTGCCGACCACGGCCCGCCGCTGCACCACCGCGAAGCCCTCCTCCTCGATCACCCTCAGGATCTCCCGGTACAGCACGAAGGCGGTGCGCACGCACGGGGCCGACACCGGTTCCAGCAGACCGATGCCGGGCTCGGCCTCGCGGTACGCGTCCCGGGTGAGGGCGGCGGCGGCCCGCATCGCCGCCGTGATGCGCGGGTCGCCCCGCCCGGTCGCCCGGCTCCACTCCAGCAGCTCCCGGTCCGCCCCGGAGGCCGCCAGCAGGTCGGCCGGCAGGTAGACCCGCCCGCGGTCCAGGTCCTCTCCCACGTCCCGGAGGAAGTTGGTCAGCTGGAAGGCGACCCCGAGCGCGGCCGCGTACGGCTCCGCCTCCTCCCTCGGCACGACCGTCCCCAGGACCGGAACCATCTGCAGGCCGATGACGGCGGCGGAACCGTGCATGTAGCGCCGCAGGTCGGCGTAGGTCGGGTAGTCCGTCACGAACAGGTCGCTGCGCATGGAGGCGAGGAAGTCGTCGAAGTGGCGCGGACTGATGCCGAGACGCGCGCGGGCGTCCGCGGCCGCCGCCACGGCGGGCTCGGTGACCGGGGCGCCGCGCAGCGCGGCCCGCCACTGCGCCTCCAGGGCGTCCAGGGCGGCCGACCGCTCGGCCGGAGAGGCGCCCGGGGCCTCGTCCACCAGGTCGTCGGCGTGCCGGGCGAACCCGTACAGGGCGTGGACCGCGCTGCGCCGCTCGACCGGCAGGAGACGGGTCGCCAGGAAGTACGACCTGCCGTGCCGGGCGTTGAGCCGCCGGCACTCCGCGTACGCGGACCGGAGCGCGGGGTCGGTCACCCCGGCCGCGTCGAGCTCGCGGGCGGTCACCTCGCGCCCTCCTTCCGGGCGGCGCCCGCCGCCCGGGTCCGCGACGGCCGTCCGGACGCCGCCCCGGTGATCCGCAGGGCGGCGAGCTTGCCGGAGATCAGCACGGGGGGAACACCGACTCCGGGGGTGGTCCCGCAGCCGGCGAGCACGGCGTTCTCGGTGCCGCGGACGAGGTTGCGCGGGCGGAAGGGGCCCGTCTGGGCGAAGGTGTGGGACACCGAGAAGGGCGTGCCCTCGGCGTGTCCCTGGGCCGTCCAGTCCGCGGGCGTCACCAGGCACTCCTCGTCGATCGAGTCCCCGAAGCCCGTCAGACCGCGCCGCTCCAGCTCGGCGACGAGGCCGTCCCGGTAGGCCGGTCCCAGCTCGCCCCAGTGCGCCGCGCCGGGACCGATCCCGGTGTTCGGGCAGGGGGCGAGGACGTAGTGGAGGTGCCGGCCCGGCGGAGCCAGCGTGGGATCGGTGGCCGTGGGGCGGGTGACCAGGAGGGACGGGTCGGTCATCAGCGCTCCGGTGCGGGTGAGTTCGTCGAAGGTGCGGGACCAGGCCGCGCCGAACGAGAGAGTGTGGTGATCGAGGACGGGCCAGGTGCGGTCGGTCCCCGCGTGCAGGATCACCGCGCTGGGGGAGTGCCGCGTCCCGACCGGGCGCCGGGGCCGCCGTCCCAGGAGGCGGTAGGCGGCGGGGAGTTCCGGGGTCAGGACGACGGCGTCGCACGGGATCCGCCCGTGCTCCGTCAGCACCGCGGTGATCCGCCCGCCCGACCGCTCGAGCCCGCTCACGCCCTCCCCGAAGCGGAGGACCGCCCCGGCCCGCCGGGCCGCGTCGGCCATCGCCGACGGCACGGCGTGCATCCCGCCCCGGGGGAAGTACACCCCCGCGACCGTGTCCATGTAGGCGATCACCGCGTACGCGGCCAGCGCGCGCGACGGCGGGACGCCGGCGTACAGCGCCTGGAAGGAGAAGACGCGGCGCAGCCTCTCGTCCGAGAGGAAGCGGCCCACGGCGCGGTCGAGCCGGCCGAGGCCGCCGAGGGCGGCGAGACGGGCCAGGTCCGGATGGAGCAGCTGCGCGGGGGAGTCGAAGTTGGCGTCGATGAAGCGGCGCCTCTGCACCGCGTAGAGCCTGCCCAGCCACTCCCGCATCCTGAGGTAGCCCCGGGCCTCCCGGGCGCCGGCGAACCGCTCCACCTCGGCCGCCATGGCGTCGGCGTCCGTGTGCACGTCGACGCGGCTCCCGTCCCAGAACAGCGCGCGGTACGCCGGATGGAGGGGGATCAGCTCGACTCGGTCGCGCAGGGACTCGCCCACGGCGGCGAACGCCTCGTCGAGGATGTCGGGCATCGTGAACACGGTGGGCCCCGTGTCGATCCGGTAGCCGCCCAGCTCCCTCCGGCCCGCCCGGCCGCCGGGGCCGGCGTCCCGCTCGACCAGCGTCACCTCCCGCCCGGCGCCCAGCAGGTGCAGGGCCGCCGACAGGCCCGCGAAACCGGCCCCGACCACCACCACGTGATCGGTCCTGCCCGGAACCGTCCTCACCGCACACCCCCCGCCACGGCCGGGACGCCCGGGCGCACCGGCTCCCCGCCGGTCCCCGCCCTGTCGGTGGCCGGCGGGGCCGCGACGCCGGCGGCGTCGAGCAGCAGGTCCACCACGCGCTCGGCCGGCCCGGGGGCGAGCCCCGCCGAGCGGACCGTCCGCGCGGCCCGCGCGGACAGCCCCTCCAGGCGGGCCGTGACGTAGGCCCGGGCGCCCCGGTGGGCGAGCAGGGCGGTGACGCGCCGGAGGTCCTCGTCCGTGGCGTCCGGGGAGCCGACCACGTCGTCGAGGAGGCGGACCCCCTCGGTGTCCCCCTGCCTCACGCACAGCGCGCGGCCCACGGCCAGGAGACAGGTCGCCTTGCCGTCCCGGAGGTCCTCGCCGGCCGGTTTCCCCGTTCTCGCCGGGTCACCGAACACCCCCTCCAGGTCGTCCCGGAGCTGGAAGGCGACGCCCGCGCACGACCCGGCGCGGCGCAGGGCCCCGAGGGTCCGCTCGCTCGCACCCGCAAGCCGCGCCCCCAGGACCAGGGGGTGGACCGCGGAGTACCGCGCCGTCTTCAGGACGGCCGTCCGCAGGGCCCGCCCGGGGGAGCGGACCCCGGTGGCCTGGGCGTGGAGGTCCAGGTACTGCCCGGCGACCATCCCGGTCCGCATGGCCCGCCACTCGGCCGCGAGCCCGTCCGCGTACGGACTCCTCGGCAGGACCTCCGCGAACGCGTCGTCCGCCCACGCCAGCGCCAGGTCGCCGGCGAGGACCGCGGCGGCCCCGCCGAAGGACAGGAGCGGAAGACGACGGCCCGCCGTCCCGTACTGCTCGTCGAGCGCCGCGTGCAGGGCGGGAGCGGCCCGGCGGAGCGGCGAGCCGTCCATCACGTCGTCGTGGACGAGGGCGCAGGTCTGGATCAGTTCGACGGCGGCCGCGGCCCGCAGGGCGGCGCCGGTCTCCGCCGCGCCCCCTCCGCACGCCCGCAGGGACCACCACAGCAGCTGGGAACGCCTGCGCCGGCCCCCCGCCAGGGTGAAGGCCGCCACGCGTGCGGCGATGTCCGAGGCGAAGGTCCCCTCCAGGGCGCGGGCCTCGTCGAGGCGGCGGGCGAGCAGGTCGTCGAGCACGAGGTCCAGTGCCGCCGGGACGTCCCGGTCGACGGTCTGCGGATCGAGAGTGCGCATGTGGGTTCCCTTGCTGCGGGGCTCGGGCGATGCGGTGCTTCCTTGGTTTCTGTTTCACGGCCGCGCCCGGATGCACCGGTTCTCCGGATATCCGGGGCGCCGTTCGCCCGGACGGCGCAGGGCGGCGGCGTCCCCGCGACGGCGCCCTGCCGGACGGGGCAGTCTGGTGCGGGGGCCTCCCGCGAAAGGATGTGCACGGACATGCTGCGCGACAGCGAACTCGCCACGGCCTTCGACCACGCCGCGCGGACCTACGACCGGATGACCTCCGCGAATCCCGGCTACCACGCGCAGCTCCTCCGCTCGGCCCGCCGCCTCGGCCTTCCCCGGGGCGGCGCCGGCCTGTCCCTGCTCGACCTGGGCTGCGGCACCGGCACGTCGACGGCGGCCCTGCTGCGCGCCTGGCCGCGGGCCTCCGTCACCGGCGTCGACGCCTCCGCCGGAATGCTCGCGCGCGCCCTGGAGAAGACCTGGCCGGAGCGGGTGACCTTCGTCCGCGCCCCGGTCGAGGAGATGGCCGCCGTCGAGGCCAAGGGCCCCTACGACGCGGTCTTCGCCGCGTACCTCCTGCGCAACGTGGCGGATCCGGACGCCGTGCTCGGCGGGATCCGCCGACTGCTCGGACCGGGGGGCCGCCTCTGCGTCCACGAGTACGCCCTGAGCGGCAGGACGGCGCACCGGCTCCTGTGGACGGCGGTCATGAACGGCTTCGTCCGGCCCTGGGCGCGGCTGCACGGGGACGCGAGCCTGTACGAGCACCTGCACCGCAGCGTCCTGGCCTTCGACACGGCGGACGCGTTCGCCGACAGGCTGCGCGGCGCCGGGTTCGCCCGCGTGCGCCGCCTGCCCCAGCCGGGCTGGCAGACGGGGATCGCGCACACCTTCGTGGCGGTGCGCGCCTGAGCGCCTCCGCGCGGGCGCCGCCTTGCCCGGGGGGCGGGCACTCACCCCTCGGCCCCCTCGCCGAGGGTGTGATCGGGATGGCCCGCGGTGCGCCGCCGCTCCTTGAAGCGGGCTTCGAGGCGGTGCTCACGACCGTCGGCCAGGGCGGCGACCGCCGCGCGCTCCAGTTCCCGGAACGGCTCGTAGTAGGTGCTGTTGTAGGCGTCCACGATCTGGAAGGTCCAGTGGTCCGGGATGACGTTGCGCCCCAGGATCTCGGTCTCCACCCGGTCCGCCCAGGCGTCGTGCCCGGCCGCCCGCAGGAGCCCGACCGCCCGGTCGAGCTCGAAGTCCGAGGTGCCGGTCAGCTGGTGGAAGCCGTACAGGTGGCCCCGGGCGCGTTCCGCCGTCTCCAGGGCCTTGGACAGCGAACCGAGGGCCTCCACCGTGGCGTCGTCCGGGGAGGAGGGGCGGCCGGAGTCGTACCGCTCGTCGTCGTGCGTGCTCATGTCGGGCCCCTGCCCCGTCCGGGCCCCCGGGTGCGCCCCTCCGCCGGCACGCCACCCGGATGGCGCAGCCCGCGCGGCTGCCGTTCACCCATAGGTGACCGTCACCCGCTCGAAGCCCAGCCCGCCCAGGAGCCCCTTCAGCATGGCGGTCGTGTTCCGCTCGGCCCGTGCCGTCAGACCGGACTCGCGGGCCGCTTCGCCGATCCGCCGGACGGCGAGGACGTTGACGGCCTGCTCGCCGGAGGGGTTGTCCGAGAAGAGGTCGCCCAGCCGGTCGAGCAGACCGCGCTGCTTGGACACGGCGTACGAGCGCTCCGGGTCGAGCGCCGGGGCGGCCAGCCGGGCGTGCGGCAGGCGCAGCGTGGCCTCGGTGCGGTCGGCGTCGACGGTCACGGCGTCGTCCCCGAGGGCGCCCAGGTCGACGTAGGCGCCGACGCTGCCGGTCGCCACGTACAGGGTGCGGGTGCCGCGGATGGCGTCCGGCAGGAACCGCGCGTCGTGCTCCAGGTCGACCACCACCTGGTAGGACCCGGAGGCGCCCTCGTACCGGCTCAGGTCCTGGACGGACTTCAGGACGGCGGGACCGGAACGGTCCTTCACCTCCGTTCCGAAGAAGCCCGGGACGGCGAGTCCGAGGAACCAGCCGATCAGCATGAGGGTGACGGCGAGCACGAGCAGCGCGCCGGTGACGAGGCGCCACTTCCTTCCGGAGCGCTTCCGCGTCCGGAGGGGCGGCGAGGGTCTGTTCTCGGTGTCTTCTCCCATGGACGCCGGGTGCCCGCCTCCGCTCCTCCCATGCCCAACCCCTCGGTGAGTGAGGCCTGTTGGTGCTCCCGGGGCGAATGATCCGGGTGGGGCGGCCCCCGCGGAGCGCGCGGCATACGGCGCCTCGGCGCGGGTACGCGGAGCCCGTTCGCGACCGACCGCCCCAGGGGAGGAAGAGGCACATGATCGGTGGGAGACCGAAGTGGAGACGGGCCGCGGCGGCCGAGGACGGAGCGGCGGCGGCGCCCGCCGGGCCCCGGGAACGGCGGAGCGGCGCGGAGCCGGACGGGAAGGGAACGGACAGGGCGGAGCAGGGCCTCCGGGGCCCCGAGGGAGGGCCGGAGGAGGGACCCGGGGCGGCGGCGCCGGCCCGGCGCGGGCCGGGACGGTTCGTGCGGGCACTGGTCGCCCTCGCGGCCCTCGCGGGCATGGTGGCGTTCGCCGTGGTCCTGGCCCGGCTCACCCTGGAGGCCTCGCCGGAGTCCGCGCCCCTCACCCACAGCAACCTGACACCGGGCCGCTCGATCGAGGCCTACCTCGGCCGGCCCGGCTTCGTGGAGACCGTCAAGCAGCTCGGGGGGAACATCGCCCTGGGCGTCCCCTTCGGCATCCTGCTGCCGCTGCTGTCCCGCAGGGCCCGCGGCTTCCTCCGCGTCGCGCTCCTCACCGCGGCCACCATGCTGCTCGTGGAACTCGTGCAGGGCGCGCTCGTCACGGGCCGCGCCTTCGACGTCGACGACGTCCTCCTCAACACGACGGGCGCGCTCCTCGGCTACGTGCTCGTCGGCCGGCGGCTGGGCCGTGCCGTCCATCCGCGCACCCGCCCCCGCTGGTGGCAGCGCCGGCGCCCCGCCGGACCGTCCTTCTGACGTCCGGCGCCACGCCGCGTAGGACCGCCCGGCGGGGGTACCCGCCGGAGCATGGCCGAACGGAGCATGCACGAAAACCGGGCGCCGGAGCACCGGCCCCCCTCCACCGACGGGTCCGGCGCCAGGAGCGCCGGACCCGATCCCGCCGTCGAGGCGCGCGCCCCCGACTCGCCGACCGACCTCTCCGGGGCCTCCTGGCGCGAGGTCCTCAAGGGGTCGGTGCGCGAGTTCACGCGGGACGAGCTCATGGACCGGGCGGCGGCCCTGACCTACTACGGCGTCCTGGCGCTCTTCCCCGGACTCCTCGCCCTCGTCTCGCTGCTCGGCGTCAGCGGGCGGCGGACGACCGACAGGGTGACGGAGAGCCTGCGCGACCTGGCGCCGGGACCCACCCGCGACGTGCTGGAACAGGCGCTGGCCGCCCTGCGGGACAACGCCGCCACGGGCGCCACGATGGCCGTGGTCGGCCTCCTGGTGGCCCTGTGGTCGTCCTCCGGCTACGTCGGCGCCTTCATGCGCGCCGCCAACCGCGTCCACGACGTCCCCGAGGGCCGCCCCGTGTGGAAACTGCTGCCGATCCGGCTCGGCATGACGGCGGCGCTGATGGTCATGGCCGCCGCGAGCGCCCTGCTGCTCGTGCTCAGCGGGGACGTGGCGCGCCGCGCCGGCGAGGTGCTGGGCGTCGGGGACACCGCCCTGACGGTCTGGTCGGTGGCCAAGTGGCCCGTCCTCCTGCTGCTCGCCGTGGTGATGATCGCCCTGCTGTACTGGGGGAGCCCCAACGCGAAGGGCCGCGGGTGGCGCTGGGTCACCCCCGGCAGCGTCCTCGCCCTGCTGATCTGGGCGGCGGCCTCGGCGGGCTTCGCCGTGTACGTCGCCGAGTTCGCCTCGTACAACCGGGTCTACGGCACCATGGCCGGCGTCGTCGTCTTCCTCGTGTGGCTGTGGATCAGCAACCTGGCCGTGCTCCTGGGACTGGAGTTCGACGCCGAGCTGCTGCGCCGCCGTGCGGTGGTGGGAGGCATGCCGCCGGACCGGGAACCGTACGTCGAACCGCGCGACACGCGCGCGTGGAGCGAGGAGGACCGGCGCAGCGCCGGCCTCCCGGAAGAGGAAGGGGAAGGGAAAGGGGCGGAGGGGGAGCGGCACCACGGCGGCTGAGGGGCTCCGCGGACGGACGGTCGCACGGAGGGCCGGCCGACCGCCGTGCCGCCGCGGAGAAGGCGCGCACAGACTCGTGCACATTCATTCGAAAAGAGGGGTTTGAGGCGGCCGGATCGGTGCAGACGGAGTTCACCAACCACTTTGGCGACCAATCGGAGGCACATCATGGGCATCATCGCGTGGATCCTCATCGGCCTGCTGGCCGGCCTGATCGCGAAGGCCCTCATGCCGGGCAAGGACCCGGGCGGCATCATCATCACGATGCTCATCGGCATCGCCGGTGGCCTGCTCGGCGGCTGGCTGGGCAAGGTGATCTTCGGCGTCGACTCCATCGACGGCTTCTTCGACCTCTCCACCTGGATCGCGGCCATCGTCGGCTCGATGATCCTCCTGGGTCTCTACCGTCTCATCTCGGGCGGCCGACACCGTCACGCCTGACCCCCGGCCGCGGCGCGGCACCACGCGGAAGGCTCCTTCTCACCCCTCACGGGGGAGAGCGGGAGCCTTCCGCGTGGAAGCCGTCCCCCGGCCGCGCACGGGGACGGGACGGGCCGCCGGGCACGACCCCGCAGGCGGGGCCACGCGGCCGTCACGCCCGAGGGCACCGCGACCCGCCCGCCCGTCGTTCCCCGAACTGCTGCATCATGGCCAGTGCCGCTGCCGTGGCGGGTGCTCCGCCCGCGGGACCGGCGGGACGATCACGGACGATGGAGGGCACATGAGCGACACGGAGAAGGCCGTTCTGGCCGGGGGCTGCTTCTGGGGGATGCAGGACCTCATCCGCAGGCAGCCGGGTGTCGTGGGCACCCGGGTGGGATACACGGGAGGCGACACGCCCCACGCCACCTACCGTGACCACGGCGACCACGCCGAGGCCATCGAGGTCCTCTACGACCCCTCGGTCACGGACTACCGGAACCTGCTGGAGTTCTTCTTCCAGATCCACGACCCCAGCACCGTCGACCGCCAGGGCAACGACATCGGGCGCAGCTACCGCTCCGCCGTCTACTACACGGACGAGGACCAGAGGCGCGTGGCGCTCGACACGATCGCCGACGTCGACGCCAGCGGTCTGTGGCCGGGCCCGGTCGTGACCGAGGTCGAGCCCCTGGGGGACTTCTGGGAGGCGGAGCCCGAGCACCAGGACTACCTCCAGCGCTACCCCGACGGCTACACCTGCCACTTCCCGCGCCCCGGCTGGAAGCTCCCCCGCCGCGACCGGGCCGCCGGCACGCCGACCGCCTGAGCCCCGTCCCGCTCGGCCGGTCACGACCGGCCGAGCGGGACGGGGTCGTGCGAGCTGACCAGGCGCACCGCCCCCTCGCCGGCGAGCTCCGCCAGCAGCCGCTGCGTACGGAACCTGGCGGTCTCGTCGTGCTGCGCGGCGGCGGCGAACGCCTCGACGGCGGGCGGCGCGGTGCGGGTGAGCTGGGCCCGGTGGTGGACCGCGTCACCGACGTGCAGGAGCTCCCGGCCCCGCGGGGCGTCCTCGACGAGTACGCCGGCGTGCCCGGGCGAGTGCCCGGCCAGCGCGACCAGACGGAGGGACGCCGGCAGGCCGTCGAGGGTCCAGGACTCCTGCCCCCGCCACCGGTCCGCGGGGACGGGCGCGGGAGCCCACCTCACGCCGTGCGCCCACTGGGCGGGCACGACGCCCCCGTCGCCCGCCTCCACGGCGGACCGGCACGCGGCCGTGGCGTGGACGCGGGCCGCCGGGAAGTCGGCGAGGCCGCCGACGTGGTCGCGGTGGTGGTGGGTCAGGACCACGTCCGAGACGTCCCGTGGATCCAGCCCCAGCGCGACGACACGGGCGATCAGCGTCTCGGCGGGATCGAGGACCGCGCCGACCTGCGCCACCCAGTCCTCCCCCAGCCGGGGCCCGGGGGACTCGACGTCCCTGAGCCCGATCCCGGTGTCGACGGCGACGAGCCGGTCCTCCAGCTCGATCAGGAGGCAGCGGCAGACGAAGCGGGGGGATCCGAAGACGGCTTCCCCGCCCGGCACGTCCAGGGTTCCGCAGTTGAGTTCGTGGATGCGCATGCGCCGGACGGTAGGAGTTCGTGCCGACACGAAGTCAAGGATCATGGACGCATGCGCACCCGACCCCTGCGAATCGGCGAGGCGGCTGAACGCCTCGGAGTCTCCACCCACCTCCTGCGGCACTGGGAGGCCGAGGGGGTGGTCACGCCGCCGCGCACCGCGAGCGGCGCCCGGCGCTACGGTCCGGAGCTGCTGGACGCGCTGTCGATCGCGGTCAAGTGCCAGCGGGCCGGCATGTCCCTCGGCGCGATCGCCCGGCTCCTGAACGGGAACCCGCAAGGACGCAGACACCTCATCGCCGAGCAGCGCGACGCGATCGACCGGCAGCGGGCCCGGCTCGAACGGACCGCCGCCTTCCTCGACCACGTGCTGGAGTGCTCCCACCCCGTGGTCCGCGAGTGCCCGGCCTGCCACGACTTCGCGGCCGCACCGTCCTGACCCGCACCGTCCTGACCGGCCCCGGCCGGGACGCCCTCCGGATCTCCGGCCGACGCCCGCTCGTCAGGTGCCGGACACCCGCACGACGTCCGGCCCTGGGACCTTCGCCCGCGGGGCCGTGCGTCGAACGGCTTCGGGGGAGGGGACGGAACGATGAGGGTCTGGACGGGTCCGGCGGCACGAGCGGGCCTCACCTCGGTGCTGGGCGGCGCGATCGTGCTGGGCGCGGCGGGGTGCTCGCCCGAGCTGCGCCCCTTGGCGGCGGTGTACGTGGACGAGCGGGGCACCGCGCAGGCGCTGCTGAGATCGTGCGACGAGGACGGCTGGGTACGGGGCCCCGGGCTGCGCGGCACCGCACCGGAGGCGTCCGGGGCGGCGGAGTCCGGGACGGAGCCGGAAGGGCCCGGGAAGTCCGCGGAGCCCGAGGGGGAGGGGCCCTGGATCGGCTGGGACGCCGGAGGGTGGCACCGGGCGGCGGACTTCCCGCTGTTCGCCCCGCCCCCGGAGTGGGAGGTCGAGACCAGGGGCCCCGCGACCCTGCAGCCGGGCTACTCGTACGAACTCTCCTTCGCCGACCCCGACGACTCCTACGCCTACAGCGCCTCGGTGACGTTCGACGCCCGGCAACTCGCGGAGGTGCCGGCCGGGGAGGTCCTGACCCCCCAGGGCGCCATGACGAGGGAGGCGTTCGAGGAACTCGCGCGCGAAGCCTGCTGACCACGCCCGCGTGCTCCGGCCCGTGCCCCGGCAACCGCGGACGCGGGCCGCGCGGAGCACGGTCGGGGCGAGGGCGCGGCCGGAGGGGCGGCGGCCGTCCCCTAGCGGGGCGCGGGCGGTCGGACGCCGTGGCGCAGCAGTCCCGTCCACAGGCGGGCCCGGCCGCCGCGGTCGAGGGCTTCGTGGGCGGCGAGCAGGCCGCCGGTGAGCGCTCCGAGGAAGCCGCCGGCCAGGCAGTCCTGGCCCGACAGGTACAGGCCCGGCACGTCGGTGCGCGGGCGCAGCCAGTCCGCGAGGCCGGGGCGGTGGCCGTCGCCGAAGGCGGCGACGTCCTTGGCGAGGCCGTAGAGGCTCCCGCCGGGCCAGCCGGCGAAGTGCTCGGCCGTCAGCGGGGTGCCGAGTTCGTGGTGGGCGACCCGCCCACGGGTGCGGGGCAGTTCGCGGTGCAGCCGTTCGAGGAGTTCGGCGGCGATCCGCTCCTTCAGCGCGAGGTAGGCCGGATCCCGGTGGCGCGGGCGGGAGCCGAGGAAGGGCTCGAACAGCTCGGGACGGACGTAGGCGAGGACCTCGCCGGTCGACCGGCCCGGGTACCGCCCGGCCCAGGTCGGGTCCTTGGCGGAGGAGAAGGAGACGAAGAGGCCGCTGGTGAGACCGCCGGCGCCGTCGAAGAAGGCGTCGCAGTCGCCGTCGGTGACCATCAGGTTGTGCCGGGGCAGCCCCAGTTCCTCCGGCGTGCCGTCCAGGCCGAGGAAGAGCAGGACGAACGGGAAGCCGCGCCGCATCCCCTCCAGCCGGTCCGCCTTCGGCGCGGACCGGCCGGGCAGGAGGGTGCGGTAGGTGTGGTGGGCGCCCGCCGCGCTGACCACCACCGGCGCGCGCACCGGGGTGCCGTCCGCCAGCACCACCCCCGTCGCCCGCTCCCCCTCCCGCTCGATCCGGGCGACCGGCGCCCGGACGAAGACCTCCCCGCCCGAGGCCCGGATCGGGTCGACCATCGCGCGGGCGATGGCGGCGCTGCCGCCCACCGGGTACCAGGCACCCGTCCGGAAGTGCTCGAACAGCACCGCGAGGAGGAAGAACGGCAGCCGGGACGTGGAGTCGGCCAGCAGCAGGGCGCTCTGCGTGAGCACCGCCTGCCGCAGCCGCTCGTCACGGACCAGGCCCTCCACCACCTCCCGGGCCGGCCGCAGCGCCTCGGGCGGAACGGCCGCCGATCGCAGCACCCGGGCCAGCCGGCGTACCACCGGACCCGACAGACGGCCCAGCGCGAGCGCGGGCAGCACCGCCCTGCACCGCCCGATCAGCCGGAACAGGGCCTCGATCCCGGCCCGCTCGGCCGGGAAACGCGCGACCAGACCGTCCCGGTGGGCGGCGAAGCCGACCGGCGCCCGGTACTCCTCGCCCGCCAGCCGGTACTCGTCGAACGGGTCCCCCACCGGCGCCCACCGCAGCGCACCCCCGGTGAGATAGTCCGACAGCACCCGGACCGGCTCGCCCCGCCCGAGCTGTCCGACGTAATGGATGCCGACGTCCCACTCCCAGCCGCGCCGCCGGTAGGCGTGGGTGTAGCCCCCCGCCGTGTAGTGCTGCTCGAACACCGCCACCCGCCGCCCCTGCCGGGCCAGGCAGACCGCGGTCGTCAGCCCGCCCGCCCCCGACCCGACCACCACCGCGTCGTACGCCTCCGCGACCCCGCCCGCGGTCAGCGGCCGCCCCACCAGCACGCCCCGGCTCACCTCGACCACCCCCACCGGGAACCCTCGACGACGGGGACGGACCCCGGGGGTACGACGGCCGGGACGTGACGCGTGCGCACGGATACCGCTCCAGGAGGCAGGAGGAGGAAGGAAAGGACACCCGGCAAACGCCCCGCCGGGACCGAGGTTCCGCCCGCCCTCCCGACGGCACCCGGAAGGGTTGCCCCGGCGGGAGCGGCGCCCCCCGCCGGGTGGGGCGGGCCCTCTCGGCCGAGCCGGTTCCCGACGGTCGGGGAGGGGTCAGGGAGGGGCGGGGGAGGAGCGGCGGAGCCGGTCGAGGCGCTGGATGACGGGGGCGGCGGTGGCGCCGTGGAGGAAGACGGACAGGAAGACGGTGAAGGAGACCACGGCCCACAGCTGGTCGGCGTACGCGGCGAAGTGCCCGCTGTGGCCGAGGGCGTAGGCCAGGTAGAACAGCGACCCGATGCCCCGGATCCCGTACACGGCGGTGACCAGGCGCTCCCGGGGGCCGGTGCCGCCGCCGAGCAGGCCCGCCCATCCGGCGGCCGGCCGGACGACGAGGACGAGGAGGACCCCGACCAGCGCGCCCCGCCAGGTGAGGGAGGGCAGACCCCGGGTGACCAGGTAGCCGCCGAGGAGGAAGAGGAGGAAGACGGTCAGCAAGCGCTCGATCTGCTCGGTGAATCCGTGCAGCACCTTGTGGTAGCCGTGATCGCGTTCGGCGGCGCGGATCGTGCAGGCGGTGACGAACACGGCCAGGAAGCCGTACCCCCGCGCCAGCTCGGCCGCCCCGTACGCGACGAACGTGGCGCCGATGGCGACGAAGCCCTCCATGTGCTCGGACAGCCGCAGGGCCCGGGGCCGGGCCCGGAAGAACATCCACCCCAGGGCCCGGCCCGTGACGACGCCGACCGCGACCCCGACGGAGATCCGGACCAGCACGTCGACGAGGAACCAGTCCGCGGCCCAGCCCGCCGTCCCCGCCGGTGCCGCGGCGGCGGCCAGTGCCGCCAGCACGAACGGGAAGGCGAGGCCGTCGTTGAGCCCGGCCTCGGCGGTGAGGGAGAAGCGGACCTCGTCCTCGTCGTCCGGGTCGTCGGTGGGTTCGCCCACCCGCACCTCCGCGGCCAGCACCGGGTCCGTCGGCGACAGGACGGCGGCCAGCAGCAGCGCCGAGACGAACGGCCACCCCAGGAGCAGGGCGCCGGCGGCCGTCGTCGCGGCGATGGTCAGCGGCATGCCGATGCCCAGCAGCCGCCACGCCCCCGCCCAGCCGCGCAGGCCCACGGGCCGGTTCAGCGCGAGCCCGGCGCCCATCAGCGACACGATGACGCACAGTTCGGTGGCGTGCTCGACCCACGGCCCGGACCGCACAGGATCCACCGTCGGCACGGCGGACAGCCCCGCGAGCATGCCCGCGGCCAGGAACAGCATCGGCATCGACAACGGCCGGCGGAAGACCACCCGGGGCACCACGGCCGCCCCCAGAGCACCGATCCCCGCCGCCAGGTACACCGCATCAGACAACGTCACCCCGCACATCCTGTCCCATTCCACCCGATTCATTGCTCTGTGGGGGAAGGAGGCGGGGTGCGGGTCGGCCTCAGTCCGGCCTCTATCCGCTCTCGGCCCGGCCTCAGTCCGGTCGCGGGCCGGTCGCCGACGGGGCGAAGGGGCCGTCCAGGGCCGCCCACTGCAGGAGCAGGACGGTCTTGCCGTCGGCGATGCGCCCGTCGCGGGTCATGGCGAGGGCCTCGGCGAAGGGCAGCTCCAGGACCTCGATGTCCTCGCCCTCCTCCTCGACCCCGCCGCCGGTTCCGGTCCGGTCGGCTGGGGTGTAGGGGGCGGCGAAGAAGTGGAGGCGTTCGGTGACGGACCCGGGGCTCATGTAGGCGTCGAGGACGGGGGTGAGGGGGCCGAGGGCGACGCCGAGCTCCTCGGCGGCCTCGCGGCGGACGGCGGCGGCCGGATCGTCCGCGTCGAGCAGCCCGGCGGCCGCCTCGACGAGCATCCCGTCGGGGTGGCCGTTGACGTAGGCCGGGTAACGGAACTGACGGGTGAGCAGGACGCGTCCGCGCTCGGTGTCGTAGGGAAGGACGACGGCGCCGTTGCCGCGGTCGTAGGTCTCGCGCTCCTGCGTCTCCCAGCGGCCGTCGCGGCGGCGGTAGTCGAAGGTGGTGCGGCGCAGGACGTGCCAGCCCCGGGAGGTGAGCTCGACGTCGCGGACCACGACGTCCGGGTTGCGGTCGAGATCGCGGCCCGCCCGGTCGAGGCCGGTCCGGCCGCGGTGGTCCGGGACGTCGACGCCCGGGCGGGACTTCACGCGTCCCCCTTCCGGGCGGGGGACGGGATCTCTGCGACGTCGTGGTAGACGGGCAGGCCGCGGCGGCGCGCGGTGGCGACGTCCTGGTCCGCCCCGGTGGACTCGCCGGGCAGGCGCAGCACGGCGTCGCAGCGGGCCAGCAGGCGTTCGGCGGTCGGGTACAGGACCCGGTCGGCGAGGGGGTCGGTGGGCCCCGCGCCGGCCGAACGCAGGACGGGCAGGGCGATCCACTCGCCGATGACGGGGAGGTGGCCGGCGGCGAAGACGGGCCACGCGGCCTCTTCGAGGCGTGCGAGGTTGGCGGCCATGGCCTGGGGGTCGCCGTCGGTGCCGGAACGGTACGGTCCGGCGATGAGGACGAGCAGGGGCTTGTCGGTCATGGGCGCTACGATACATGCAGAAACGTGCAAGAACAGGAGAGAGTGCGGATGCTGGCCGCTGAACGACGTGATCACCTGATGGACCTGCTCGCGCGGCAGGGCAAGATCGTCGCCAAGGACGTCGCCGCCGACCTGGGGATCTCCGAGGACACCGTGCGGCGCGACCTGCGCGACCTGGCGGGCGAGGGACGGTGCCAACGGGTCTACGGCGGGGCGCTCCCCGTCTCGCCGGCCGTGGTGGACTACGGCGCCCGGCGGGCCGTGGCCCCGGACGGCAAACGGAAGGTCGCCGCGACGGCCGCCGGCCTCGTGCGGCCCGGGGGCGCGGTGATCCTCGACGGCGGCACCACCGCCCTGGCCGTCGCCCGCGCGCTTCCGCGGGACCTGGACTGCACCGTGATCACCCACAGTCCGCCGGTCGCCACCGCGCTGCTCGACCATCCTCGCGCCGAGGTCCTCATGCTCGGCGGCCGGCTCTTCAAGCACTCGGCGGTCACCTGCGGGGCGGCCGCGGTCGAGGCCGCGCGGGACGTCTCCGCCGACCTCTTCCTCCTCGGGGTCACCGGAGTGCACCCCGAGGAGGGACTCACCACCGGCGACGCCGAGGAGGCCGCGATGAAACGCGCCCTCGCGGCACGCGCCGCGGACACCTACGTCCTCGCGTCCTCCGAGAAGATCGGCACCGCTTCCCGGTTCCGCGTCCTGCCCTGGGAGGAGATCAGCGGGCTGATCACCGACGAGGCCCCGCACCACCCGGTGATCGAGCGGCTCACGGCACGCGGGGTCGACGTCCTGACGGCCGGCTGACGGCGGCGGTGACGGCGATGGCGATGGCGGTGGCGTGGGCGTAGCGGTGCGAGCGACGGCGGTGGGGCGGGGGTGGTGCCGGGCGCACGGGCGAACGCCGGCACGGCCCCGGTCCTCGCACCGGATCCGGACGGCGGGACCGGCGTAGATCTTGGTGAGGAGGCCGCCGCCGTCCGCGTAGCACTTGAGACGGACCCCGTGCCCCCACCGAGACGGACATTGCCCCAGAAGAGGAACCTCCTTCCCCGGAAGCCGTCTTGACCCCCGCGCCGGCTTGATCGTCGAGCCGGCGGAAGGAGGGTCTGATGACAGGTCGGGTGAGCGAGCGGGCGGTGAGGGCGTCCGCGCCGGAGTACCAGGGGGCGCTGGGATCCCTGTCGGTGAACGCCTCCCTCCCGGACGTCCTGGAGGAGGGGCTGCGGGCGGCCCGGGCGGCGGAGCGGGTCGGAGACCCGCACGAGACGGCGCGCTGCCGGCTGGCCGTCGCGGAGGCGTGCCGCAGGCTCGGGCGGACCGACGAGGCCGACCGGGCGTGGAAGGCGAGCTACCGGGCGGCGCGCTCGGCCGGCCACGAAGGGGCGATGGCCTGGGCCCTGTGGAGCGGCGGCACGCTGGCCCGGCAGCGCGGCGCGTTCAGGCTGGCGTACCGGCTGCTGAAACTGGCCTCGGAGGCCGGCGAGCGGGGCGGGGACGTCGTCGTCCGGGGCTATTCGCTGGCGGGCCTCGCCGAGACCGGACGCATCCAGGGCGACTACGAGAGCGTGGCGCGCCTGCACGAGCAGCTGCTGACCGAGGCGCGCCGCCGGGGCGAGGCGCGGCACACCGTGTGGGCGCTGGAGGGCATCGCGCAGATGTACCGCAACACCGGCCGCCTGGACGAGGCCCTCGCCCTCTTCGAGGAGGCCGCGGAGACGGCGGAGCGCGCCGAGGACCGGCGCGGCTGGGCGTGGGCCCTGCGCGGCATCGCCGACGTGGTCTCCGCGCGCGACGGCGACGTCGAGCGAGCCCTGACGCTGCTGTCGCGGGCGGAGGAGGCCTGCCGCGAGATACGGCTCCGCGGCGCGCTCGCCTACAACCACAAGATGCGCGGCAACGTCCTCTACCGGGCGGGCCGCTACGGGCAGGCCCGCGAGCTGTACGCACGGGCCCTCGACGAGTTCCGGGCGATGGACGAGGCGCGGGGGACCGCCCTGTCGCGGCTGGGGCTGGTCAAGGCCGACGCCCGGCTGGGACGGGACGCCGCGCACACCGCGGCCGAACTGACCGCGCTCCGTGCGGACCTGGAGCGGATCGGACTGCTCCACGCCCGGGACGTCGTGGACGCGGCCGCCGCCGAGCTGGGCGTCGGCCGGCTGCCGGAACCCGCCGGAACCGGCCCGGAGACGGCGCGGCCGGCGCTGCCGGACAGCGGAGCGGAGGCACTGCGGGCGGCCGACCCGGAGGGGCTGCGGACGGGCGACCCGGAGGGGCTGCGGTGAGCGCCCTTCCCACGCCCGTGTCCGCCTCCTGGGGCTGCCCGCCCGTCGGTACGGCGGAGGTGAGCGGCGCGTCGGGTGCGGCGGACGACACGGGCGCCCCCTCGGAGCGCGCCCCCTCGGCGACCGACGTCCTGCGGCGCTGCCGGGAACTGGTCCGCCCCGCGCTGGTGGGCGCGGTCGGCCGCCTGCACCCCTGGACCGGGGAGATGGCGGCGTACGCCCTGGGCTGGGCCGACACCGCCGGGACCCCGGACCCCGGAGGATCCGAGGGCAAGGGGGTGCGGCAGGCGCTCGCCGTGCTCGGGGCGGAAGCCGTGGGGGCGGACGCCGCCGACGCCGTCCCGGGGGCGGTGGCCGTCGAACTCGTCCACACCTTCTCCCTGCTCCACGACGACATCATGGACGCGGACGCGCTGCGCCGGCGGCGCCCGGCCCTCTGGAAGGCGTACGGGACGGGCCCGGCCGTGCTGGCGGGCGACGCGCTCCTCGCCCGGGCGGTGACCGGCCTGGCCGAGGCCCGGGGGGACCGCACGGCGGCGGCGGTGCACCGCCTCTGCGCCGCCCTGAACGACCTCGTGGCGGGCCAGGCGGAGGACCTGCGGTTCGAGCACCGGCCCTGGTGCGGGCCCGGCGCGGTCGGACCGGAGCAGTACCGGTCGATGGCGGAGGGCAAGACGGGCGCCCTGCTGGGGTGCGCGCTCGCGCTCGGCGCCGTCCTCGGCGGCGCCCCGGAGCCGACGGCGACCGCGCTCGACCGCGCCGGCCGCCATCTCGGTCTCGCCTTCCAGGCGGTGGACGACGTCCTCGGCATCCGGGGCGACCCGGCGACGACCGGCAAACCCGTCCGAGCCGACCTCCGCCGGGGCAAGAAGACCCATCCGGTCCTCGCCGCGCTGGCCGGCGGAGGCCGGGCCGCGCGCGAACTCGGGGCACTGCTCGCCTCCTCCCGGCGGACCGACGACGCGACCGCCGAGCGCATCGCCGCACTCGTCGAGGAGGCCGGGGGACTGGCCGCGACCCGCGAGGAGGCGCGCCGCCACCTGGACGCCGCCCGCGCCGTCCTGCGTACGACCCCGCTGACGCCTGCGGCCGTGCGGGAACTGGACGCCCTCTTCACCGGCTTGGCGGACCGCGTCCGGTGAGCCCTGCCCGCCACCGCCACCGCCCTCGCTCGTGGTCCGGCGGCCGCGTCCCCTGCTAGGGGAGGATCGAGTCGACGTACCCGCCGTCGACGCGCAAGGCGCCGCCGGTGGTGGCGGAGGCGTGGTCGGAGGCCAGGTAGACGACCATCGCGGCGATCTCCTCGGGTTCGATGAGCCGCTGCAGCAGCGACTGGGGGCGGTGTTCGCGCATGAAGACCCGCTGGGCCTCGTCCCAGGGCAGGGAGGGGTCGACCAGCTCGTACACGAAGTCCTCGACCCCGCCCGTGTGCGTGGGCCCCGCGACGACCGAGTTGACAGTGACGCCGGTGCCCGCCGCCTGTTTGGCGAAGCCGCGCGTGACCGCCAGGAGGGCGGTCTTGGACATGCCGTAGTGGATCATCTCGGCGGGAATCACCACGGCCGAATCGCTCGCGATGTTCTGCACCCGCCCCCAGCCGCGTTCGGTCATGCCGGGGAGGTACCGGCGGATCAGCCGCACGGCGGCCAGCACGTTCACCTCGAAGTAGCGCCGCCATTCGTCGTCGCTGATCGTCAGCGGATCCGCTTCCCCGAAGACGCCGAGGTTGTTCACGAGGACGTCCACCCGGGGCAGCGCGTCGGCGGCGCGGCGCGCGCCCTCCTCGGTCGCCACGTCGGCGACCACGGGGACCAGTTCCGCGTCGGCCACCTGGGCGCGGATCCCCGCGATGGCCCGCTCCACCCGTTCCTCGCTGCGCCCGTTGACCCCCACGCGGGCGCCGGCGCGCGCCAGACCGGTGGCGATCGCGGCACCGATCCCCTGGGTGGAGCCGGTGACCAGAGCGGTCCGTCCTGACAGGTCGATGAGCATGCGGAGGCCTTTCCCGTGGATCAGGGTCACTGCCTCGTTTCGCCTACCCGGTCCGGGACCGACGGCATCAGGAGACACCCGTCTCGCCCAAAGGGCCCTGCCGCGGCCGGCACGGAGGGGCGGGGCCGAAGACGTGGGGCGTGCGGAGGTGTGTACGGGAGAAGCGGGGGTAGGCGGGGCAGCGGAGCGCAGGGAACCGCCTCCCGGCCGTCCGCCCGTGGTCATCCCCCCTCCCGCGGACCGACGGCATGCGACCGCCCCGCCCGATCCCCCCACGGGCGGGGCGGTCGCCGTTTCCCGGCGGCCGAAGTCCGGCCGCCGCCGTCTGTGAGGGGCACGAGGGGGCATGCGGACCTCATGACCGTTTCCAAGAGCAGTGTCATCGTCCTCGACAGCACCGATCCCGAGCCCCTCGCCCGCTTCTACGCCACCCTGCTCGACGCCACCGTCGAGCCGAGTGCCGGCGACCACGACCTGCTGCTGGTCTCCGGTGCCGACGGGGCGCTCCTGGGGGTTCACCGCGACCCCGGCCACGCGCCGCCGAGCTGGCCTCGGCCGGAGGACTCCCAGCAGTCGCACCTGTGGATCCTCGTCGCTCCCGAAGCGCTCGACGAGGCGGAGCGCGAAGCGGTCTCCCTGGGCGCCCGCCCTGTGACCGCCGAACCCCACGGGACCCGCGCGGACCGCCGCACCGACGTCCGCCGCTTCATGGACCCGGCGGGCCACGCCTTCGTACTGGCCGCGCACCGCGCTTCGCCCTGACGCGGCCCTGACGCGGCCCTGCCCGGCTACCGACGGCGGGCCGCCCCCCGAGGTCTTCGGTTCGCCCGTGGGGCACTCGGCCCCACGGGCGTCGGGCGCCCCGTCCACCCGTAGACCTCGCACCGGCGCCCCCGCCGAGTTCGCCGCTTACCCGGGTGCCCTCCCGGGTCGGCCCGCCGAGCCGGCCCGCGTCGCCAAGACGTTCACGTTCGGCTGCGACCGGTCCGAGCCGAAGGCGTTCGAATCCACCGGGCGGGTTCGCCGTCACCGCCGACCACACGGGCGTGGCGCACGCGGCGGTACGCCACCTGCTGCCGCGGACACCGTACTGGCGGGCGGTCGCCGGCGAGACCGTGCCGATCAGCGCCGCCGACACCCTGGTCACCTTCCACGGCCTCGGCACCCGCGGGTACCGGAAGCTGCTCGACCGGAGGGCTTCGTTGCCGGCAGCGGACCAGGGGGCGTTCCTGCCCGAGGGCGCGCGGAGGGCGCGGGGGAGGCATCGGGGAGGGCCCGGGAGGCGGGCTGCTCCAGGGCCGCCTCCCGCCCGGTCTTCCGGCCCGCCCGCCGGCCGAGGGCGAGCCCCCACCCGATCGCCCCGCCCCCCGCGCCCGGTGCCCCGCCGGGGCCTGTCGGGGGAGGGTGAACACCCCGGAGCCCGCTTTCCGGCGCCGTGTCCCCGGCCGGTTCGCGGTTCTCCTCCGCGACGGTGCGGGCCGCGGCGCCCCACTCGGTGGCCGGCGCCTCCTTGCCTCCGCACACGTGGCCCGGGTCTTCGAAGGGCGCCGCGAGGAACTGGCTGCCATGGGCGTCGAACTCTTCCCCCTCCCGCCTCGCAGTCCCGAGCTGAACGACATCGAGCGGGTGTGGAGCTCGGCGAAGTGCGAGGACCACCCCGAGCGTGTCCACACCACCGCTGAAGCGGTCGGCACCGCAGTCGACCGGGCCCTGAGCCGTCAACGGACACGCATCGAAGGATCAGCAGCCGACTTCTCCAAAGCTGCGTCAGTCGTGCTCGGGCCAGATCGGGCCCTGGTCGGTCCAGGTGACGCCCTTGTTGCGGCACAGGCAGAAGGGGTGGCCGATCGGGTCGGTGTACACCCGCCAGCCGTAGCCGTGGGGGCCGATGAAGTCCTGCCTCAGCGTCGCGCCGAGGTCGAGGACGCGGCGCTGCTCGGACTCGATCTCGTCCACTTCGAAGTCGAGGTGGAACTGCTTGGGGTGCTCGCTGTCCGGCCACTGCGGAGCGCGGTAGTCGTCCACCCGGATGAATGCCAGCTCGATCTCGCCGAACTTGATGCCGGCCCAGTCCTCGGAGCTGCCTTCCTTGATCGGACGGCCCGTCACCTCGGAGTAGAAGGCCGCCAGCTTCATCGTGTCCGGGCAGTCGATGATGAAATCGGTGAGTCGCAGCATCCCGTGATCTTGTCACAAGCCCACACCCGACTTCGAGACATGCCCTGAGCAGCTCCGCCGAGGTGCGGGGCGACCGGATCCGGGTTCCGCGGGATCACCCCCTGAGGGACGGCGATACGGAAACCGTTGACTTGCTTCACGGGTGGCAAGGCTTCGGACGGGACCGGACACGGCGGCGTGCCACCGCGTACCGACCGCCCACTTCCCATCAACTCCCTTTCTGCTCAACACTTTTGGAGCCGAGAACAGACGCACTCCTTGTGCGGGGACGACCGCCCGGGACCGCACGGAGGGCTGGGGGAGCGAACGGTGGAGTGGTGGCTGACCGACAGCGAGGGCATCGTGGCCTGCTGGCTGCTGGTCTTCGCGGGGTGCAACGTGCTGCGCGGCGCGTACCGCTGGTTCCGTGACGGGGACGAGCGGCGCCGCGTCACGGAGCTGATCGCCAGGGGAATCCCTCCGGCGCGGGCCTCGTACCTGCTCGGGGGAATGGCCGAGGCGGCGGAGACCGCGGTCTGCGTCCTGGCCGGCGACGGCGTGGTGAAGGTTTCCCCCGGCGGCGAACTGCGGCCGACCCATCGTGGCGGGAGACAGGCGGACCGGGCCCTGCGCGCCCTCGCGGAGGAGATCCGCCGCGCGCCGGCCGGAACGCCCGCCAAGCTGTACGAGATACCGGACGGGGCGCGCTTCGCCCGGTTCAGGGAACTCGTCGAACGGGGCGCGCCCGCGGTGCGGTCGACGGCGTCGGGGAGGAGCCGCGCCCTCATGATGCTGGCCTCCGCCGCGACCGCCCTCGGGATGGGGGCCCACGCCGCGCTGGCCGAAGCCCCGATGCCGTTCGTGCCGGAGGCCGACAGGGCGCTCTGGCTGTACGCCTTCGGGGCGGCCTGGATGGCACAGTCCTTGGTGGCGGCCCTGTGGCCCTCGGCGGGGCGCCGCCGCTGGAGGGCCCTGGACGCGTACTGCCGGGAAGAGGTGGAACGCGCGCGTGCGGCGCTTCCCGGCGAGATCCGGCGGAGGATCGCCCTGACCAGGAACCGCCCGAAGCCGCCGCCCCCGGCTCCCCGGGTCCGGGCCCGTTCCGGACCCCAAGGCGACGACGACGCGGGACCCGACGGCCCGGACGCGGACTCCTGCGGAAGCTGCGGCGGCTGCGGAGGGGACTGAGCCGGGAGGGGTGGCCGTTCCGTTCCAGGAGTGTCGGCGTGCGGAGGGCGGGACGGTCCGCCGGCTTCCGTGCCGGGCCTGAAGGGGCGCGGTCCGGGACCGCCCGGGCCCGCGCGGGTTCCGTGTGGGCGGTCGGGAGGTGTCAGGGGGGCGTCAGGGCGTCGAGCCGGGCGGCGAGTTCGGGGTGGGCGGGGGCGAGGTGGCGGCGGGTGGCGGCCAAGGGCGCGACGAGGTCGGCCGGGTCGTCGTGGGCGAGGGCCGCGTGGAGCGCGCCGACCGGCCCTCGCGCGGCGGCGGGCAGGTCGGTGAGCGCGGTGATCTGGCCGGCGAGGCGCCGCAGATCGGCGGCGTTCGCCCGGGCCCAGTCGGCCGCGCTGCGGTCGTCGGCGCGCCTCCGCCGCGTGGCCTGGACGCGTTCCTCGCCCGTGGAGCCCGCCGGGCCGGGGCGCCCGCGCAGGTAGCGGCGCTCGGCGGCCTGTCGGCTCGCGACGCCGAGGGGCCGGGCGAGGTCCGCCCAGCTGGCACCCGCGTCACGCGCCGCCTCGATCAGCCCGGTCTCCCACCCGGCGAGCTCCTCGCGGACCTGCCGCAGCAGCAGCAGCGAGGCCAGGGCCTGCTCAGGCCCGGGCGCCTCCGTGGTTGCGGCATCGGCATAAGCGTCAGCATCGGCCTCGGCCCGGGCATCGGCGGTGCGCAGCGCGCGGTCGATGGTGCGCAGGGCCGCGGAGGCCGCGAGGAACGACGCCGGCCCGGCGGTGGCGCCGCCGGGCCCCGGCGGCTGGTCGGACGGGTTCACAGGCGCCTCCTCCCATGTCGTCTGATGGACGACATCGCGTTTGTCATCCATTGGATGACATGTTACAACGGTTTCCGTGAGGCGCATTGGCAGCAACTGCCCGACCCTCTGGAGGTGTTTTCCATGTTGATGCGCACCGACCCCTTCCGCGAGCTCGACCGGCTCACCCAGCAGCTCATGGGACCGGCCACCTGGTCCCGGCCGTCCCCGATGCCCATGGACGCCTACCGCGAGGGCGACGAGTACGTGGTGGCCTTCGATCTGCCCGGCGTCTCCGCCGAGGCGATCGACATCGACGTCGAGCGCAACATGCTGACGGTCAAGGCCGAGCGGCGGCCCGTGACCAAGGCCGACGACGTGCAGATGGAGCTGTCCGAACGGCCGCTGGGAGCCTTCTCCCGCCAGATCGTGCTCGCCGACACCCTGGACACCGAGCACATCAAGGCCACCTACGAAGCGGGCGTGCTCACCCTGCGCATCCCCATCGCCGAGCGCGCCAAGCGCCGCAGGATCGCCGTCGCCGGCGACTCCGGCCGCAAGGAGATCTCCGGCTGACACCCCGGTGACACCACCCGGAGGAAGACGGAGCACGCGGAGGCGGGAGAAGGGGAGAGGGACGACGGGAACGGGTCCCTCCACCTTCCCCTTCCCCGCCCCCTCCGCGCCCCGACCACGTTCCGAGGAGAACGGGAGGCGACCACGATGGCCCTGCGACGCGAGGCGTTCCTCGGGCACGTCCGGGAACGAGGCACGTACGACACCCCGGAGGAGGCGGACCGGGCGGCCCGGGTGGTACTCGCCCTCCTCGGCGCCCATCTGGTGGGCGAAGTCCGCGCCCGACTGGCCGCGAGCCTGCCGGACGACTTCGCCCTGATCCTGCTCAACCCCCTCCAGAGCGCCGAACCCCTGACGCCGGAACGGTTCGTCAGGGCCACCGCCGCCTGGATCGAGGGCGCCACCGAGCAGACCGCCACCTGGGACGTCAGCGCCGTCCTGTCCACCGTCGCCGACACCGCCGGCGACGACCTCCTCGGCCAGATCCTCCTTCAGCTTCCCGAGGGCTACGACCTCCTCTTCGGCCGCCCCCGGACCCCCTGACCACCCGCCGGTGCCGCACCGGCGACAGCGAGAAAGGCGACCACCCCAGTGATGACCGACCGGCCCACGCCTCTCCCCGCGCAGTCCTACGGGACGGCGTACGAGCAGCTGCTGGAGAAGGTCCGTTACGAAGGGGCCTACCCCACCCGCGAGAGAGCCGCCGAAGCCGTCGAACTGGTCCTCTCGGGCCTCGGACGGCAGCTCACCGGCGACGAGCGCGTCGACCTGGCCGCCCGGCTGCCCTTCGAGGCCGCGCGCCTGCTCACCGTGCAGATCCCCGACGTCGAGCCCCTGACCGGCTGGGACTTCGTCAAGGACCTCGCCGCCCGTTCCGGAGCCTCCCTGGCCACCACGCGCTGGGACGCCGGATCCGTCTTCGCCGCCGTCGCCGCCCACGCCGGCGCCGAACTCACCACCCGCATCCTCGACCGGCTCCCCGGCGGGTACGCGCTCCTGTTCGGACGGCCCGAACTCGCCCGGGCCGCGTAGACGACCCGCCCCCCCGCAGGCCCGTGCGGGCGGGGGCGGCTCCGCGCTCCGCCCTGGCCGCTGCGACTCGATGCCCTGCCCGCTGGGGGCCGATCCGCAGGGCCGCACTCCCCCCGCCCGCCCCCGGCCGCGTTTCGGCGGTGCGGTCGGGGTGAGACGGTCCGTGTCAGGGGAGGGCCGGTCCGCGGAAGACGGGCCCGGAGGAGGGAGGGCCGTATGACGACGGTCGACGACCGACGTGTGGACGGGAACGCGGCGCGGGGAAAGGGCCCGGCGCGCTCCGTCCGGGACCTGGTGCTCGGGGTGGGGCTCGTGGGGGTGGTCACCGGAGGCGCGGCCCTGATGATCAGGACGGCCCGGTCGACCGGCTCGTACCTCCCGGCCGCGCTCGCGGCCCTCGCACTGCTGCTGGGCGTCGGCGCCGTCCTGACCCGGAGGAACAGGACCGCCCCGGCGGGCGACCGGGGCCGGAGCCGACGGCGGGTGGGGTGGAAGGGCCCGGGAGCGCGCAGTGCGGCCGGAGTCGCGGACACGGCACCCCTGCCCGCTGCCGGCGACCACCTGGTGGAGGCCTTCTCCGGCCCGGCCGCCGCCTCCCCGCCCGTCACCCCGTCGCCCGCCGCCCCGCCCGCCGTCGACTCCGGGGCCCTGGACCACCTGGCCGTCGACCCGGACGGCTTCGAGCACACGGTCGCCGCGCTGTGCGCCCGTGACGGCTGTTCCCCCGTCGAGGTGGTCGGCGGCGCCGGTGACCTCGGCGCGGACGTGATAGCCACGACCCCCGGCGGAATGCGCGTGGTCCTGCAGTGCAAGCAGTACGGGGAGGACCACCGGGTGGGATCCCCGGACCTCCAGCGGTTCGGGGGCACCTGTTACGCCGTGCACGAGGCCGACGTCGCCGTCCTCGTCACCACCAGCTCCTTCACGGATCCCGCGCTGGAGTACGCGGCTTCCTGCGGGATCGTCTGCGTCGACGGTACGGAACTGGCGGCCTGGACCGCCTCGGCCGCACCGCCCCCCTGGGCCGAGCGGGCGGGGGAGCAGCCCCCGGGGCCCGGAGAGGGAAGCCCCTGCGCCACCTGAGACGACCGCCCACCGAAGCCTGGGGAGAGGCGGAGAGGCAGGGGTGTCGAGGGTGCGTCGGCACCCCTTCACGGGGCCCTCGCCACGGCCCCGGAGGGGGGGGCGCGCGGATGCGTGCGAGGGCAGGACCGCCCCACCCCGCCCCGCCCCCGCTTCTCCCCGCGCACCGCCCGCCGACCGCGCGAGGCGCGGGCCGCGAGACGCACGAGGTGTCCCCCCGGGCCTTCGCCGCCTGCGCGGCGCCCCTCCGGAGACGGGTCCTAGGATGGGAAACGATCTTCGTCCGATCATCCCGCCGGGCGAACGGCGCGAGCCCCACACCCCGCGGGTGCGCGCCCCCTCGCAGCGCAGAAAGGCCGCGCCATCCCGTGTCCGTCCCCCGCCCCCACCGCCTGTTCGCCTCCGGCACCCTCGTCGACCCGCACGTCCGGAGCACGCTCTTCGGCCCACGGGTGCCGAGCGTCCCGGCGGTCCTCACCGGTCACGCAGCCTCACCGCCGTCAGCCGCCGCCCCTTCCGCCACCGCCGCCGGTCCTGCCGCGCCCCTCCTCCTCGAACGCCGGATCGACGCCCGGCTTGCGGGGACCGTCCTGCACCTGACCGACGACGACCTCGCCGCCGCCGACGCCCACGAGGCGGCGCACGGCGTGGTCCGCCGCAGGGTGGCGCTCGACTCGGGCGAGCAGGTGTGGGCGTACCTGGACGCCTGGCCGCTGCGCCCTGCCGCCCGCATCGTGATCGCCGGCGACAGCATCGCGTACGGGCGCTGCGATCCGCGCGGCGGCTGGGCGGGACGGCTGGCCGCGGCGCACATCGCCGCGAACGAGGCCGAGCACCGCCTGTTCAACCTGGCGGTCCCCGGGGCGTCCCTGGCCGACGTGGCGGCCCAGACGCCGGCGCTGCTGCCGGCCCGCCGCCCCGACACCCTGCTCGTGGCGGCGGGCGTCAACGACGCGGCGGCCGGCGACGCGGACCCCGCCCGGCTCGCGGAACACCTCGACTCGCTGGCCGCGACGGCCCTTGCCGCGGGCGCGCGGCTGGTCGTCGCGGGACCCACCTGGCTCGACGAGGAACGCGCCCCCGTCTACGAGGGGCTGCGCTTCACCCTGGACCGGGTCCTGGCCCTGCGGGCGGCCCTGCGCGCCTGGTGCGAGGCCCACCACGTCGACCACCTCGACCTGTGGGAACCGCTGCGCGACCGTCCCGGCCTGCTCGCCGACGGACTGCATCCGACCGCGGAAGGACACGAGGAGATCCACCGGTTCATGGCCCGGACCGCCGCTGCCCGAGCGGTCGCACTTTCCTGACGGGTCGGGCACCGGCGGGTTCGATCGCAACGGAAAGGGCCCGTCCGGTCCGCCGGACCGGACGGGCCCACCGTCCTTCCTCAGCCCGGCCAGGAGCCCGTCAGGCGCCGGACGGCGGTGGCCCCGGAGCGGTCGGCCGCCGCCTTCACCACGGCGAAGATCGCGCCCTGGAGCGCCGCGGCGAGCAGGATCTCCTTCCAGGCGCGGTTCTCGTCGGTGGCGTCGGGGGCGTCGTCCTCGTGGGCGACCACCTTCCACGCCTGCTTGAAGGCCGCCGCGGCGAGCATGCCGCTGAGGGCCCCGAGTGCCAGACCGACCGGCTTGTAGGCGATCTTGGCCTTGTTCATCGCTGCCTCCGTGTGCGTGCCGCGAACACCAGGACGGTGAGCGCCGCCGCCGCGGCGAGGAGCGCCCCGCGGTGGTTCCCGGCCGTCGCCGCGGCCCGCCCGGCCTTCTCCCGTACCGGTTCGGGGGTCCTGTCGTGGACGACCCGGGCGGCGTGCGCGGCCTTGTCCCTGAGTTCGTCGGTGACGAGCGCGGCCTTCACCGCGGCTCGTTCCTTCACCTCGACCGCCTTCTCCCTGGCCTCGGCCGCCTGTTCCCTGGCCAGGGCCTTGACGTCGGCCTTGGCCACGAGCGCCTGGACGGTGCGGCCGAGTTCCTCACGGGTCTGGACGATCTGTCCGCGCAACACCTCGGGGGTGGGCGAGGATCCCTCGGTCTCGGGATGATGACTCATCGGTGTGCCTTCTCCTTGATCTCGGCCACATCGGCCTTGACGCTGTCGATGGTCCGGCGCGGCGCGAAACTGCCCGCCTTGTCGATCTGCTTCTTCCCGGCGGCGGCCATCACCGCCGCCGCCAGGGCCAGCACAGCCCCGACGATCAGGGCCGCCGCCCACACGGGCAGGACCGTGGAGAGGCCGGCGACGGCGGCGGCGACGAAGGCCTGGGCGGCCAGCACCCCCACGAGGCCGGCGCCACCGAAGAGGCCGCCCCCGACGCCGTAGCGTCTGCCCTTGACCGACATCTCCGCCCTGGCGAGCTGCATCTCCTCGCGCACCAGCTCGGAGACCTGCTGCGACGCCCGTGTGACCAGGTCGGCCACCGACGCCTCCACCGTGTCGACGGATCCGGTCTGTCGTCCGGCAGCGCTCATGGCATCCTCACCTTCCCTCCTCGTGCCGGGGCTGAACGCTTCGGCACCTCGGCAGCGGCCGACGACAGCGTTCCCGCTCTCTTCGTGCCGCTTCTCTCCGTGCCGAGGCCCGCCCCGGTGATACGCGGCTGCTCTCCGCGCGCGCCTACCCGCCCACCCGCCGCTCATCCCTCGCGCCCCCCGAGGCCCCGCCGGGGCGGCCGACTCCTCCGGCTCCTTCCCGGTGAGGTGTCCTGCCCGGAGCACCGCTTCCGGGCGGCAGGAATCGTGCGACCGGTCGACCCGCGGCTGCTGTTCGCCGCCCCCGCAATCCCGGTGTGCGGGCGACGCGGCAGGTGATCCTGGAGGCGGCGGAGCCGGCGTCCTGCGAGGACCTACCGGAGCGCCTGGCTGCGTCGATGTACGGCTTCTTCGCGGCTTCCCGGCAGCAGCGCGCCACCGTGGCGCTCGTCACCGCGGCGGCCTCCGACACGGCCGCACGCCGGTGGCGGTGGCCACGAGCGCCACGGGGGCCCCGGGCCCGTACGCCCTCGGCCGACCCGAGCGTTCGACGTCCCGCAGGCCGACCCGGCCCGGGACGGCTAACCGCCCCCCACTCTCGCGCGCCGTTGTTCACGCTGACGTCCGGCTCCCGGCCGATCGTGCCGTCGGCGAGCCCTTCCGCCGCCGCGAGCCCGTCCGCCGCCGCGCACGATCCGGGCGCGCAGCCCCGGCCGTCCCCCGGACTTCGCCGGAGCCGCCGTCTGCACCGGCCGCTCGCGGCCCTCGGCATCCGGCGCCACCGCGACCGCCGTCCCCGCCCGCCGACCACCACACACGGCCAACGCTCATGGCGGGCCGCCCCTGTACCCGGCAGGATGGGCCCGTGCCGAAGAACCCGCCGGAATCGATGCAGCACCACCTGCGCCGACGCCTGAACCGCCACGCCCGCGATCGCTGGCCGCAGGTGGCCGCCATCGAGGTCCGCTTCCGCGCCGGTTTCGCCTACGTCACCGCCGAGTCGCCCTGCGGCCGGCGCCTGCCGCTGTGCCGCCTGCGCTTCACCGGCGTACTGCACACCTGGGGCTTCGCCCTCTACCTGGCCGGCGACGACAGCTACCGCGACGACATCCTGCCCAGCGGACTGCCGGCCGGTTCCCCGGAGGAAGCCCTCGACCGCGCCGGCGCTCTCCATCTCCACGCTCGCGCGCCGGCCGTCCGGGTTCCGGCAGGGCTCGTCGTCCTCGTCGGCCCACCCGCCTCGGGCAAGACCAGCTTCGTCCGGGCACTGATCGCGCGCGGGCAGATCGACGGGGAAGCCGTGGTGTCCAGTGACGAGATCCGCGCGGAGCTTTTCGGAACCTCACCCGACGAAGCGGAATCCGACGCGGCGGACGCGGAGGTCTTCGAGGAACGCGACCGCAGGATCGCCGCCCGGCTCGCCACCGGACACAGCGCGATCGCCGAGTCGACGAACGTCACGCCGCAGGCACGCACACGACTCATCGCCCTCGCCAGGCGCTTCCACGCTCCCGTGACCATGCTGCGATTCGACCCGGACGTCACCGACCTCCTCCAGCAGCACACCGAACGAGGCCGCACCGACCTCACCTCCGCGGACGTCCGCGCCTACGCCGCCCTCATGGCCCGGTACGCCGGTGCCGACCGGCTCCGCTCCGAGGGCGCGACCGGCGTCCACGACGTCCCCGGACGTCGCCAGGCGACCACGCCCGCAGAAGCCGCCGCGCACTTCTCATTCGCCTGACGCGTTCGACGTGTCCGGACCGGCTTCCCACGCCCTTCCCCGAACTTCCGCGGAGCAGCACCAGAGGCTGTCCGGTGGGCCGTGAAAGCCGATCACGGCTGTGGCCTGGTCTTCGCTGAGCGAAGGGGGCCGCATGTCGCGCTCCACGGCCGAAGCGGAGGCGAGGGTGAAGGGGGGCACGTTTCCTGCCTGGCGCGGAAAGCGCTATGTGACCCTGGCCGAGCTGCCGGTTCGCCTCGGCGGCTTCGGGCTGGACTTGACCTGGCGCGTCGTACTCGACGAGATCGTCGACCCTCGTTGTGCCGAGAGGGAGAGGAGGTCCGCCGAATCCGGCATGGGCACGTTGACGCTGTTGTCGTTGACGACCCCCTTCCTCCAGCTGATCGACGCCGAGGCATGGGGGTTCGCCGGGCACGACCTGGTGGTCGTCCTGACCGAATGCGACGGTTCCTGGTGGGGCCTCAGGGCCGGCGACGAGCGCGTACTCAGCGGACTTCGCCCCTCCTACCCGGGTGCCACGGACCTCTGACCGAGGCGCCCTGCTCCTGATGGACGCGGGGGCCTCGATCGGAACCCGTGTCCGTCAGGAGCTTCGCAGCCGTGCCGGCATGTCCGGCCCGCAGCCGGCACCACGAGCCCGGAAGGGATCAGCGGGTCGGGCGCCGCGGCGGGCTCGCCATCCCCGCATCCCGGCCGCTCAGTGCGGCGTCCAGCGTTTCCTGGGCGGTGCGCATCGACTCCGCGTACTTCGGCTCGAGCATTCGCTCCCAGGCCCGGTCCGGTGCGACGTCCTCGACCCGGCTCACCACCCACCAGATGTTGCCGAACGGGTCCCGCACCCGGCCGCCGCGATCCCCCCACGCGCTGTCGGAGCTCTCGGTGATCACCTGGGCCCCGTGCTCTACGGCGGCGGCCATGGCGGCATCCGCGTCCGGGACGTAGACCCGCAACAGGGAGGGCATCACCGGCCAGTCGGGCCGTCGGTCGAAGGCCAGCACCACCGTGTCGCCGAGACGGATCTCACCATGACCGATGGTGCCGTCCTCGACCGGAACCCGTGCGATCTCCTCGCCGTCGAACGCGGCGGCGACGAAGTCCAGCAGTGCACCGGTGTCGTCCGTGACCACCCACGGTGCGACGCTGGTGTATCCCTCGGGCGCGGTGTGCCTCATCGGCCTCATCCCTTCGTGGTCCTTCGCGAGGTGACGAACCTAGGGCCCCACTAGGACGACCGGGGACCTAGATCAGGCACGGGGCCGCAATCGGACCTCTTTTCGAGGCGCCCGGTGGGACCGCCTCCTGTGGGGTGGGGCTGAGGCGCCGTCTGCCGGGTCGGCCCGATCGAGGAGGGGGTGATCGGGCGAGAGGGCGAAAACTGTGGGGTACGCGCACCGAAGGGCGGCCGCGCCCGACGCGGTGTGGCTACAAAGCCTTGGGCCACGAGGACCGCCCTGCCCGGTGGGCCCAGGTCACGAGCACCATCAGTGCGGCTGCCAGGCCGCCCAGCGTCATGACCGTCGAGGGCGAGGAGAGATCGAGGACGGTCCCCCCGGCCAGGGCCCCGATGGAGATGGTGGCCTGGAAAGAGGCCGTGAAGAGGACGGAGGACGCCTCGGGGGAGCCGGGAGCGGCCTTGGCGAACCACGTCTGCGAGCAGACGGGGACGGCGCCGTACGCGACGCCCCAGACGATCAGCAGTGCCACCGCTCCCCCCTCCGACCCGCCGAGGACGGGAAGGAGCAGGGTCGCACCGGCGATCAACGCGCCGGCCACGGCGAAGGTGGCCCGCGGATGACGACCCACCGTGGACCCTCCGAGGAAGTTGCCGGCGATGCCGGCCGCTCCGTAGACAAGCAGATAGACCGTGATGAGGCCCGGGCTCACGTGGGTCACCTGTTCCAGGAAGGGAGTGACGTACGTGTACGTGCCGAAGTGAGCGAGCACGACGAGGAAAGTGATCACCAGGGCGAAACGGGTGTCGACGCTCCGGAGCATGGCGCCGAGGAGGTCGAGACGGGTCGCCCGGTCGGAGGGGAGCGGCGGGACGACCAGGAGCAGCAGGGCGAGAACGGCCAGCGTGAAGCAGCCCATGACGAGGAAAGCCGTCCGCCACCCCGCGAGGTCACCGATGAAAGTGCCCAGCGGTACCCCGAGTACGGAGCCGAGCGGTACCGCGGAGAAGATCACCGAGGTCGCTCGGCCCACGCACTCGGCGGGAACCAGCCGGCCGGCGAGCCCGGCCCCGATGGACCAGAAGCCGCCGATGGTGATCCCCACCATGACGCGGGCGACCAGGACCAGCCAATAGCTCGTCGCGATGGCGGTCAGGAAATTGGCCAGCGCCAGCAGGAGGATGAACACGCCCAGCATGACCCGTCGGTCGACGCGCCCCGTCGCCACGGTGACCAGGGGGGCCGAGACCGCGGCCAGGAATCCGGGCATGGTCATCATGAGACCGGCCATGCCGTCCGAGACGGTGAAACTCGACCCGATCGAGGTGAGCAGACCGATCGGGAGGATTTCGGTGGTGACGATGGAGAAGATCCCTGCCGTCACCGAAACGACGGCCAGCCAGGAAACCAGGGGCGAGCGGTTCGGTGATACGGGGGATGGAGCGGAAGGCGTGGTGACCGCAGACATGAGTTCCGTCCTGAACTGGGCGTCGCATGGGGAAGACGACCTCTAGTCCAACAGGAACGGCCACCGTTCTCTGGCAGGTTTCCGGCATCGACCTCACGTCCCCAACCGGAGCGGAACAGTGGGTGCCGGCAGCCAGGAGGCCGACGAGGAGGGACAGGCCGTTCGTGCCCGGAAGGTTTTCCTCTGCTGCTTGTCGTGGTGGTGGTCAGGTCACGGAGTAGAAGCGGATGGCGACTTCGGAGTCGTCGCCGCGGGCGAGGCCGACGAAGACGGTGCGGGCGAGCCAGAGGTGGGCGGGAGCGTCGGTGCGGAAGACGGGGGAGGTCCGGTAGTACACGCCTGGCTCGGACACCTGCAGGGCGCCGTCGTACTGGGCGGGGGCGGTGGGGTCGTCCTCGTGGTAGTAACCGCGGTTGGTGATGTCGATGACCGCGCCGTCGTCGGCCTGAAGGAGGTACCGGGCGTCGAGCTGGTACACCCCGCCGCGCCTGTCGCACCAGTCGCCCCCGCCGGCCAGGACGGTGCCGCGCAGGCGGGGGCCCTCGACGGTGCCGCCGGTGATGGGGACGTACTCGGTGGCTTCGCCGGCCCCGTGTCCGATGTGCAGGGAGGGGGCGAGGGACGCGCGCACCTCGAAGGCGAAGCCGAGGGCGGGGGCGAAACCCGGCCTGGCGGCAGGATGCGGTTCTGGGGCGATCACGGCACTCCGTACGGCTGGGGGCTCGGGGGCGGTCCGGCAGATCCTAGACAAGGCACGCCCACTCCGGTCAACGGTGTTGACGTAGCGCGGCTCCGTGCCGTTGCGGCTCAGCGGTCATCGACCACACCGGACGGAACCCCAAGGCCTCAGGGGCCGTGAACCCCGCCCCGGCAGGTGGGGCGCACCCGCGACCGGAACGGCGTTTTTCGCTTGCTCCCGCCCTCTGCCTGGGGTCGACTGCGAGGGACGCACCGGCCGGGACGTCCCGGCACCCCGCCGCCTTCCGCAACCGCCCCGCCCGTCCAGAGGAGCCGCACCAGCATGACGTCGCCTTCCCTCCTTCCCCGCCACGACGGTCAGGCCCTGGTCGTCGGCGGTCCCACGACCGTCCTCGACCTCGGCGGCCTCCGCATCGTCTCCGACCCGACCTTCGACGCCCCCGGCCCGCACGGCTACCTGACCAAGACCGAGGGCCCGGCCCTCGCCGAGGACCGGCTCGCCGACGCCGACCTGGTCCTGGTCAGCCACGACAACCACCCCGACAACCTCGACGACCGCGGACGCGCCTTCGCGCTGGCCGCCCCGCTGCTGCTCACCACCACCAGCGGCGCCGGCCGGCTCGGCGCCCCCGCGAAGGGCCTGGCCGCCTGGGACGCCCACACGCTCGCCCGCCCGGACGGCGGCGAGCTGACCGTCACCGCCGTGCCGGCGGTCCACGGCCCCGAGGACGGCGAACGGGACGCGGACGGCGAGGTCAACTGCCAGGTCGTCGGCTTCGTCCTCACCGGAGACGGGCTCCCCACCGTGTACGTCAGCGGCGACAACGCCTCCCTGCGCACCGTCACCGAGATCGCCCGCCGCACCGGTCCCGTCGACGCGACCGTCCTGCACGCCGGCGCCGCCCGCGTCCCCGGCAGGTTCCGCGGGCGTCCGCTCAGCCTCGACGGCGCCCGCGCCGCCGCGGCCGCCGCGATCCTCGGAGCCCCCGTCAACATCCCCGCCCACTACACCGGCTGGGCCCACTTCACCGAAGGCCGCGACGCCATCGAGCACGCCTTCGACGAAGCGGGCCTCGCCCCCGTCCTCCGGATCGCGGACCACGGCACCTGGCTTCCCCTCAAGCCCTGAAAGCCCTGACCTGCCCTCCGACCCGACGATCCGAAAGGACACGTTGATGTCCCGTACCGCCGACCCCCAGGTCCGCCCTCCGCTTCCCCCGTTCACCGAGGCCGACGCGCTCGCGAAGGTGCAGGCCGCCGAAGACGCGTGGAACACCCGTGACCCCGACCGCGTCGCCCTCGCCTACACGGAGGACTCGGTGTGGCGCAACCGCGACACCTTCGTGACCGGCCGAGCGGAGATCCGGCGGTTCCTCGCCGAGAAGTGGCGCAGGGAACTCGACTACGCGCTGCGCAAGGAGCTGTGGTCCTTCGGCGACGACCGGATCGCCGTCCGCTTCCAGTACGAGTGGCGCGACGCGGACGGCGGACACTGGCGCTCCTACGGCAACGAACTGTGGGAGTTCGACGCCACCGGCCTGATGCGCAGGCGCGAGGCGAGCATCAACGACGTACCGATCCGGCCGGAGGAACGACGGATCTTCGGCCCGAGGCCCCTGGAACGGCGCGGGGACGCACTGCCCCTGGCGTGACGCACGCGCGCCCTTGCGGCCCTCACCGGCGTCCGCCCCCGTCCGGCGACGCTGCGGCGCCGCTGGAACGGCTCCGCCCGGAACCGGCGTCAGACCTCGACGCGGGAGTCCGACGGGAGGCCGCCACGGTCCTGCCGCGGTTCCGGCCGTCCACCCGGTGATCGCGTTCCCCTGGTTCTCCTCTCGGGGATGGGGATGGAGGCGGGGACGGTTCTCCGCCGCCTCGTGGTGGTCAGGGGCCGGTCAGCAGGTCCGTCACGGCCCGTCGGTGGATCGCGTGGACGTCCGGGAGTTCGGCCAGGGAGGCGCGCTCGTCGATCCCGTGCAGGCCTTCGCAGGGGACGCCGAAGCCGGCCGTGGCGGGGATGCCGTGGGAAGCGAGGAGGTTGCCGATGTTCGAGGGGCCTGCGGTCTTCGCCCGGACGTCGAGTCCCGCCGCCCGGGCCGCGGACAGCAGCGCGGCGGCCGGCTGTTCGTCCTCCCGCAGCCGGAAGGCGGGCCAGGACGCGACCTCGGCCACGTCCGTCGGCACGGGCGCGGGGAGTGCGGCGTCGAGTTCGGCGACGGCCTCGCGTACCAGGGCCTCGGCGTGGTGGGCGTCGAAGGACGGGGTGGTGCGCACGTCGACGTTGACGGTGACCCGGTCGGGGGTGACGGAGAAGCCTTCGCCGCCGTGGAAGGCGGTGACGGTGAGCTTCGGGCCGAGCGGGAACCCGGAGGCGTGGTCGGGGCCCGGCAGGGCGGCGGTCTCCAGGAGGTGCACCAGGCGCACGGCCCGGGTGAGGGCGCTGGTGACGGTGCGGCGGGAGCCTGAGTGCCCGGATGGCCCGTGCACGGCGAGGGTGGCGCGCCACAGGCCCCGGCCGCCGACGACGACCTCGTCCATACCGGGATAGCCGATGATCACTCCGGCGGGGCGGACGGCGTCCGGGTCGGCGAGGTAGGCGCGGGCGCCGCCGAAACCGCCGGTGTGCTCGTCGACGTCGAGGAGCACGGCGAGGCCGCCGGGGAAGTCGCGGGGGCGGGCGGCGAGGTCGGCGGCGATGTGGCAGTACATCGCGGCGGCGAGCTTGGAGTCGGCCGCGCCCCGGCCCTGGAGCCAGCCGTCCCGGACCGTGCCGCAGGTCGGGGAGAAGGACCAGCGGGCGGTGTCGCCGAAGGGGGCGGTGTCCACGCAGGCGTCCAGCGTCCACCACGGCCCCGGCCGGTCGCCGGCGACCTCGGCCAGGAGCCCGACGGGAGCGCCCGCACCGTCGTGGAGGCGCCGGTGCGGCACGCCGTGGGCGGTCAGCCACTCCTCCAAAACGCCCAGAACCGGCCCGTAGTCGTCGATCCCGCCGCGGCTCGCACGGCGGATCAGCTCCTGTGCGAGCCGCACCACCGACCGCGTCGTCCCGCCCCGCCCGTCCTTCGCGGAGTCACCGTTCATGCCTCTCCACCTTTCCCCGCCCGTGGCGCCCGGTCACGCCTCTTTCCACGAACCCGTCCTCTGGCTATAGTCCAAAACTAGCAGTGCTAATTTTACGGACGCGTCGGATACGTCGAATCCGCCGGACGCGTCGGACGAGCGACGGGAGACCACCACCAGCAAGACCGGCCGTACCAGCCGTACCAGTTGGGCGTACCGGGCGTACCGCGTGCTCATGGCCGCCGCAGGCGCCGAAACGCTCCTCGCCGGCCGCCGGCCGCTGTACGCCCCCGGCGCCCGCCGATCCAGAGCCGCACCAGCACGGAACGGAGCACACCCGCCCATGTCCACTCTCTCGCTCGCCGCGATCCTCGCCGACAACGCCCGCCGCAGGCCCGACAAGGAGGCACTCGTCCAGGGCGAACTGCGCCTGACGTTCGGCGAGGTGTGGGACCAGGTCCGCGCGCGGGCCGGCGCGCTCGTCGAGCGGCTCGGCGTCCGCCCCGGCGACCGGGTGGCCCTGATGGCGCCGAACACCGTCGACTTCCCGCTCGCCTACTACGCGATCCTCGCGGCCGGCGGCGTGGTCGTCCCCGTCCACCTGCTGCTCTCCGCCCGGGAGGCCGAGCACGTCCTGCGCGACAGCGGCGTGAACCTGCTGCTGTGCCACCCCTCGCAGACCGCCGTCGGCACCGCGGCCGCCGAGGCCGTCGGCGCCCGCGTCGTCGGCCTCGGCGACGACGGCGAACTCGCCCGCCTCGCCGGGGAGACCGCCCCGATACGGGTCTACGCGGCCCGCGCCGCCGACGACCCGGCCGTCATCTTCTACACCAGCGGCACCACCGGCGTGCCCAAGGGCGCCGTGCTCAGCCACCTCAACCTGGTGATGAACGCGACCGTCGACGCCTTCGACTGCAACGAGTACAGCCCCGACGACATCGTCCTCGGCTCGCTCCCCCTCTTCCACGCCTTCGGGCAGACCACCTCCCTGAACGCCGTGTGGCGCGCGGGCAAGACCCTCGTCCTGCTGCCCCGCTTCGACGCGGCCGCCGCCCTGGACCTGATGGTCCGCGAGAAGGTCACGGTCTTCCACGGAGTGCCCACCATGTACATCCACCTCCTCGCCGCCGCGGAGGAGGCCGAGCGGCTGCCCCGGCTGCGCATCGCCGTCTCCGGCGGCGCCTCGCTCCCGGTCACCGTGCTCGAACGCTTCCAGGGCCTGTTCGGCTCCCCGGTGTACGAGGGCTACGGCCTGAGCGAGACCTCGCCCGTCGCCACCGTCAACCAGCCCTGGTACGGCGCGCGGCCGGGCACCGTCGGGCACGCGATCTGGGGCGTGGACGTGGAGGTCGCCCGCGCCGAGACGGACGACCGCATCGACCTGCTCCCCACCGGCGAGCTGGGCGAGATCGTCGTGCGCGGCCACAACGTCTTCACCGAGTACCTGGGCCGTCCCGACGCCACCGCCGAAGCGCTCGTCGACGGCTGGTTCCGCACCGGCGACCTCGGCACCAAGGACGCCGACGGCTACCTCACGATCGTCGACCGCAAGAAGGACGTCATCATCCGCGGCGGCTACAACGTCTACCCGCGCGAGGTCGAGGAGGTGCTCATGCGCCACCCCGGCGTCGCTCACGCCGCCGTCATCGGCCTCGCCGACGACGTGCACGGCGAGGAGGTCTGCGCTGTCCTGGTCCCGAAGCCGGGCGCGGACCTCGATTCCGACGAGGTGATCGCCTGGTCCAGGGAACACCTCGCCAAGCACAAGTACCCGCGCCGCGTCGAGATCACCGACGAGCTCCCGCTCGGCCCCAGCATGAAGGTCCTCAAGCGCGAGCTGAAGACCGCGTACACCAAGGCCTGACCGCCTGACCGTCGGTCCCCCTGTCCGTCGGGGAGAATGATCACCACGCAGGTCGGCCGACGGCAGGTCGGGCGACGACGAGAGCGAGGAGCGGGCGATGAGCCTCGAGCGACCGGAGATCGAATCCCCCCAGGGCCGGCCGTCCCCCTATCTGCACATCGAGGACGTGGTGGTCGGAGACGGGGCCGAGGCCGTCAAGGGTTCCACCGTGTCGGTCCACTACGTGGGAGTGGCCCACTCCACCGGCGAGGAGTTCGACGCCTCGTGGAACCGCGGCCAGGCCTTCGAGTTCGTCCTGGGAGGACGTCAGGTCATCAAGGGCTGGGACATGGGCGTACGGGGCATGAAGGTCGGCGGTCGCCGCAAGCTGGCCATTCCGCCCCACCTGGCCTACGGCGACCGCTCGCCGTCGCCGGCCATCAAGCCGGGGGAGACCCTGATCTTCGTGGTGGACCTCCTCTCGGTCGGCTGAGACGGAGGCCGCCTCCTCCGAAGGACGTCCTCCGAAGCGAGTCCTCCGGGGCCGCGCCTTCCGGGGCGCGCCGGGCGGGGCGGGGGCCGGCGCGGGGGCGGCGGGCTGAGCACCCCGCCGCCCCCGGGCGCCCCGCGGGTCGCGGCGGGGGCCGTTGGGGGCCGGCGGGTCAGTCGAGGCGGATCGCCAGCATGCAGGTGTCGTCCTCCAGGCCGGCCTGTTCCGGCTCGGCGAGGATCCCGTCGATCAACTCCTGGGGCGCCGCACCGGCCGAGCGGGTGACGAGGTCGGCCAGGCGCTCGATGCCCTTCATGACGTCCTCGCCCCGGCGCTCCACCATGCCGTCGGTGTAGAGGAGCAGCAGGTCGCCCCGGCGCAGCGGCGTCGTCGTGGTCTCGTACGCGTAGCCGGGCAGGGCTCCGAGCAGGGGGCCGCGCTGACTGGTGCGGAGGGGCTCGGCGCGCCCGTCGCGCAGGAGCAGGGGCGCGGGGTGGCCGGCGTCGGCCCAGTGCAGCTCGCGGGCCTCGTCGATGTGGCCGACGACGACGGTGGCCGTCTGCTCCGCGGGGTCGCCGCACAGGAGGTCGTTGAGCCAGGTCGTGATCTCCCCGGCGGAGGCTCCGGTCTGGGCGAGACCGGCCAGCGCGTGCCGCTGCTGGGACATGCGGGCCACCGCGTCCAGGCCGTGGCCCGAGGCGTCGCCGATGGCGACGAGGACCCGCCCGTCGGGCAGGAGCCGGCACTTGTACCAGTCGCCGCCGACGGCCGCGTCCGGTTCGGCGGGCCGGTAGGAGGCCGCCACGGTCAGCCCGACCGCGGCCAGGGCCTCGGAGTGGGTCGGCAGCAGCGCCTCGCGCAGGGCGTCGGCCACCCGGCGTTCGGCCTGCGTCTGGCGGCGCAGCCGGTCGGACTCGCGCTCGGTCTCGGCGATCCTGCGCCGGCTGCGGATCTGCGGGGTGAGGTCGCGGGCCACCAGGTTCACGGCCCACGGCCGCCCGTCGGTGCCGGCGACCGGCCTGCCGAGGAGGTCGAGCGTGCGGACCTCGCCGAGGACGAGGAAGCGGATGCGGGTCCAGGCGGGTTCCTCCCCGGCGAGGACGGAGGTCAGGAACTCGGAGAAGGCGGTGAGGTCGCCCGGCAGCAGCGCGTCGCAGAGCTGGTCCAGCGTCCACGGCATCCGGATCTCGGCGTGGAAGATCCGGCTCAGCCCCTCCGACCAGGTCACCTTCCCCGACAGCAGGTCCCAGTTCCCCCAGCCGAGGGAGGCCAGGTACTGGGCGTCGATCGTCATGAGCTCGGTCTGGCTCTGCACCGGCCGCCAGGTCGCCAGGACCTGCTCGCCGCAGCGCGCGGCGGAGTAGAGGAGCGGGGCGCGGTGCAGCCGGCCCAGCCGCTGCTCGGTGTAGTCGACGACCCGGCCCTCCAGCGGCCCGCCGCCCGCGACGACGTCCGAGAGCCCCGCGAGGAGCCCGCTCGCGGCCGCGCCGGGCCGGGCCTCCAGGAACCGCTGCCCGACCTGCCGGTCCGGTGCCTCCAGCCATTCGGCGGAGCGGATCCTGTTGCCCGCGACGATGCGGAAGTCCCGTACCGCCCCGGTCTCGTCGTGGAGCGGCTCCAGGAGGACGGCGGACGCCGGGATCGCGTCGAGGACGGCGCAGGTGCCGGTGGCGTCGGCGTCGTGGGTGCTGCACAGGCAGTTCGTCCCGGTGCCGCCGCGCGCCGGGAGTTCGGGCGCGGCGGCGAGCGTCTGGACGGGGGAGGTGACCTCCGGCCCGGGGGCGGGGACGGCTGGATGGTCCGCGGTGCGGCGGACCGCGGACCTCAGGCTGGAGATCTCGTCGCCGATGAGGGTCTTGAGCTCTTCGACGGTGTCGGGCAGCGGAAACCCCATGATCGCCTCCCGGGGCCGGTCGGCACGCCCCTGGGCCGGCGGTCCGGGCCCCGCCACCGCCGACTCTCCACGGCGCATGCCCGCCCGTCGGCCCGTCATGCGCGGACGGACGAGACGGCGCCGTACCGCTGCCATGGCCCGCCACCGGCGTCCGGCACCCGCCACCCGGCATGTGGCGTCCGGCACCCGGCCTCCGGCGCCGTGGCCCGGCCTCCGGCGCAGGGCGCCCCGGTGCCCCCGTTGTCACAGGTGGCGGCTACCTTGCGGCTCGGCACAGAGGCGAGGCGGAGCAGGGGAGCGGTCATGGTGGTCGAGGTGGGGTACGCCCGTGCGTGGGACCTGCGGGCGCGTACGCCCTGGCGGCCGATACCGGCGGAGGAAGCCCGGGAGCGCGACGCCGCCGGACTTCCGTACGCCGTGGTGTACCGGACGGCCGGCCGGGAGGCTCCCCTGGAGGTCCGGCTCGTCTCCTGGCGGGACCACTACGTCGGGCTGTGGGTCTACGACGACCAGGGCCGCCGTACGTACGAGCTGGACATGCGGCTGCTGGACGACCCCGCACGGCTGCTCCGCCGGCGCACCGTCGGCTGGAGCTACGCGGACCCCGGGACGGCGGAGTTCGACGAGCGGTGTCCGCGCATCACCGTGGAGCTCTTCCCGGACGGGAGGGGCCGGCGGAGGGAAGAGCCCTGGGGCAGGGGCGGAGGCGCCCACGTCACCGTGCCCACGGTCCGTGACGACGAGCGCTGGACGGACCGGCCCGCCTTCGGGGAGTGGCCGCTGCTCTCGGCCGAGGCCCACGGCCTCACGGAACCGCCGGTCCTCCGGACCGTCGAACGACCGGCCCTCGGCATCACCGAGTCGGCCGACGGCGACGGCGACGGCGACGGCGACGACAGCGGCGGCCCTGTGCCGGCCGGCTGCTGGCGTCCGCCCCGGCCCGCGCGGCCCGGACCGATCACGGAGCTCTTCCGGCCCGGCGCGCGGGTCACCGACGGCCACCACCCGGAGATGACCGTCGTGGAGCCGCGGCGGATCGGAACCCTGCGCGTGCCCAGCGGCCTGCTGGCCGTGTCGGGTCCGGACGACGGCGACGGAGGCGGCCCGCACCTCACGGTCCCGGTCCCGCCGGGGGAGTACGTACTGGAGGAGGCGCAGGTCCGGCACACCTACCCCTGCGAGTGGAGTCGGCGCCTGGTCACGCGCACGGACACGACGGCCGTGCGCGTGCGCGTCGGCGACGCCCCCGCCGCGACCTGGGAGATGGCGTACCGGCCCGGCGACGACCCCCGCCTGCTCCCGGACGGCGGGATCTCCGGCTTCGTCACCGACGGCGCGACGGGCTGCTTCGCCGACGCCGGGGCCTGGGAGCGCCTCCTCGCCCTCTACGAGAAGGGCCTGATCGAGGGGGACCCCGGCCTGGACCCGGACGCGTACGAGGACATCAGCGACTCGATGTACCTGCTGCGCACCCGGGACCGGGCCTCCGGAGGCGAGTTCGTGGCCTTCGCGACGACGGGGGACGGCACCCACCCCGTCTGGGTCGGCCGTTCCCGGGCCGGCGAGGTGGTCGGCGTCGTCGTGCTGGTGGAGGGGATGCCCGAGCTGCTGCCGGAGGGCGAGACCGCCACCGCCCCCTGACCGGGGCACAAGAGCCCCTGGCTCCCCTGGTCCAGGGCCCCCTCGTATGCGGGCCGCTCTTCGACCAGAGGGCCTAAGGCGAGCGCGGCGGCCTCTGCGGCCGCGCTGGAGCCGACCCGTCAGGCCGGATAGGTTCGCCTCGTGTGCTACTACGCCGAGAAGCCCTACAAGCTGCACTACGTGTGCGTGCCCTGCCGGGTCGCGTTCATGCGGCACCCCGGGCTCGGCGGACACCGGTGCACCCGGTGCGCCGAGCCGATGCTCTGTGCCGGCCACGACTTCGCGGCACCACGGCGCCGAGACGCCAAAGCGTGGACCGTCGTGGCCGCGGTGCTGCACGCCGGACTGCGGTACGAGGGACGTGAGCCCTGCGGCTGCGGCAGGGAACCCACGTTCCGCCCCCGTACCCGGGCCCAGCTGCGAGCGCGCCGGATCGCAGCGGCCCGGAGGGGGATTCCCCTCGCCGACGTGCTCGGACGCGCGGATCCACAGACGCCCGCGTGACCTGACACCCCGACAGGCACGGTGCGACGGCTCGCGTCGAACCGATGGCCCACGTCGAGCCTGCGGTCCGCGTCGAACCGGTGGCCCGCGTCGAGCCGGCGGCCCGCGACGAATCGATCGCGGGACCCGGCGACCGTGTGATCACCGTTCAGCGTGGCCCTTCCGTCGGGTTCGTCGCCCGGCTGCGGTCACCTCGCGCATGGCCGGCAGGAAGCGCCGCACCACGGCCAGGTCCTCCTCGTCTAAGGAACGCATCGCGTCGACCATCTCGTCGATCAGCGGCCCGAAGAACGACCACCCCAGGGCGACGGCCTCGTCTCCGACGGTCAGCAGGACCCGGCGGCGGTCGCGGGTGTCGCGCTCACGGTGGACGAGCCCCATGCGCACGAGCCGGTCGACAAGAGCCGTGACGGCCGCCGAGTTGAGCCCCAGCTGCGCGCCGAGCCACCCCGGCGTGGCCCTGGTGCCCGACCGGGCGGCGTCGAGGAGGCTGATCAAGGCGCGTACGTCCGTGGGGTGCAGGCCGTTGCGGGCGGCGAACTCGCCTCCGAAGAGGTCGAGTTCGACCGTGACCGCACGCAGGAGGTGCACCAGCTGCAGACCCGGCTCCTGGCCTTCTGCCGTCGGGGATCGCTCTCCCCTGCTTGTCGCCTTCCTCCTCCGGCTTCCTCGTCCGCTCGTTATCACCTCCCTCATCGAGATAATTGCTCAGCGAGACATCGGACAGGCGGCCAGCACGGAGACGGCAGCCGCAACGACAACGGCTGACAGCGTCGGCAGCCGCACGGAAGCGACGGGGGCAGCACCATGGGGCGGAGCGACACCGACGGCCAGGCCACCTTCCTCGCGGCGTACGACGCCGTGCTGCGTCGCTGGCCCGTGGACGTCACCGGCATCGACGTGCCGTCGCCGTACGGCAGCACGAGGGTCCATTCCTGTGGCCCGGAAGACGGCACCCCGCTCGTGCTGCTCCCCGGAGGCGGAACGACCTCCCTGGCGTGGTTCGCCAACGTCGAGGACCTCTGCCGCGACCACCGGGTGTATGCGGTCGATCTCATGGGCGACATCGGCCGCAGCGTCCACGACGGGGCGCCCCTGCGGGGCGTCGGGGACCTGACGGCGTGGCTGGACGCGGTCCTGGACGGGCTCGGCCTGGCGCAGACGCGTCTGTGCGGCCACTCCCACGGGGCCGCGATCGCGCTGAACTACGCGCTGCACGCGCCCCGCCGCGTCAGCCGGCTGGCCCTCCTCGACCCCACCCACTGCTTCGCCGGGCTGAGCGGGCGCTATCTGCTGCGCGCGCTTCCCACGCTCCTGAAGCCCACCGCCGCGCGACAGCGCGCCTTCCTTTCGTGGGAGACCGGCCTGGCCCCCGAGGACCCCGCGTGGCGGGACTTCCTCGACAGCACCACGACGGCGACGCGGTCCAAAGTCGTCGCCATGCGCCGCCCCCGCCCACGGGACGTGAGGGCCTGCACCGTTCCCACCCTGGTGCTCCTGGCCGAGGACAGCCGGGCCCACAACGCGCGACGGGTGGCGGCAACGGCCCGCAGGCTCCTCCCCGAAGCCGACGTCACCCTCCTGCCGAACGCCTCCCACCACTCCCTCCCCACCGAACGGCCCGCCGAACTCAACCGCCTCCTGACGCGGTTCCTCTCCTGAACCCCACGTCGCCCTCGCGCCGCCCGGCCCGACGGGCGGCACCCCTCCGCCCAGCCCTCTGCCTCCCGCTCCACGGGAACGCCCCTTCCCGGGACGCGCCCCCGCGACGGATGGATCATCGGTCCCGGAGGGAACCGGCCACCCGGGCGAGGGCCCGCTGCCTGATGCCGCCGAACAGGTGCAGGGTGGTGGCGGCCAGGACGTCGTCCTCGCCGATGGTCCGCCCGTCCCCCCTGCGGAAGGACAGGGCCCGGAGGGAATCGTCGAGGGGCGGGGGCACGGCCGGTTCGCCCGGCGCCGTCAGGGAGACCGAGCCGAAGCGTTTCACCCCGCCCTCGCGGACGACCAGGGCCGCGTCCCGGGCGAGGTCCGTCAGGAAGGCGCTCGCGATTCCGTCCAGGTCACGGACCAACGCGGGGACGGCCCTCACCCCCCGGTTCCTCAGCAGCCCCTTGATCCCGGCCTCGAACCTGTGGGCACCGGCCACGGCGCTCGGCCTGCGCGACCTGCCGTGCCCGGGAGGCACCACGACGACCCCCTCGGCGTCGCGCACGACACCCCCGAGGCCCCTGAACGTCGGGCTGTGCCCGTACCACGTGGTCCCCACCTCCACCTCGACGTTCCGGTCGATCGCCGAGACGAGGTCCCGTGGCACCAGCTTCCGCCGTCCCTCCTCCGCCGCCCTCCTCGCGCCGTCGACGATCTCCGCCAGCACCGTCCCCGTCACCGACGCGGCGGCCCACGCGGCCGACCGCGAGACGTGCAGAGGGGTCACGTCCCTGAACACCGCTTTGACGAGGGAGGACTTGAACGGCAGGGCGTTCCTGTTCGAGCCGGCTCCGGGGCCGCTGCGATCGGTACGTGCGGGCTGTGCGGGCTGTGCGGTCATCGGAAGAAGCGTTCCCTGCTGTCGGAGGAGCGGAGACCTGTACTCCACCACGCGGATCCGCCCCTTCCCACCCTCCGTCGCGCTCCAGGGCCCACCTTCCCGGTCTACCGAGGCTGCTCCCACTCGGTCCGGGTGAGTTCATACTCGACTTCACCGTGCTCGGAGCCCTCGATCGCCTCCGGCCAGTCCCCGGTGAAGTTCCGGACGAAGGACAGGCCCGATTTCTCCATGACGCGACGGGAGCGGGCGTTGACGGCCATGGTGTTCGCGGTGACCCGCTCGACCCCGAGCTCCGCGAACCCCTTGCGGACCAGGGCCCGGGACCCCTCGGTGGCATAGCCACGCCCCCACGCCGCCTGGTTCAACCGGTAACCGAGTTCGACCACGGCGGCGCTGTGCTCCTCCAACGGCCGGAACTCGAACCAGCCCAGGAACGTGCCGGTGAGCCTCTCCTGCGCGGCCCAGTAACCGCGGGTCTCCCAGCACGGGTAGTCGTGCAGGAGCCGCGGCAGGGTCCGCGTCTCGATCGACTCCCGACTCGTGGGGCGGCCACCGTTGATGAAGCGCATCACCTCGGGGTCGTTGTCCAGGGCGAGCAGGTGGTCGATGTCGGCCGCCGTGAACGCGCGCAGGACGAGCCGGTCGGTCTCCAGGAAGTGGGGCATGCGGCGATCTTCACCACGGGCAGGCCGGGTCCGCCACTGATTTACCGGCCGGCGGCAGGCGGTGGTGTTCATGGCTGCGCGGGCTTCGGCCGGCTCGACCGGGACGCCCCGCCCGAAGCGGGCGCCGGCCCGGACGAGTGCGACGAGGTGGGGTGCGTTCACGGTCCTGCCCTGGGCCGCGTCCGACGCCCCGGCGTTCGCCTGAGTACGCGTACTCAGGTGGTGTCCGTCGGCCTCCTCCATGCTGAGGCGCGAACGCCGATCGTCTCTGGGGGGACATCCGTATGGATCGCACGCTGCAGCTGCGCACTGCCACACCTCGGGATCTCGACTGGATCCACGAACTTCGTCATCGGGTGTACGCGGAGGAGCTGGGCCAGCATCCGGTGGACCCCTCGGGGCGGCTGAGGGATGGACTCGATGGCGACAACGTGTATCTCGTGGCCGCGCGGGGCGAGACGCGGATGGGTTTCGTCAGCCTCACTCCGCCGTGGGTCGGGCGCTACTCGCTCGACAAGTACCTGACGCGCGATGAGCTGCCGGTCCTGTCGGAGGAGGCTCCGTTCGAGATCCGTGTGCTGACCGTCGAGGAGGAATGGCGGTCCACCGCCGCGGCGCCGCTGCTCATGTACGCGGCGCTTCGGTGGGCCGCGGCGCGGGGCGGCCGGCGGGTGGTGGCGATGGGGCGGACGGCGCTGCTGGACATGTACCTCGGCGCCGGGCTGCGGCCGGTGGGGCGCACGGTCCGCGCGGGCGCCGTGTCGTTCGAGGTGCTCAGCGGTTCCGTGGCCGAGCTGACGAGGACGGTCGCGGAGCGCCACGGACGGATCCTGGAGCGGCTGCGCTCGGACCTCGACTGGCGGCTCGACGTGCCGTTCGCTCCGCGTGTGGACGGCTGCGAGCACGGCGGGGCGTTCTTCTCGGCGATCGGCACCGACTTCCGGACGCTGGCCCGGCGCCACGAGGTGGTGGCGGCGGATGTGCTGGACGCCTGGTTCCCGCCGTCTCCAGGGGTCCGCGCGGTCCTGGCGGAGGATCCGGGGTGGGCCGCCCGGACCTCGCCGCCCACGGGCGCGGAGGGACTGCTGGCGGAGATCGCCCAGGTCCGCGGGTTGCCGGCGGAGTCGCTGGTGGTGGGGGCCGGTTCGTCCGATCTGATCTTCCGGGCGTTCGGCCGGTGGCTGACGCCGGGGAGCCGGGTGCTGCTGCTCGATCCGGGGTACGGAGAGTACGCCCATGTCACCGAGCGGGTGGTCGGCTGTCGGGTCGACCGGCTCCCGCTGCGCCGGGAGGACGGCTGGCTGCTCGATCCGGGCCGGCTCGCCGCCGTGACCCGCGACGGGAAGTACGACCTCGTCGTGGTCGTCAACCCGAACAACCCCACCGGTCGCCACGCCCCGGCCGAAGCCCTGCGCGCCGTGATCGAGTCCTCGCCCGCGCGGACGCGGTGGTGGATCGACGAGGCGTATCTCGGCTACGTCGACCCGGCGGACTCGCTCGCCGGGCTCGCCTCGGCCGATGAACGGGTGGCGGTCTGCACCTCCTTGTCGAAGATGTACGCGCTGTCGGGGATGCGGGCCGCGTACCTGGTGACCGGACCCGAGACGGCGGGGGAGCTGCGGCGTTGGACGCCGCCGTGGCCCGTGAGCCTTCCGGCCCAGCTGGCTGCCGTGGCGGCGCTGCGCGATCCCGCCTACTACGCCGGGTGTTGGTCCCGCACCCATGTGCTGCGCCGGGAGCTGGCCGACGGCCTGCGGCACCTGGACGGTTTCTCCTCGGTGGACGAGGGGGTGGCGAACTTCCTCACGGTGACTTTGCAGCCGGGCGGGCCGGGCGCCGCGGAGCTGGTGCGCGCGTGCCGGCGATACGACGTGTTCCTCCGCGACCTGTCGCCGATGTCCCCGGCGTACGAGGGGCGGACCGTCCGGATCGCCGTACGCGGCACGAGGGAGAACGCGCGGATCGTGGCCGCGTGCCGGAGTGCCCTGGACGCGCTGCGCGAGCCCGCCGCAGTGGTGTCGGCCGCGCCGGGGCGGGTGTCTCGGTGACGACGGTCGCCGCTCTCGTTCCCTGTCTCGGCGGGGCGCTCGCGGTCGGCGGCGTCGCGGTGGCGGCGAGCCGGCGGCGTGAACTGATGGTCCGCTGGTGCGCGTGGGCGCTCGGAGTGCCCCTGGTGACCACCGCGTTCTGGCTCGGGCCGCCGGGGATCGCGGCCCTCGCGGCTGTGGTCGGTGTGGTCGCGGTGGTGGAGTTCGGGGGGCTGCTCCGGCTGGGTCCGGTGGACCGGGTGGTGCTGGGGGCGGCGGTCGTGGGGCTCGTGCTGACCGCGTGGCTGGCTCCTGGGGAGCTGCTCCGGGTGGCGGCGGTCGGGGCGCTTGCGATCGCCGGGGTGCCGTTGCTCTCGGGCGACGCGGAGCACGGGCTCCGCCGCCTGGGGGCGGGCCTGCTGGGGCTCGTGTGGCTGGGCACGCTGGCCGGGCTCGTACCGTCGGGCGCCCTCGGCCTCGTGCTGTTCGTGGCCGTGTCGGTCGCCGACATCGTCGCGTACGCGGCGGGTCGCCGTCTCGGCGGCCCCCGGCTCTCCCCGTTGTCCCCCGCCAAGCGGTGGAGCGGGACGCTGGCGGGGGCGGCGGCCGGGCTCCTCACGCTGGTCGTACTCTCCTCCCTGACCTGGCAGACGGCGATTGCCGTGGCGGTCGGCGGTCCGCTCGGGGACCTCCTGGAGTCGATGGTCAAGCGGGGCGCCCGCGCCAAGGACGCCGGCCGGTGGCTGCCCGGCTCCGGCGGACTCCTCGACCGGATCGACTCCCTTCTCGTCGCCCTGGCGGTGTCGTTGGTGCTGGGGTGAGCCACGGGTGGGATCGGCCGCGTGGCGGGAGGGGTGCGGCCGGGTGCGGCCGGGGCCGTCGACGGCACGACCGCAGCTCGACCCGGCGCCCGGAGGGCATCCGGTCCCGAGGCGGCGAGCACGAACCGGATCAGTTCAGCGACGGCGGGACCCACGCGTGATGACGCAGGATCATGCGTGTGGCGACCCGGGACGGCGTCAGCCGCATCGCCGTATTCCGCAGGGTGACGGCCAGCGGGTGGGACAACTGGTGGCCCATGCTGCCGGCCTGCCGGGCAGCCCGGGCGACGGCCTGGCTGCGGGGCCGGCGCTCGGCGTCGTAGCGCGCGAGCGCGGCCTCGACGGTGGACTCGGTGCCGAGGGCGGCGGCCAGGGTGACCGCGTCCTCCAGTGCCTGGCAGGCGCCCTGTCCGAGGTTGGGGGTCATCGCATGGGCCGCGTCGCCGAGCAGCGCGATCCGACCGACCGCGTACGAGGGGAGCGGCGTGCGCAGTTCGTTCACGTCGTGATGCAGCACGGCCTCGGGCCGGGTCGCGTCGAGCAGGGCGGGGATCGGGTCGTGCCAGGTGCGGAACCGCCGGCGCAGTTCGGCCAGCGGGTCGGCGAACCGCGTGCCGGCGGGGTGGCTGAGGACGGCGTGCCACTCGGCCCGCCCGTCCCGGAAGGCGATGTGTCCGAACTCCGCGCCGCGGCCCCAGGTCAGCTCGAAGTCGGCCCGCGGACGGACCGCGTGCTCGGTGATGGCGCGCAGCACCGTCGAGCCGCTGTAGACCGGGCCGGGATGGTCCGGGAAGAGACGGCCGCGGATTGTGCTGCCGATGCCGTCGGCCGCCACCACCAGATCGGCATGCAGGACCGCGGCGCGGCAGTCGACTCGAACCGTCCCGGGACCGGCCTGCTCGATCTCGGTCACCTCCGAGCCGATCACCAGTGATTCGGCGGGCAGGGAGTCGCGGAGCAGCCGGTGCAGGACGGAGCGGGGGATGCCCATGATCGGCGCGCCCACCGCCTTCTCCAGCGCCGAGCCGTCCATCCGGGCCAGCCGGCCGCCCCGCGGCGTCCGCGTGCCGCCGCTGTACTGGCCCTGAGACGCATCCCGAACCGCCGCGCCGACACCGAGTTCGTCCAGCGCCCGCAGGCCGTTGGCGGCCAGCGAAATGCCCGCCCCCGCGTCCTCGAGCGTGGACGCGCGCTCAAGGACCGTCACGTCCCATCCGATGCGGAGCAGGCCGATCGCGGCGGCCAGCCCGCCGATGCCCCCTCCGACCACCACGGCCGTGTTCCCCATGCCGGGGCCCCCTTTCTTCTACATCTGTAGAAGCGCACCCTATCCCGAGTCTCTACGGGTGTAGAAAGGGGTCATGGCTTCGGACCGGCGCACACTTCTGGCAGACGCGGCTCTCGACGTGCTCGTCGACGAAGGGATACGCGGCCTGACCCACCGCGCCGTCGACCGGAGATCCGCCATGCCGCCCGGCACCACCTCGGCCTACTTCCGCACCCGGGCCGCGCTGCTGACCGCACTCGTCACCCGCCTGGTCGCACTCGACCAGGCGGAACTCCACACGATGGCCGAAGAGCTTCCGCCCCTGCGCACCGTCGAGGAGCTGGTGGACGGCATGGTGCTGCTCACCCGGCAGCGACTCACCGGCGAGGGGCGCCGCCGCTCGCTCGCCCGCCATGCCTGCGCCGTCGAGAGCGTGCGCGACCCGGAGCTGCGGGAGATCCTCGTGCCCCGCGAGAACGCCGGCCGCGAGGCCGTCCGGCTGTTCCTCGCCACGCACGGCGTCACGGATGTCGAGAACCGCACGCACACCCTGTTGACCTGCATCGACGGACTCGTCTTCGACCGGCTGGTGAACGGCGGCGACGTACCGCGCGAGGCCCTGGACGGCCTGGTCGCCGCCGCGCTGCGTTAGGACCCAGGCGCCCACGGCCCTGCTCGAACCGAGGCCGGCGGCCCCAGCCCCTCCGCCGCCCGCGCACCCCATTCTGGAACGATCAGTAAGACCGCATCCACGGGCTGTCGGCGTCCCTGCGGCGCGCACGGGGTAACGGGGGCTTGTCCGGCCGGCCATGTCCGGAGCCCGCTGGCGAGGGCTGCGGCGGTGACGGTGCGCCCGCACGAGGGTGGAGTCGGCCCCACGTCAACGGCTGGGGCACACCGGCCGTCACGTGGCCGGCACGACACCCTCGCGCTGGGCGTTCCTCGGCCTGGAGAGGCGAACCCGGCGCGTCGGCAGGTCGATTTCCGTGACGACGACGGTGACCTTCTCGCCGACCTCGAAGTCTTCCACCGGACTCACCGCGGGCCGACCGGGGGCTTCTCTGAAGGGGAGTAGCCCTGCGATCCCGTCTCCGAGGTCGACGATGACGCCGAAGGGAAGCACCTTCTCCACCGTCCCCCGGAGTTCCTGGCCCATCGGCGTGCGGTCGGCGAAAGCCCGCAGGGGGTCGGGCTCCAGTGCCTTCAAGGACAGTCTGGCCTCCAGGTTGTAGGTGTCGAACTGGAGGAACTCGCACGAGATCCTCTGGCCTACGTGAACGACATCGGTGGGGGCGTCGAGGTGCCGCCAGGACAGTTCGGGGATGACGATGAACCCGACACCGGGGAAGAGGGGGTGGGCAGGTCCGTCGTCCAGGGCCACGAAGACCCCGAACCGCTCGATCGCCGCGACGGTGCCGGACAAGATGTCGCCTCGGTGCAAGGTCTCCAAAAACGCCCAGAGTTCCGGGCTCTCCGACTGCCAGTCCATCCCGCCACCCTGGCACACGACGTCGAGGGCCGGCCACGCCCTCGACGGACCGCAGCGCCCCCGCTGTGCCTCGGTGGCCAGGGCCGTGACCGGCCGGACTGGCCCTAGGCTGACCGGGGATTCGATCTTCACTGCGGGAGGGGAACAGATGAGGTGGCCGAGGTGGGCGGGGTTGGTGGCCGGAGCGGGCCTGTTGCTTTTCCCGGTCGGCGGGACGGCCGGTCCGGCAGTCGCGGCCGACGGTGCCGATACGCCCGTCACCCTGGTCTCGTACAACGTGTGCGGGGGATGGAACGGAACGGAGAACCCCTGCCGGAGCCTCCTGGCGGAGACGCCGCAGGCCCCGGACGCGCGGGCCGCCGCATGGGCGGCGGACGCCGTCGGCAGGGCCGGGCTGGCCGGCACCGATGTGATCATGCTTCAGGAGCTGTGCAAGGGTCAGTACGACGCGCTGCTGCCGAAACTCACGGGCTACGCCGGGTACTTCGCGAGCCGCCAGGCGTACGGCGGGTGCGACGCCTGGGGACCGGACAGTGCCCTCGGCCAGGCGGTCTTCTTCCGCTCGGCCACCCCCGAGCAGGTCCAGGGCAGCTCCGTCAGGGTGACGGTCGCCGCCGATGAGCGGCTCGCGGTCTGCGCGAAGGGGCCGGTCCGCGGCCGTCACACGTTCGCCTGCAGCGTCCACCTGTCCAAGAGCACGGCCGCGGGCGACATGCACGAGCTGCGCGACCACATCTCGGCGAACGCCGGCGGGGCGTCGGTGATCGTGGCGGGGGACTTCAACCGCGATCCGGCCGAACTCAACCCGGCGCTCGCGGCCGGTACGCCCGTCACCGGCCCGCTGGCCGAGGCCGACGCGGCCGACGACGAGCCGACCGCCGACTGGGGAGCACCGGACGGCGGCGCACCTCGCTACACGAGGAAACTCGACCACGCCTTCTTCGGCACCGAGGACTTCCACACACCGTCCGCGACCGTGGAGGACCCCCAGCTCGCCAGGGTGAAGGACCACGCCCTGCTGCGCGCCCGGGCCTTCCCCCGCAGGCCCGTCCCCGGTGATCTCACCGGTGACGGCCGCCCCGATCTGCTGGCCGTCCGCAAGGACGGCGCGCTCCGGCTCTACCCGGGCCGGGACGACGGCGGATTCGGCTCCGCCCAGGTGCTCGCCGCCACGGGCTTCGCGGGAGCGGTGGTCAGCCATCGCGGCGACTGGACGGGTGACGGCCGCGAGGACGTCCTGGCCCGGATCGGCCCCGAACTGTACGTCTACCCGAACCTCGGGGGCGGCGTGCTCGGCTCCCCGGTCACCTTCCCCCACCGCGAGGGCCGCTGGGCGGGCACCGCGCCCCGCGCCGTCGGCGACGTCAGCGGGGACGGCCGCCCCGACCTCGTCGTCCAGGGCGGCACCGGCCTGTGGCTGCACCGCGGCGCGGATCCGGCGACGGGGCCGTCCTTGCCGCACGCCGCCCTGGCCGTCGGTGGCGCCGAGTGGGCCGCCGGGGGCGACCTCGACGTCATCGCCCCCGGCGACACGGGCAGGGCCGAGGGCGAGCCGGACGGACCGGACCGTGCGGACCTGTGGGCCCGCGACCGGACCACGGGCAAGGTGCTGCAGTACCGCAGCAACGGCACCGCGGCGCTGCCGGACACGGGCACCGAACTCGCCGGCGACAGCTGGCCCGCGGCACAGCGCCCGCTCGCGGTCTCGCTCGGCGACGGCGACCGGGACGGCCTCCCCGACCTGTGGGTGACCACCGCGTACGACGCGCAGACCCAGCAGGGCGGTGACCTCTTCTTCCGCCCGGCCACCGTTTCCGGCTGGGGTGCTCCCGTGCGGGTCGGCAGCGGCGGCTGGGGGTACGTCGAATCCCTGTCCTGACATCCACGCCGCCGCGCCCCACCGCGGCGGCGGGGCCGGGCCCCGGCGGGGGCTCCGGAGCGGATCCGGCCGGGTCCGGCGGAACTTTTCCGTCCGGCGGGGCGTCCCTGCCTGCGTGAAGACCGAACGGACGTTCCGGCGCGAGGCCGTCACCGGCGCCCTGGGGTGCCTGACGGCGGTGCTCGGCGCGCTCGCCGGTTTCGCGGTCCGGCTCCCGTATGGCCGCGCGGGCCTCTTCGGCGCTTTCGAGGGCGGGAGGAACCCGGACCTGCTCCGGCTGGGGCTGCCGGTCCCGGTGGCCGGCGGGACCGCCACCGCCCTGACCGCCTTCGCCGCCGTACGGGGCCGGTGGCGCACCGCGCCGGCACTGGCGGCCGTGGTCGCGGGACCCGCCGCCCTCGGGTACGGCTTCGACGTCCTGGCCGGCCCGCGGACGGCGCGGGACTGCGGGCCGTCCTGCTGAACCCGCCCCCACGGGCGCGCCGTTCCCGGGGCGCCCCGACCGGTCCCGCGGCCCCCGGCCGTACGCGGCGCGCCCGGCCCGGCCCACCGCCAGGAGAGGAACACGATGAGCGACGATCCGACGTGGGGGGAGCTCCTCCTGGCCTTCGCCCTCATGATGGGCGTGCCCCTGGTCGTCATCGGAGGGGTGATCTACTCCCTCGTGGGCCTGACCCTGTGGGCGACGGCACCGGAACGCCGGTGGAGACGCTGAGACGACGGCCCCGGCCGCCGGCCCGGTGCGGCAGGCGTCGGCGACCCGGGCGGGGCGGGGGAGGGGCCGTCAGCGGTCGGCCTTCGAGCGGGCGTGGACGTCCTGCACGGTCTGGAACTCGCGTGCGGCCTGGTGCCGGCGCCCCGTCGCCAGATAGGCGTGCCCCAGCCGGGCGCGGATGTCCATCTCCAGCCAGTCGTAGCTGGGTTCGGTGAGGCGGGAGAGGAAGTGGTGCTGGCGCAGGGCCTGGTGGTGCAGGACGATCGCGGCCTCCGGATCGCCCCCGGCCTGCTCCGCCGTGCCCAGCCGGGTCAGACTGCGGGCGCACAGGAAGAAGTCGCCGACCTGCTCGACCAGCACCACGGCCGCGCGCAGATGGTGCTTGGCCTGCTCGAACCGGCCCAGCCGGAGGTGCGCGTCGGCGGCGCAGCTCAGCACCCGGCCCAGCATCCGGGGACGGCCGAGCGCCTCCGCGTGCGGGAGCGCGTCGGCGAAACAGGCCAGCGCCCTCTCGTTCTGGCGGTCGAAGTAGTAGGACAGTCCGCGGATGATGAGCGCGGTCGCCGCGACCCAGTCGCCGCCCGTGCTCCTGGCCAGGGCGAGGCCCTCGCCCGTGTGCCGGATCGCGGATCCCGCGTCGCCCAGGCTCAGGTCCATGGCGCCCAGAGCGGTGAGGGCCCGGCTCTCCTCGTGGGCGTCGGGACGGTTCGCGAGCAGCCCGAGCGTCCGGTCCAGGCAGGTGCGGGCCCGCGCGTACCGCCGCTGGTGGATCGCCGTGTAGCCGAGGCAGTTCCACAGGGCGGGCGGCATCCGGGGATCCGAGGCCCCGCCCACGTGGGCCAGGGCGGTCTCCAGGGCCGTCTCGGCCTCGTGGTAGCGGCCCTGCCGGACGAAGTAGTCGGTCAGGGCCTCGGCCAGCCAGCAGGCGTGATCCGCGTCGCCGGCGCTCGCCGCGTGACCGACGACGTCGGCGAGTTCGCCGCCCGCCGCGTCCAGCCACGCCTGCGCCTCCTGCCAGGTCGCGAACGGCCCGGCCGGCGGCCGGGGGCCGGTCGGGAAGCCGCGGGCGCCCCAGTCGCTGGCCGTCCGGGCGGCGTCCAGGTGGAGACGGAACGCCGCCTCCCGGGCGCCGGCGGCCTCGCCCGGCACCGCCCGCGCGAGGCGCCGCGCGTGGGCCCGGACGAGATCGTGCAGCCGGTAGCGGCCGGGCCGGGGCTGCTGGACCAGGCTGGTGTCGACGAGTTCCTCCAGCAGCACCTCCGTCTCGGCACCCGGAAGCCCCAGCATGGCCGCCGGCGTCAGCGCGTCGAACTCCACGGTGGGCGCCACCCCCAGGACCCTGAAAGCGCGCCGCTGCGCCGGCGGCAGGTGCTCGTACGACATCTGGAACGCCGCCTCCACGCTGCGGTCCCCGGCGTTCAGCTCCCCGAGCCGGTCCTCGCCGCCCATCCGGCCCACCAGATGGGCCACGGTCCAGGTGGCCCGGTTCTGCAGCCGCGACCCGGCCAGCCGCAGGGCGAGCGGGAGCCCGTCGCACAGCAGGGCCAGCCGCCGGACGGCTTCGGGCTCCCGGTCCGAACGCCCCGCCCCGATGATGTCGGCGAGCAGCGACACGGAGTCGTCCGCCTTCAGCGGCTCCAGCGTGATCCGCAGGTCCGCGTCCAGCCCCGCCAGCCGGCGGCGGCCCGCCACCAGCACCCGGCTTCCCGCACCCGCCGGCAGCAGGGGCCGCACCTGGTCGGCGTCCAGGGCGTCGTCCACGACCAGCAGCAGCCGCAGCCCGCTGGTGGCCGTCCGCCAGACGGAGACCAGGTCGTCGAGGTCGCCCGGGAGTTCGCCGGTCTCCGCGCTCAGCGAGCGCAGCAGCCGCTGTAACGTCCGCACGGGCGTCTGCCGCCGCCGGGCGCTGTGGGCGCGGAGGTCCACGAACAGGCAGCCGTCCGGGTACGCGCCGCTCAGCTCGCGCGCCGCGCGGACGACGAGCGCCGACTTGCCGACTCCCGCCGGCCCGTCGACGGTCCGGACGGTCACGGCCCCGGGGCGCGCGGCCCCGGTCAGCCGGGCCAGTTCGCCCTCCCGCCCGATCAGGCGGCCCGCGTCGCCGGGCAGTTCGTTGACCGTCCTGCGGGCGGGTGCGGGGGAGCCGGGCGGCGCCACCGGCTCCCCGCGCAGGATCGCCGCGTGGACCCGGCCGAGCGCGTCGCCGGGACTCGCGCCCAACTCGGTGCGCAGCAGCCGGCTCAGCTCCGCGAAGACGGTGAGGGCCTCGCCCCGGCGGCCGCTGCCGTACAGGGCCCGCATCCGCAGCGCGGCGAGCGGCTCGTCGTAGGGGCCGGAGGCGCACAGCTCGGTGAGGTCGTCGAGGACCTCGCCGTACCTGCCGAGGTCCACCAGGCATTCCAGCCGCTGTACGTGTGCCTCGCGCCGCCGGTTCAGCAGCCGTTCGCGCTCCTGCCCGGCGAACGGTCCGGGCAGCCCGGCCAGCGGCTCGCCGTCGAACAGCGCCAGGGCGTCCGCCAGCCGGTCCGCCGCGCCGGCCGGGTCGCCGGCCGCCCTGGCCCGCCGGGCCGCTTCGGTGTGCGCGGCGAGGTCCGTCAGGTCGAGCTCCAGCCCGTCGGAGACCAGGCGGTAGCCGCCCGGCTCCCCGCGGATCAGCGACCTCTCCGGTCCGCCGCCCGGAACGTCCAGTTCCCGGCGCAACGCGTACACGTAACTGGGCAGTACGCTCCGGCCGGTCCTCGGCGGATCGTCGCCCCAGACCGCGTCGAGCAGTCGCTGGTGACCGACCAGGACGCCGGGGCGCAGCGCGAGCGCGACCAGGACCGCCTGCCGGCGCACCGGCCCGAGCGACAGCCGGGTGTCCTCGTGCCAGAGCCGTACCGGCCCGAGCAGCGTGAGCCGAAGCCGTCTCGACGGTCGCTCCCCCACGTGACGCCTCCGTTGCGCATCATCGGAATTTCATCGGCATTGCAGCGGCTTCCGCGAGGCTTTCGCAAGTGCACCGCCGGGTCCCGGCCATCCGGGAACGCCGGCCGGGCACGGAAGGGCGGGGGGGGGCCGGGGGCGGGGGGGCGGGCGCCGCCCCCCCACAGGGGGGGGGGGGGGGCCGGGGCCGAGTGTTACCAAATTTAGGCGGAGGAGGAAACAA
>NZ_JBHYPS010000034.1:0-85967 GCF_042746075.1 Streptomyces sp. NPDC058758 | reverse complement strand
CCCTTTCGCTTTCGCTCCGGGCCCTTCCGGCGTTTCCGACTCTATCAGATCCTTTCGGCGTCCGATTCCCCGTCAGAAGGGGTTGTCGTCCCGGCTTTCGGGCCGTTCCGACGAGTGAGACTTTAGCGGATTCCTTGCTCCCGATGCGAATCGGGGGCTCGCGTCCGGTGTTCGAACGCGGATTCCTCATTTCGCAAAAACGCACGGAAAGCAGAACGGCACGACGAATCGTGGCCGTCAGGCTCGGTGGTTCTTGCGGAATCGCTGTCCGGGGCCGGCCGGGGCCGGTGCTCACGTCGGACAACTCGGAGAACACTACGGACGGGGCAAACCCGTGTCAACCCTGGTCCGGGGGCGTACGCTCTCCCCCATGACTACGCATGCGCACACCACCCAGTGGTGGGCCGCCTGACCGGCGGCCCGTACTGACGCATGCACACGGCCGCCGCCTCGGCGGCCGTTCGCGTATCCCCCTCCGGGAGCCGGGCCGTCGGGCCGGCGAGGGACGGAGAAGGAGCGGAACGCGATGACGAGGATCTTCAGCGGGGTCAAGCCGACCGGGCATCTGACGCTGGGCAACTACCTCGGGGCCGTACGGCGGTGGGTCGAGATCGACCAGCACCGGGGCGAGGCGCTGTTCAGCGTCGTGGACCTGCACGCGCTGACGGTGGAGCACGATCCGGCGCGGGTGCGCCGGCTGAGCCGGCAGGCGGCGACGCTGCTGCTGGCGTCGGGGCTCGATCCGGAGCTCTGCACGCTGTTCGTGCAGAGCCACGTGGACGAGCACGCCCGGCTGTCGTACCTCCTGGAGTGCACGGCCACCGACGGCGAGCTGCGGCGGATGATCCAGTACAAGGAGAAGAGCGTGCGGGCGCGGGAGGCCGGGCAGGGCGTACGGCTGTCGCTGCTCACCTATCCCGTGCTGATGGCCGCGGACATCCTGGCCTACGGGGCCGACGAGGTGCCGGTGGGCGAGGACCAGACGCAGCACGTGGAGCTGACGCGGGACCTGGCGGTGCGGTTCAACCAGCGGTACGGGCACACGTTCACCGTGCCGAGGGCGACGCGGCCGGCGGTGGCGGCGCGGGTCATGGACCTCCAGGACCCCACCTCGAAGATGGGGAAGTCCCACGAGAACGGGGCCGGGATCGTCTATCTGCTGGACGACGCGGACACCGTGCGGCGGAAGGTCATGCGGGCCGTGACCGACAGCGGTCGGGAGGTCGCGTACGACCCGGAGGCCCGGCCGGGCATCGCGAACCTGCTCGACCTGATGGCCGCGGCGACGGGCGGGGACCCGGAGGAGCTGGCCGGTGCGTACGCGTCGTACGGGGCGCTGAAGAAGGACGTGGCGGACGCGGTCGTCGAGCTGCTGCGGCCGGTGCGGGAGCGGCACGCCGGGCTCGCGGCGGATCCGGGGTACGTGGACCGGGTGCTGCGGGAGGGGGCCGAGCGGGCCCGGGGGATGGCGCGGCCGCTGGTGGACCGGGCCTACCGGGCGATCGGGCTGCTGCCGGCCGTCTGACGGAAGGCGGCGCGGTAGTCGCGCGGGCTGGTGGCGAGGTGCGAGGCGAAGTGCTGGCGCATCGTGACCTCGCTGCCGAAGCCCGCGCGGCGGGCCACCTCGGGGAGGGGGTGGTCGGTGAGTTCCAGGAGCTTCTGGGCGGCGGCCACGCGCTGGGTGATGAGCCAGTGGAGGGGGGTGGTGCCGGTGGTGGCCTGGAAGTGGCGGGCGAAGGAGCGGGGGGACATGCCCGCGCGGGCCGCGAGGCTCGCGACGGTGTGGGGTTCGTCGAGGTGGGCGAGGGCGTGGGCGCGGACGGCGGCGAGGGCGTCCTCGTCGCGGTCGGTCCTGGGGGTGGGGCGCTCGATGAACTGGGCCTGGGTCCCGGTGCGGAAGGGGGCGGTGACCATCGAGCGGGCGACGGTGGCGGCGACCTCGGCACCGTGCGCCGTACGGACGAGGTGGAGGCAGAGGTCGAGGCCGGCGGCGGTGCCGGCCGAGGTCCAGATGCCGGTGTCCTCGATGTGGAGGGCCTCGGGTTCGACGCGGACCTTCGGGTGGCGGGCGGCGAGGGTGCCGGCGAGGCGCCAGTGGGTGACCGCGCGGCGGCCGTCGAGGAGGCCGGCGCGGGCGAGGACGAAGGCGCCGGCACAGAGGGAGGCGACGGGGACGCCGGCGGTGTGGGCGCGGCGGAGGCCGTCGAGGACCGGGGCGGGGACGTCGGCGTCGGGGTCCTCGATGCCGGGGACGAGGACGAGGTCGGCGGGGGTGAGGGTGTCGAGCCAGTCGAGGGGGCGGTCGGGGGTGAGGCTCAAGCCGCCGCGGAGGGGGATCGGGGCGGCCGGGTCGGCGGCGGCGCGGCGGAGGTCGAAGGCGGGGACGCCGTGGTGGCGGCGGTCGGTGCCCCAGACCTCGGTGACGACCGAGACGTCGAAGGCGCGGATGCCGGGGAAGACGACGAGGGCGATGCGCTGGGGGGCCACCATGAGGGGCAGTAAACCATCGATCGCTGGCATTTTCGCCTCTGGGGCGGGCGGGCGGCGCCCGGCAGGATCGTGGTCATGGAGATCGAGGAGAACGCAGCGCTGATCGTCGTCGACGTCCAGAAGGGCTTCGAGTCCGAGGTCTGGGGGCGCCGGGACAACCCGGAGGCGGAGGGGAACATGGCCGCCCTGATCGACCGGTGGCAGGAGACGGGCCGGCCGGTGGTCTTCGTGCGGCACGACTCGCGGCAGGAGGGGTCGCCGCTGGCGCCGGGGACCGCGGGCAACGCCTTCAAGGACTTCGTCGAGGAGCGGCGGGGCAGGGGGACGGGGCCCGAGGTGCTGGTGACGAAGACGGTGAACTCCGCCTTCTACGGGGAGCCGGACCTGGACGCGTGGCTGCGGGGCGCGGCCCGCGGCGGAGCCGCCGGGGGGCGCCGGGGGCAGGTCGTGATCGTGGGGATCCAGACCAACATGTGCAACGAGACGACGGCCCGGATGGCCGGGAACCTCGGGTACGACGTGCTGTTCCCGCTGGACGCGATGCACACCTTCGACCTGGCGGGGCCGTTCGGATGGACGCGGACGGCGGAGGAGCTGACCCGGGCGACGGCGGTGTCGCTGCACGGCGGGCGGTTCGCCCGGGTCGTGACCACGGAGGACGTGCTGAAGGGCACGGCCGCGTAGGGAGGGCTCAGCCGTTGCCGGAGGCGAGCTCGCGGCTGCGGTCGCGGGCGGCCTCCAGGGCGGCGATGAGGGCGGCGCGGACGCCGTGGTTCTCCAGCTCGCGGATGGCGCTGATGGTGGTGCCGGCGGGGGAGGTGACGGCCTCGCGGAGCTTGACGGGGTGCTCGCCGCTGTCGCGGAGCATCACGGCTGCGCCGATGGCGGCCTGGACGATGAGGTCGTGGGCCTGGGCGCGGGGCAGGCCGAGGAGGATGCCGGCGTCGGTCATGGCCTCGACGAGGAAGTAGAAGTACGCGGGGCCGGAGCCGGAGAGGGCGGTGGCGGCGTCCTGCTGGGACTCGGGGACGCGGAGGGTCTTGCCGACACCGCCGAAGATCTCCTCGGTGTGGGCGAGGTGCGCGGGGGTGGCGTGGCTGCCGCCGGAGATCACGGACATGCCCTCGTCGACGAGGACGGGGGTGTTGGGCATGACGCGGACGACGGGGGTGCCGGGGCTGAGCCGCTCCTCGATGAAGGAGGTGGGGATGCCGGCGGCGGCGCTGATGACGAGGCGGTCGGTGGCCACGTGGGGGCCGAGCTCGTCGAGGAGGCGGCCCATGTCCTGGGGCTTGACGGCCAGGATGAGGGTGTCGGCGCGCTTGGCGGCCTCGGCGTTGGTGACGGTCTCGACGCCGTAGCGGTCGCGGAGTTCCTCGGCGCGCTCGGTGCGGCGGGTGGTGACCAGGAGGTGCGCGGGGCGCCAGCCGGCTCGGATCATGCCGCTGAGGAGCGCTTCACCGATCTTGCCGGTGCCGAGGACTGCGACGGTCTGGGTCATGGCTCTGTTCACCTCGCCGGAGGGGGTACGTGTCGTCATCCTCGCACCGGCGGGGCGGCCGGTGCGCGGGGTGTCCGAGGGTCGGTCACGGGGTGCGGCGGCGGAGGGTGGCGGCGCCGAGGGCGAGGACGAGGACGGCGCAGCCGGCGACGACGAGGGCGTCGCGGACGAAGGCGGTGGTCATGTCGGGGTGGCGGAGGACCTCGTTCATGCCGTCGACGGCGTACGACATGGGCAGGACGTTCGAGAGCGCTTCGAGGGCGGGGGCCATCCGGTCGCGCGGGGTGAACAGGCCGCAGAGGAGCAGCTGGGGGAAGATCACCGCCGGCATGAACTGGACGGCCTGGAACTCGGAGGCGGCGAAGGCGGAGACGAAGAGGCCGAGGGCGGTGCCGAGGAGGGCGTCGAGGAGGGCCACCAGGAGGAGGAGCCAGGGGGAGCCGGTGACGTCGAGGCCGAGGAACCCGACGGCGAGGCCGGTGGCGAGGACCGACTGGACGACGGCGACGAGGCCGAAGGCGAGGGCGTAGCCGGCGATGAGGTCGGCCTTGCCGAGGGGCATGGCGAGGAGGCGTTCGAGGGTGCCGGAGGTGCGTTCGCGCAAGGTGGCGATGGAGGTCACCAGGAACATCGTGATCAGCGGGAAGATGCCGAGCAGCGAGGCGCCGATGGTGTCGAAGGTGCCGGGGCTGCCGTCGAAGACGTAGCGGAGCAGGAAGAGCATCGCGCAGGGGACGAGGAGCATCAGCGCGAGGGAGCGGGGGTCGTGGCGGAGCTGGCGCAGGACGCGGGCGGCCGTGGCGAGGGTGCGGGCGGGGGTCACGGGCGGGGCTCCTCGTGGGCGGCGCGGGCGGTGGCGGTGTCGACCAGGTGGAGGAAGGCCTCTTCGACGGTGTCCGTGCCGCTCTGCCGGCGGAGGGCCTCGGGGCTGCCTTCGGCGAGGATCCCGCCCTCGCGCATGAGGAGGAGCCGGTGGCAGCGTTCGGCCTCGTCCATGACGTGGGAGGAGACGAGGAGGGTGGTGCCCCGGTCGGCGGCGAGGCGGTGGAAGAGGTCCCACAGGTCGCGGCGGAGGACGGGGTCGAGGCCGACGGTGGGTTCGTCGAGGACGAGCAGGTCGGGGCTGCCGAGGAGGGCGACGGCGAGGGAGACGCGGCTGCGCTGGCCGCCGGAGAGGCGTCCGGCGAGGGCGTCGGCGTGGCCGGTGAGGTCGACGTCGGCGAGGGCGGCCTCGACGGCGGTGGCGCGGGCGGGGCGGTGGGAGCGGCCGGGGAGAAGGACGGAGGCGAAGTAGGCGAGGTTCTGCCGGACGGTGAGGTCGTCGTAGACGGAGGGTGCCTGGGTGACGTAGCCGATGCGGGGGCGGAGGCTCGGGTGGCCGGCGGGTTCGCCGAGGACGGTGAGGGTGCCGGTGACCTCGGCCTGGGTGCCGACGACGGTGCGCAGGAGGGTGGTCTTGCCGCAGCCGGAGGGGCCGAGGAGGCCGGTGACGCGGCCGGCGGGGACGGTGAGGTCGAGGCCGCGCAGGACGGTGCGGCCGCCGCGTACGACGGTGAGGGCGCGGGCGGTGAGGGCGGCCTCGGGGGCAGCGGCCGGGGTGGCGTTCGGGGTCGCGCCCGGGGTGGCGTCGGCGGGGGCGTGGCCGGGGGCCCGGTCGGGGGCCCGGTCGGGGGCCCGGTCGGGGGCCTGGTCGGGGGCCCGGTCGGGGGCCTGGTCGGGGGGTTCGGGCTCGCCGGGGCCGTAATTCATCATGCGATGAATAGTGGGGACGGAGAAGCCCCCGCGTCAAGGACCGCGGGGGCCGGGGTGGGCCGGGACCGGGCGCGCCGGGCCGCGGCTCAGGAGCGCTTGGGCTTCCGGCGGGCGGCCGGGTTGCCGGTGCGGGCGCCGCGGCGCTTCTCGAAGCGGGTGCGGGCCGCCTCGTACTCGGCGCGGCGGAGCTTCTCGCCGGGCGCCTCCACGAGGCAGCGCAGGGCGTAGGCGAGGAGCACGCCGATGAAGCCGATCGCCTTGAGGCTCTTCAGGGAGTCCTCGCGGGCCTGGTCGGCGGGGCGGCGGCCGAAGCCCTCCCAGGTCTTGGCGAAGGCGATCGCCGAGCAGATCGCGAACATCAGGATCACCAGGGTGTTCACGAGGCCGCCCACCGCCGCGATCTGGAGACCCTGGTAGGCGAAGCGCAGGACGAAGGCGCCCGCGACCGCCGCGGCGAGCGCGCCGGCGGCGAGGCCGGCGCGCCGCAGTCCGTAGGGGGCGCGGTGGTCGACCCAGGTCGTCCCGAAGAAACGGATCTCCTCGGGCTGGGGTCCGCTCGTGCCGGTTCCGGGGGTCTGCTTGTCCTCGCTCACGAGGTCGATTATCCCCGGGACGGCACCGCGCGGGTCGAGGCGAAGGTCCTCAGGCGCAGCGCGGCGCGACGTAGTCGTCGCTGCCGGTCTTCACGTAGGCGTCGGAGACGTACTGGCCCGGGGCGATGCTGTCCCATATGCGGGTGGTGCCGTACGGCCCCGAGACCCACTCGCCCGGCTTCTGGCAGTGGATCGGGACGGTGGCGCCCTCGGAGAGCACCCGGACCACCGGGTACTGGGTGCTCGGGCCGGACCGGACGTTGACCCGGTATCCCGGTGCGACCGGGTAGTACTTCACCGCCATGATGTTCTCCCCCTGGTTTCACTCTGTGCGACGCGCGCAGGCTAGCAAGCTCCTCCGACATCGCGGGGCCCATCGACTAGGCTCCGTCGCGTCGCGCACGCGCGCGTGGACGGACGCGGAACCACACGGGGGTGGGAGATGCCGCCGTTGAGCAGTACCGACGCCGACAGGGACGCCGGGGGTCCCGAGTACGCCGGGGAGTACCGGCTGCAGGCGGTGCTCGGCGCGGGCGGCATGGGCGTCGTCCACCTGGCCTCCTCGCCCTCGGGACTGCGGCTCGCGGTCAAGGTGGTGCACGCGCGCTACGCGGAGGATCCCGACTTCCGGGCGCGGTTCCGGCAGGAGGTGGCCGCCGCCCGCCGGGTCAGCGGTGCCTTCACCGCCCCGGTCGTGGACGCCGACCCGGCCGCCGAGCGGCCCTGGATGGCCACCCTCTACGTCCCCGGCCCCACCCTCGCCGACCAGGTACGCCAGCGCGGCCCGCTCTCCCCCGCCGAACTGCGCCGGCTCACCGCCGGGCTCGCCGAGGCGCTGCGCGACATCCACCGCGCCGGGGTGGTGCACCGGGACCTGAAGCCGAGCAACGTGCTGCTCACCGACTCGGGCCCCAAGGTCATCGACTTCGGGATCTCGCGGCCCGTCGACAGCGACCTGCGCACGGAGACCGGGAAGCTGATCGGCTCGCCGCCGTTCATGGCGCCCGAGCAGTTCCAGCGGCCGCGCGAGGTGGGGCCCGCCGCCGACGTCTTCGCGCTCGGCTCGGTCCTGGTGCACGCGGCGACCGGCCACGGCCCCTTCGACTCGGACAGCCCCTACATCGTGGCCTACCAGGTGGTCCACGACGAGCCGGACCTCACCGGGGTGCCCGCGGAGCTCGCGCCGCTGGTCGCGCGCTGCCTGGCGAAGGAGCCGGCCGACCGGCCCACGCCGGCCGAGATCATGGCGGCCCTGCTCCCGCCCTCGTACGAGGCCGAGGCGTTCATACCGTCCCAGCGGCGGCGGCCCTCGCTGCCCGCGGACCCGTTCGCGTCGCCGGAGGGGCGTACGGACGGCTTCGGCCAGGGGTCCGGTGACGGCTCCGGGTTCGGCTCCGGGTCCGGTGACACCGCGACGCGGGGTGTCGCGCCCGTCCCGCCCGCGCGGCGCCGGCGGTCGCTGCTCGCCCCGCGCCTGACGGTCTCGGCCGCCGTCGTGCTCGTCCTCGCCGGGGCCGGGGCGTACGCGGCGCTGCGTCCGCCGGCCCGGCCCGCGGCCGAGGCCCCCGCCCACCCGGCCGAGGTGGCGACCTCCTTCGACGGCTGGCACGTCCGGCTCCAGGAGCACGCCGACTCCGCCGCGCCCGCCTGCCTCCACGACGCGGGCGCCCTCTACTGCTCGGCCCGGGGCGTGGCGCTCGCCCGCCTCGACCCGATGACCGGCGAGGTCCTGTGGAAGCGGACCGGGCCGGTCGATCCGGAGCCGCCGGATCCGCCCGTGCCGCTGGCCGGCGGGACGGATCCGCTGGTCGGGGCATCGGCGAGGCCCGGTCCGCTGCGCGCGTACGCCGCCGGCGACGGGGCGCCGGGCTGGACCGCGCGCGCGGACGTGCCCGAGACGCACCACCCGGCGGGCGCGGTGGTGGTCCTCTCCGACGGCCGCGGCGCGCTGCGGGGGGTCGACGCGCGGACCGGGGCCGGGCGGTGGGCCCACCGGCTGGCCGGCTTCGAGGCGCCGGTGCTCGGTGCCTACGACGCCCCGACCGGGTTGCTCACCGTCTCCGAGACGGCGGCGGACGGGCGGAGCAGCCGGATCGGGGCGGTCCTGCCCGCGACCGGCGAGGTCGTGTGGAGCCGGGTGGTGTCCGGGGACGCCGCCCCGGTCGGCCGCACCGGTGACGGGACGCTGGTCCTCGCCTCGCGCTACCGGGGGGACCCGGTCGACGCGCTGGTGCTGCTCGCGCCGGGCGACCCCGGCGATCCGGGGAGCGGGCCGGACTCCGGTGCGGAGCGCCGGGTCGGGCTCCAGGAGCGGATGCAGGTCGCCGGCGTCGCCGTGCGCGGCTCGGTGGCGTACCTGCTCTCCCTGGACGGGCGGCTGCTCGCAGTGGACACCGCGGCGGAGAACGGCGGCCGGCTGTGGGACCTGGAGACGGGCGCCTCGAACGTCTCGGCGCCGGTGCTCGGCCCGGACGACCGGCTGTACCTCTCCGCGGCGGACGGGCGGCTGTTCGCCGTGGACACCGCGCGGGGCGCGCTCGTCGGGCAGACCCGGCCGCGGCTGCGGGACGGGCGGCTCGGTTACGCGACGCGGGTGCCGGCGCCGCAGGTCGCCGGGCACCGGGTGTTCGGGACGGCCCCGGACGGCTCGGTCTTCGCGGTGGACGCGCGCGTGGCGGAGTCCTGGTAGCGGGCGGAGCGGGGCGTCAGCCGCAGTGCTCCCAGGGGCTGGTGTACGCGTACGTGCCGACGCCCGCCTCGATCATGCCGCCCCAGCTGACGCAGCGTCCGGCGGCGTAGGCCCGGACCGGGCCCGCGTAGGAGCCGTACACGTCCTGGTCCTTGCGGGTGGTCGAGCCCTGCGGGGTGAGCCAGGCGCCGGTGGGCAGGGGGAAGCCGGCGGTGGCGGCGGTGTGCAGGGTGACGACGCAGTTGTAGCCGGTGGCGGCGTTGTGGAGCAGGTGGACGCGGGCCAGGGCGGTGGTGGAGTTCGACAGGTTCCGGGCGTCGATCTCGGTGTAGCCGGAGCCGCAGAGGCCGGCCGGGGTGGCGGCGTGGGCCGGGACCGCGGCGAGGGCGGCGAAGGCCGCGGTGGCGGTGGCGGTGGCGAGGACGGCGGAGCGTCGGACCGTGCGGCGTACGGAGGCGCGCATGCGGATCCCCTCACTGAAAGTCATGGACATGACATTCCAGGCGAGGCGTGAGCGTAGCGCACGCGTACGCGCGCGGGGAGCGGCCTTTTCGGACCGCTCCCCGCGCGCGTACAGACGGGAATTCCCCCACGCGCGCGTGGGGCGGGGGCACGGCCGCGAGGCCGGCCGGGCTCCGGGTCAGCCGAGCTTGGACACGTCCCGGACCGCGCCCTTGTCGGCGCTCGTCGCCATCGCGGCGTACGCGCGCAGGGCCGCGGAGACCTTGCGCTCGCGGTTCTTCGGCGCGTAGACGCCGCCGAGGGCCTCGCGGCGGGCGGCCAGGGTCGCGTCGTCGACCAGCAGCTCGATGGCGCGGTTCGGGATGTCGATGCGGATGCGGTCGCCGTCCTCGACCAGGGCGATGGTGCCGCCCGAGGCCGCCTCCGGGGAGGCGTGGCCGATGGAGAGGCCCGAGGTGCCGCCGGAGAAGCGGCCGTCGGTCACCAGGGCGCAGGTCTTGCCCAGGCCCCGGCCTTTGAGGAAGGAGGTCGGGTAGAGCATCTCCTGCATGCCCGGGCCGCCCTTGGGGCCCTCGTACCGGATGACGACCACGTCGCCGTCCGTGACCTGCTTGTTGAGGATCTTCTCGACGGCCTCCTCCTGCGACTCGCAGACGACGGCGGGGCCCTCGAAGGTCCAGATCGACTCGTCGACGCCCGCGGTCTTCACCACGCAGCCGTCGACGGCGATGTTGCCGCGCAGCACCGCGAGGCCGCCGTCCTTGGAGTAGGCGTGGGCCGCGTCGCGGATGCAGCCGCCGGCCGCGTCCAGGTCGAGGGTCTCCCAGCGCTCGGACTGGGAGAAGGCCTCCGCGGAGCGGACGCAGCCGGGGGCCGCGTGGAACAGCTCGACGGCCTCGTCGGTGGGCGAGCCGCCGCGCACGTCCCAGGCGCCCAGCCACTCCTTGACGGAGCGGGAGTGGACCGCGTGGACGTCCTCGTTGAGCAGCCCGGCGCGGTACAGCTCGCCGAGGATGGCGGGGATGCCGCCGGCCCGGTGCACGTCCTCCATGTAGTACGTGCCGCGCGGGGCGACGTTCGGCGCGACCTTGGCCAGGCAGGGCACGCGGCGCGAGACCTCGTCCATGTCCGCCAGGCCGTAGTCGAGCTCGGCCTCCTGGGCGGCGGCGAGCAGGTGCAGGATCGTGTTGGTCGAGCCGCCCATGGCGATGTCCAGCGCCATCGCGTTCTCGAAGGCCGCCCGGGTGGCGATGGAGCGCGGCAGGACCGACGCGTCGTCCTCGTCGTAGTAGCGGTGGGTGATCTCGACGACCGTGCGGGCCGCGTTCTCGTACAGCGCGCGGCGGCCGGTGTGGGTGGCGAGCATCGAGCCGTTGCCCGGCAGGGAGAGGCCGATGGCCTCGGTCAGGCAGTTCATCGAGTTGGCGGTGAACATGCCGGAACACGAGCCGCAGGTCGGACAGGCGTTCTCCTCGATGCGGAGGATGTCCTCGTCCGAGATCTTGTCGTTCACGGCGTCGGAGATCGCGTCGACCAGGTCGAGCGTGCGGACCGTGCCGTCGACGAGCGTGGCGCGGCCGGACTCCATCGGGCCGCCGGAGACGAAGACCGTCGGGATGTTCAGGCGCAGGGCGGCCATCAGCATGCCGGGGGTGATCTTGTCGCAGTTGGAGATGCAGATCAGGGCGTCGGCGCAGTGGGCCTCGACCATGTACTCCACGCTGTCCGCGATCAGGTCGCGGGAGGGCAGGCTGTAGAGCATGCCGCCGTGGCCCATGGCGATGCCGTCGTCGACGGCGATCGTGTTGAACTCGCGGGCGATGCCGCCGGCGGCCGTGATGGCCTCGGAGACGATCCGGCCGACCGGCTGGAGGTGGGTGTGGCCGGGGACGAACTCGGTGAAGGAGTTCGCCACGGCGATGATCGGCTTCCGCCCGATGTCCGCGCCCGGTACCCCGGAGGCGCGCATAAGGGCGCGTGCGCCCGCCATGTTGCGGCCGTGGGTGACAGTGCGGGACCTCAGCTCGGGCATCGTCGCTCGCTCCTCGTGATGGATGTGCTTGCTTCGAGCGTACGCCGCCGCTCCAAGATCTGGACAGCCTGTCCGGAATGCGGGACGGGATTCCAGGCTTCGGTCAGGGCCCGGCCGGGCCCTGCCGGCCCCCGGCGGGGGCCGGCAGGCTCCGGCGGGTTCCGTCAGGCTTCGGTCAGGTAGCGCTGGAGCGTGGGGGCGACCTCGGCCACGATCCGCTCCGGGTCCGCCGAGGCCAGCGGCTCCACCTGGATCACGTACCGCAGGATCGCGATCCCGATCATCTGCGAGGCCGCCAGCTCGGCCCGGAACTTCGGGTCCGGCACGGCCAGGCCGGCCGCGATCCGCTCCAGGAGCCGGCGCAGCACGAAGGTCCGCAGCGCCTTCGCCGCCGCCTCGTGGGTCACGGCGGAGCGGATGACGGCGAGCAGCGGGGCGCGGGTCACCGGGTTCTCCCACACCCCGACGAAGAAGCGGGCCAGGCGCTCGCCGACCGCCTCGCGCGGGCCGTCGAGGATGGCCGGAACGACGAGCGCGGGCTCGAAGGAGACCTCGATCGCCGCCGCGAAGACCTCGTCCTTGGTGCCGAAGTAGTGGTGCACGAGGGCCGGGTCGACCCCGGCCGCCTTGGCGATGCCGCGGACCGAGGTCTTGTCGTAGCCGTGCTCCGCGAACCGCGTCCGCGCCGCCTCCAGGATGCGCTCGCGCGCCCCGGGGCCGCTGTCGTCGGCGGCGCCGCGCGCCGGGCGGCCGCGCCGCCGGGGGGTCGCCGCGCTCACGCGCGCGTGCCCCGGGCCGCCGAGGCGAGGTGGAGCCGGGTGAAGGCGAGCGCCTCCGCGAGGTCGGCCTCCCGTTCGGCGGCGGACATCGCGCGCCGGGTGTTGACCTCGATGACGACGTGCCCGTCGAATCCACCGGCGGCCAGGCCCTCCAGGAGCTCGGCGCACGGCTGGGTGCCCCGGCCCGGCACCAGGTGCTCGTCCTTGGCGGAGCCGCGCCCGTCGGCGAGGTGGACGTGGCCGAGCCGGTCGCCCATGCGGTCGATCATCGCGAGGGCGTCCGTGCGGGCGGTCGCCGTGTGCGAGAGGTCGATCGTGAAGTGCCGGTAGTCGTCCTTGGTGACGTCCCACTCGGGGGCGTACGCGAGCATCTCGCGGTCCTTGTACCGCCACGGGTACATGTTCTCGACGGCGAACCGCACGTCGGTCTCGTCGGCCATCCGCCAGATGCCGGTCACGAAGTCGCGCGCGTACTGGCGCTGCCAGCGGAACGGCGGGTGGACGACGACCGTGGACGCGCCGAGCCTCTCGGCGGCCGCCCGGGCACGCCGGAGCTTGGTCCAGGGGTCGGTGGACCAGACCCGCTGGGTGATGAGCAGGCAGGGGGCGTGGACGGCGAGGATCGGCACCTGGTGGTAGTCGGAGAGCCGGCGCAGCGCCTCGACGTCCTGGCTGACCGGGTCGGTCCACACCATGACCTCGACGCCGTCGTACCCGAGGCGCGCGGCGACCTCGAAGGCCGTCGCCGTCGACTCCGGATAGACCGAGGCCGTCGACAGGGCGACCTTCGCATCCGGGACGCGCACCGCTGGTTCTGCCACGACAGACAGGGTACGGGGCTCACCTGGGCGCGGGAGGGTGGTTCCGGTCACCCTCCGCACGCCGCGGGGGCGCCTCCCGCACGCGCGCGTGGAGCCGCCGTACGCCTCCGGGCTCGCCGTACGCACGTCTCCGGCCCCCGCCGTGCGCGGGCCCCGGCCCGGCCCCGCGCACGCCCCGCTCGCGCCCCCGTCCGTAAGGAGGCCCCGGCCTCGCCCCATCCGTACGCGCGCGTGGGGTGCGGCAGACCGGGGAGGACTCGTGCACCGCCCGTACGCGCGGGTGGGGCCGGTCCGGTCAGGTGCCCGCCGGGGCCTCGGGGAGGTGGTCGAGGCGGCGCAGGATCACGCCCTCGCGCAGGGCCCAGGGGCAGATCTCCAGCCGGTCCACGCCGAGCAGGTCCATCGCCCCCTCGGCGACCAGCGCGCCGGCCAGCAGCTGGGCGGCGCGGCCCTCGGAGACGCCCGGCAGGGCGGCGCGCTCGCCGCCGCTCATGGCGCCGAGCCGCGGCACCCACTCCTCCAGGGAGGTGCGGGTCAGGAGCCGCTCCACGTACAGCCCCTCGCTGGAACCGGGGGCGCCGGCGATCCGGGCCAGCTGCTTGAAGGTCTTGGAGGTGGCGACGACGTGGTCCGGCTTCCCGAAGCGGCTGAACTCGCCGACCGTGCGGGCGATCTGGGCGCGCACGTGGCGGCGCAGCGCCTTGACGTCCTCCGTGTCGGGCGGGTCGCCGGGCAGCCAGCCGGCGGTGAGCCGGCCCGCGCCGAGCGGCAGGGAGACGGCCGCGTCGGGGTCCTCGTCGATGCCGTAGGCGACCTCCAGGGAGCCGCCGCCGATGTCGAGGAGGAGGAGCTTGCCGGCGGACCAGCCGAACCAGCGGCGGGCGGCGAGGAAGGTGAGCCGGGCCTCCTCCTCGCCGGTGAGGACCTGGAGGTCGACGCCGGTCTCCTTCTTGACCCGGGCGAGGACGTCGTCGGCGTTGGTGGCCTCGCGGACGGCGGAGGTCGCGAAGGGCAGGACCTCCTCGCACCCCTTGTCCTCGGCCGCCTGGAGCGCGTCCCCGACGGTGGCGATGAGCCGCTCGACGCCCCCGGGCGCGATGGCGCCGCGCGCGTCGAGGAGTTCGGCGAGCCTCAGCTCCGCCTTGTGGGAGTGGGCGGGCAGCGGGCGGGCGCCGGGGTGGGCGTCCACCACGAGCAGGTGCACCGTGTTCGAACCGACGTCGAGGACTCCGAGTCTCATGGCGGAAACGCTACTGCGCCGACCCGCATACGCTTGGTGTTGTGCCAAAGACGAAGAAGGCGAAGCCGGGCGAGGACAGTGCCGCCGGCGGCGACGGTGCCGTGCGGGACGAGGCCGCGCACGACGTGCGGGACGTGAAGTACGCGCGGGACGTGCGGGACGTGAAGCCGCCCGTCAAGGGCGTGCGCAAGCGGCGCAAGGGCGAGGAGCCGGACGAGCAGGGGCTCGACTTCCCGCGCGCGTGGGTGGAGTTCGCGGACCCGGCCGACGAGGAGCAGGTCTTCCGCTGCGACCTGACCTGGCTGACCTCGCGCTGGACCTGTGTCTTCGGCAGCGGCTGCCAGGGCATCCAGGCGGGCCGGGCGGCGGACGGCTGCTGCACGCTGGGCGCGCACTTCTCCGACGAGGACGACGAGAAGCGGGTCGCGGAGCACGTGGCGAGGCTGACGCCGGAGCTGTGGCAGTTCCACGACGTCGGCAGCGAGACGGGCTGGACCCAGGTCGACGAGGACGGCGACCGGCAGACCCGCCGCTGGAAGGGCTCCTGCATCTTCCAGAACCGGCCGGGCTTCGCGGGCGGCGCCGGCTGCTCGCTGCACATCCTGGCCCTGAAGGAGGGCCGGGAGCCGCTGGAGACGAAGCCGGACGTGTGCTGGCAGCTGCCGGTGCGCCGGACGTACGACTGGATCGACCGTCCCGACGACACGCGCGTGCTCCAGGTGTCCATCGGGGAGTACGACCGCCGGGGCTGGGGTCCGGGCGGTCACGACCTGCACTGGTGGTGCACCTCGGCGACCTCGGCGCACGGCGGCGGGGAGCCGGTCTACGTCTCGTACCGGCCCGAGCTGACCGAGATGATGGGCAAGGACGCGTACGACGTGCTGGTCGGGCTCTGCGAGGCGCGGCTGGCCTCGACGCTGCCGATGGTGGCACCGCACCCGGCGGACCCGAAGGCGTAGCTCCTCCTGGGAGGAGGAGGCCGGGAGACCTCGAAGCCCCCGGGGCCCCGGGTGGTCCGGGAGTCTCCGGGTGGTCCGGGAGTCTCCGGGTGGTCCGGAAGTCTCCGGGTGGTCCGGAGGTCTCCGGGTGGCCCCCGGGGTCTCAGGAGGAGGGCGCCGGGGGCGGTTCGTCCGTCGTCGGCGGGGGCGTCGTGGGCTCCGTGGTGCCCGGGTCCGTGGTCGGGGGCGGGTCGGTGGTCGGCGGGTCCGTCGGTTCGGTCGTCGGGGGCGGGGTCGTGGGTTCCGTGGTCGGCGGCGGGGTGGTGGGCGGCTCCGTCGCCGGCGGGGGCGTCGTCGGTGCGGTGGGCTCCGCGGGACCGGTCGGCCACGGTTCGGCCGGCCCGCCGGTGGGCGGCGGCGCGGTCGGCGGGGTCGTCGGCTCCGTGGTGGCCGGCGGGGGCGGGATCACCCGGTCGTCGATCGGGGTGACGGGCCTCCGGCCGCTGATCCTCAGCACCGCCCCCGTGGGGTCCACCCCGATCCGGGCGCTCCAGGGCCCGCGCGGTTCCCCGGCGCGGTCCACGCGGACGGCGACGGTGACGGTCTCGCCCGGGGCCAGGGTGCCGGAGGACCGGGTCACGTACAGCCAGGGCGCGTCCGTCCACAGCGACCAGTCGACCGGGGCGCCGCCCTGCCCGGCGAGGGTGATCAGGGTGACGCCGCCGACGCAGCGCGCGGTGACGCCGATCCAGCCGGGGGCCGGTTCGCCGGGCCGGGCGGGGGCGGCGGGGCCTGCGGACCGGGCGGGCGTGACGACCTCGACGGAGACGTCGGGGGCGTGGCTCCCCTGCGCGGGGTCGGGGGTCGCCCGGGCGCTGCCGGCGTTCTCGTACCGGTCCTGGGGGAGGCCGTCCGCGCCCTGCGCCCCCTCGCTCTCGCCGACGCTGACGCGGGAGCCGTCCCGCCCCGCCTCCGCGCCCGCCGGGACGCCCCGGTACGAGGTCCACAGGGCGAGCACCGGGGCGGCGACGACGGCGGCGACCACGGTGGTGGTGACCGCGCGGGCCCGCATCCGGTCGCGGCGGGCGACGAGGTCCTTCGGGTCGATCGGGAAGCCGGTCGGGGCGAAGCGGGGGGCGCCCGCACGCGCGCGCGGGACGTGCAGCATCGCCATGTAGGCGGCGGCCCGGGGCGCCTCGACGAGCGCCAGGCGGTCCTGGACGGGGCGCGGCCCGCCGCCCGGCCAGGGCGCGGCGGCGCCGACCCGCTCGGCGGCGCGGCGGCAGGCCGGGCAGTCGTCCACGTGCCGGACGAGTTCGGCGCGCAGGGCGGCCGAGAGGATCACCTGCCGGTCCCCGGTGAGCAGCCGGGCGACGGTGGGGCAGCTGCCGGTGGAGACGACGGCGAGCGCGGCCCGGGTGCGCTCGACCTCGCAGCCGGCGGTGGCGAGGAGTTCGCGGGCGGCCTGCGGGTCGAGGGCGAGGACGGCGGCGACCTGGCGCGGGCTCAGACCGTGCCGGACGGCCAGTTCGAGGGCCTCGCGCTGCTCGGGCGTGGTGCCGGCGGCCTCGGGCCAGGCGAGGGTGGCGAGTTCGGCGCGGCGGCGCTCGGCGGTCTCGGCGGAGACCGGGGGCGGCCCGGGCGGGGTGACGGCGGGGCGGCCGGTGTGGGCGCCCTGGCGCCTGCGGCGCTGCTCGCCGAGGCTGCGCAGGCACGCCCAGCGGGCCAGCGCGTACAGCCAGGCGGTGCGGCCCTCGTCGTCGGAGGGGCAGCGGCCGTGGTGGCGTTCGGCGACGGCGAGGACGTCGCCGAGGACGGTGGTGGCCGTGTCGTGGTCGCAGAGGACGGAGAGGCAGTACGTGAAGAGCCCGTCGAGGACGGCCTCGTAGCGGGCGGGGGGCCGCTGGCCGAGCGTGCGCGGTCCCTGCTGCGGGCCGCGGCGCGCCCGGTGGGCGCCCGGGGTGCGGGAGGAGTCCAGCCTGCTGCTCGTCACTGGGCGACCGTAGGCGCGCGCGGGGGCACTCTTCATACCGGATCCGCCGTTCTCAGCCTTACGGGTGAAGCCGTCACTCGAAAGGGGACAGGAACGGGGCGCTCCGCTGCCGTGCCACGGCACCGGCGACGGGCCTTCCCGCCGCGCACGGCCTCTCCGTCCGCCCGGATGCGGCCCTCCGTCCCCGGCGGGCTCGGTCCTCCGTACCGTCCGGCCGTGGCCCCTCCGTCCGGCCGGGCGCAGCCCCCGTACCGCCGACCGTGGCCCCTTCGTCCACAGGCGCGGCCCCTCCGTCCACAGGCGGGGGCGGGCGGGGGTTCGCTGTCGGTGGTGGCGACTACCGTGGGGGCATGGCTGCCCGTACGAAATCCGCCAAGGACCGTCCGTCCTACCGCTGCACCGAATGCGGCTGGCAGACGGCCAAATGGCTCGGCCGCTGCCCCGAGTGCCAGGCGTGGGGGACGGTCGAGGAGTACGGCGCGCCCGCCGTCAGGACCACCGCCGCCGGCCGGGTCTCCACGGCCGCGCTCCCCATCGGCCAGGTCGACGGCCGGCAGGCGACCGCCCGCTCCACCGGCGTCGACGAGCTGGACCGGGTGCTCGGCGGCGGGCTGGTGCCCGGCGCGGTCGTGCTGCTCGCCGGCGAGCCCGGCGTCGGCAAGTCGACGCTGCTCCTGGACGTGGCGGCGAAGGCGGCCAGCGACGCGCACCGCACGCTGTACGTGACGGGCGAGGAGTCCGCGAGCCAGGTCCGGCTCCGCGCCGACCGGATCAACGCGCTCAGCGACCACCTGTACCTGGCGGCGGAGACGGACCTGTCGGCGGTCCTCGGCCATCTGGACGAGGTCAAGCCCTCGCTGCTGATCCTGGACTCGGTGCAGACCGTCGCCTCGCCGGAGATCGACGGCGCCCCCGGCGGCATGGCGCAGGTCCGCGAGGTCGCGGGCGCGCTGATCCGGGCCTCCAAGGAGCGCGGGATGTCCACGCTGCTCGTCGGCCACGTGACGAAGGACGGGGCGATCGCCGGCCCCCGGCTCCTGGAGCACCTGGTGGACGTCGTCCTGCACTTCGAGGGCGACCGGCACGCGCGCCTGCGCCTGGTCCGGGGCGTGAAGAACCGGTACGGGGCGACGGACGAGGTCGGCTGCTTCGAGCTGCACGACGAGGGGATCACCGGGCTCGCCGACCCGTCCGGGCTGTTCCTGACCCGCCGGGACGTGGCCGTGCCGGGCACCTGCCTCACGGTGACCCTGGAGGGCCGCCGGCCGCTGGTCGCCGAGGTGCAGGCGCTGACCGTGGACTCCCAGATCCCGTCCCCGCGCCGGACCACCTCCGGCCTGGAGACCTCCCGGGTCTCGATGATGCTGGCGGTGCTGGAGCAGCGCGGCCGGATCAGCGCGCTGGGCAAGCGGGACATCTACAGCGCCACCGTGGGCGGGGTGAAGCTCTCCGAGCCCGCCGCCGACCTGGCCATCGCGCTCGCCCTGGCGTCCGCCGCGAGCGACACCCCGCTGCCGAAGAACCTGGTCGCGATCGGCGAGGTCGGCCTCGCGGGCGAGGTGCGGCGGGTCACCGGCGTGCAGCGCCGGCTCGCCGAGGCGCACCGCCTGGGCTTCACCCACGCGCTGGTCCCCGGGGACCCGGGGAAGGTGCCGCCGGGCATGAAGGTGACGGAGGTCGCGGACATGGGCGACGCCCTGCGCGTCCTGCCCTCCGGCCGCCGCCCGTCCCGGCGCCAGGAGGAGCCGGGGGGCTGACGGAGGGGCGGCCGGGCACTCCGGTGGAGGTCCGGAGGGGTAGGGGCACGGTCCGGCGGGTAGGGCGGATCGCGACCGGGCCGCCCCGGCGGGGGCCCGTCCGGAGCACCCCGGACCGGCGTGCGGCCCAGGGCCGCGGGGTGGTGTCGCTAGACTTTGCCCTGGTCTCGCCCATCCGTACGAGCCGGAGGAGTGCAGTGGCAGCCAAGGACGGGGCAGCAGCTCCTGGAAAGTCCGGCGCGGGCTCCGGCAACGAAGCGCTGATGCGCGCGGCGCTGAGCGCGGTCGCGCCCGGCACCGCGCTGCGCGACGGCCTGGAGCGGATCCTCCGCGGCAACACCGGTGGCCTGATCGTGCTCGGCATGGACAAGACGGTCGACTCGATGTGCACCGGCGGCTTCGTGATCGACGTCGAGTTCGCCGCGACCCGCCTGCGCGAGCTGTGCAAGCTCGACGGGGCGATCGTCCTCGACAAGGACATCTCCAAGATCCACCGGGCCGGTGTGCAGCTGGTCCCGGACGCCTCCATCCCCACCGAGGAGACCGGCACCCGCCACCGCACCGCGGACCGGGTCTCCAAGCAGTGCAACTTCCCCGTCGTCTCCGTCTCCCAGTCGATGCGCCTGATCGCGCTGTACGTGAACGGCGAGCGGCGGGTCCTGGAGGAGTCGGCCGCCATCCTGTCCCGGGCCAACCAGGCGCTCGCGACCCTGGAGCGGTACAAGCTCCGCCTCGACGAGGTGGCCGGCACGCTCTCCGCGCTGGAGATCGAGGACCTGGTGACCGTCCGCGACGTCACCGCGGTCGCGCAGCGCCTGGAGATGGTCCGCCGGATCGCCACCGAGATCGCTGAGTACGTGGTCGAGCTCGGCACCGACGGCCGGCTGCTCTCGCTCCAGCTCGACGAGCTGATCGCGGGCGTGGAGCCGGAGCGCGAGCTGGTGGTCCGGGACTACGTGCCGGAGCCGACGGCGAAGCGTTCCCGCACGGTCGCGGAGGCGCTGACGGAGCTGGACGCGCTCACCCACACCGAGCTGCTCGAACTGCCCGTCGTCGCGCGGGCCCTGGGCTACAGCGGCTCCCCCGAGACCCTCGACTCGGCGGTCTCGCCCCGCGGCTACCGGCTCCTCGCCAAGGTGCCGCGTCTCCCCGGCGCGATCATCGAGCGCCTGGTCGAGCACTTCGGCGGGCTGCAGAAGCTGCTCGCGGCGAGCGTGGACGACCTCCAGACCGTGGACGGCGTCGGCGAGGCGCGGGCGCGCAGCGTCCGCGAGGGCCTGTCGCGGCTGGCGGAGTCGTCGATCCTGGAGCGGTACGTCTGACGGTCGGGGCGGCCCGGCCGGGCCCGGCGGCCCCCACCGCCCCGGGCCGTCCCCGGCGCGCCGGTCCCCCGGGCGTCAGTCCTTGGCGAGGCTGAACGGCGTCGCGACCGTCTTGCCGCCCGCCACGGTGGCCTCGGCCAGGTAGTTGCCCGGCCCGGCCTCGCCCGCGGGGGCGGTGGCGCACTGCGGGGCGCTGCGCCGGAGGTCCCATTCCACGGTGTGGGTGATCGTGGTGCCGGCGGGGACCTTCAGGAGGACCGGGTCGGCGGGGCTCGGGCAGTCGTCGGAGGACCACAGCCGGTCGCTCTGCGGGTTGCTGATCTTCAGCACGGCGGCGCGCGGACCGAGGTCGGCCTTGCAGTCGGCGCCCGAGGTGTTCTTGAGGACCAGCTGGAAGCGGGGCCGCTCGCCGGGCTCGTAGGTGAGCTTGACGCTGCGGAGCGTCAACTCCAGGGAGTTCGCGGGGCAGTTCGGGAGCGGGGAGCCGGCCGGGACGCGCTGCCCCGCGCCGGTGCCGGCCCCGCCGTCGCCGCCCGCGCCGTCGGTGTCGCCGTTCTTGCCCGCCGTACCGGATCCGGCCGGGCCGGCGCCGTCCGCGGAACCCGCGCCCGCGTCCGTACCGGACGAGCCGTCGGCGGAACCCGAACCCGGGCCGCCGCCCGATCCGCTGCCCGATCCGTCCTCCGCGCCGGAATCCCCCGCGTCGCCGGATTCGCCCGACTCGTCGCGTCCGCCCGGCTGTTGGCTGATGGCCGGTCCGGTCCCGCCGGGGCCGGGGGTAATGGAAGGCGCGGGGGAGGAGCCGTTGGCGGCGTCGTTCGCCTTCTTCCCGCCGCCGTCACCGGAAGTGACGGCCCACAGCGTGAGCAGGGCGAGAAGTGCGATCAGACACAGCGCGACCGCCCTCCGTCGCCAGTAGATGGTGGAGGGAAGCGGCCCGACCGGATTGCGCAAAGATCCCACGCCCCGAACCTTACGAGAGATCCCGCCCAACTCCCGCCCCACCCGCCGCTCCAGAGCCCAAGTTTTGCCGATGATCACATCCTCGGGGAGCGGGAACTCTCCTCGCGGCGGCCGGAAATCGCCCCTCTTTTGTGCGCTTCCCCTTCGACCCCCACTTTCGTCAGGGGTCGGATCCTTCCTTGGCCCGGGGCGCAGCACTCCGGATTCCGGTTAGCGTCATGCACCATGGACAACCTCCTCGACCTCTCCGACCGCCTCTACCTCGACGTCCTCGACTTCGCGCACTCCACACCGCACTGGTTCCAGTTGCTCGCCGAAGTCTGGACGGAGCTCGGACTGCTGCTCTTCGGCGCGCTGTTCCTGGCCGGGTGGTGGCGCTCGCGGACCGGATCGAGCCAGGCGATGACGCTCGCGCTGCTCGCCCCGCTCGCCACCGCCTTCGGTTACGTGGTGAGCGAGGGCCTGAAGTCGCTGATCGACGAGGAACGCCCGTGCCGGGCCGTCGCCGGGGCCCCCGCCGCGCTCGTCGACTGCCCCGCCTACGGCGACTGGTCCTTCCCCAGCAACCACTCCGCCATCGCCGGGGCCGCCGCCGTCGCGCTCGCCCTCTCCTGGCGCGGGATCGTCTGGCTGACCGTGCCGATGGCGATCCTCATGGCCTTCTCCCGCGTCTTCGTCGGCGTCCACTACCCGCACGACGTGACGGCGGGCCTGCTCCTCGGCGGCCTGGTCGCCTTCCTCGTCATGCGCGCCGCCCGCCGGCCGGTGACCTCGCTGGTGGAGACGGCCCGGTCCAGCCGGAGCGCGGCGGTCGTCTGGTGCGCGGGGCGGGGGCCCGCGACCCCGGCCCACGCCTCCGCGCGCCCCGAGCGCCGCTCGCGGGCCCGCCACGGCGCGTACTGATCACTCCCCGGACGTGCCAGGATCGGGGGTGCCATGACTTCCATCGATGCCCCCGCCTCCCTGTCCTCCTCCCTCGGTACGGCTCGGCCGGGACCGGGCCCGTCCCCGGCCCCCGTCGACCCGGCCGAGCTGCACCGGCCGGTCCTCGCCTGGTTCGACCGGAACGCCCGCGACCTGCCCTGGCGCCGCCCCGAGGCCGGCGCCTGGGGCGTCATGGTCAGCGAGTTCATGCTCCAGCAGACGCCCGTCGTCCGGGTGCTCCCCGTGTACGAGCAGTGGCTGGCGCGCTGGCCGCGCCCGGCCGACCTGGCCGCCGAGCCGCCCGGCGAGGCCGTCCGCGCCTGGGGCCGGCTCGGCTACCCGCGCCGGGCCCTGCGGCTGCACGCGGCGGCCGTGGCGATAAGGGACCGGCACAACGGTGACGTGCCGAGCGACCACGGGCAGCTCCTCGCCCTGCCCGGCATCGGCGAGTACACCGCCGCCGCCGTGGCCTCCTTCGCCTACGGACAGCGGCACGCGGTCCTCGACACCAACGTGCGCCGGGTCCTCGCCCGCGCGGCGACCGGCGTCCAGTACCCGCCGAACGCCACCACCGCCGCCGAGCGGCGCCTCGCCCGCGCCCTGCTCCCCGACGACGAGGGCACCGCGGCCCGCTGGGCCGCCGCCTCCATGGAGCTGGGCGCCCTGGTCTGCACGGCGAAGAACGAGGACTGCGGGCGCTGCCCCCTCGCCGACCGCTGCGCCTGGCTGGGCGCCGGCAAGCCCGCCCACGACGGGCCGCCGCGCCGCGGCCAGACCTACGCCGGCACCGACCGCCAGGTCCGCGGCCGGCTCCTCGCGGTGCTCCGCGACTCCCCCGGGCCGGTCCCCCAGTCCGCGCTCGACGCCGTCTGGGACGAGCCGGTCCAGCGCGGCCGGGCCCTGGACGGCCTGGTCTCGGACGGTCTGGTGGAGCCCCTGGACGGCGGACGGTACCGGCTGCCGCTGACCTGAGCCGCCCGGGCCGCCCGCACCCGCGCCCCGGCCGCTGTTACACAACCGATGGGCAGCCGTGCGTCCACCGACGGCTGCCCCGCACAGCCCCGTGACAACCGCTCCGTAGCGTCGTCGTCGACACGGAGAACAAGCAGGTCACGGGGATTGTGGAGGCAGCCGGGATGAGCCAGGGCGAGGTGCTCGACTTCGAGGAGTACGTCCGCACGCGGCAGGACGCGCTGCTGCGCAGCGCCCGCCGGCTCGTCCCGGACCCGGTCGACGCGCAGGATCTGCTGCAGACGGCGCTGGTCCGTACGTACGGCCGCTGGGACGGCATCGCGGACAAGTCGCTGGCCGACGCCTACCTGCGCCGCGTCATGATCAACACGCGGACGGAGTGGTGGCGGGCGCGCCGTCTGGAGGAGGTGCCCACCGAGCAGCTTCCGGACGCGAGCGTGGAGGACCCCACCGAGCAGCACGCCGACCGCGCCCTGCTGATGGACGTCCTGAAGGTGCTGGCGCCCAAGCAGCGCAGCGTCGTGGTGCTGCGGCACTGGGAGCAGATGAGCACGGAGGAGACGGCGGCGGCGCTGGGCATGTCGACGGGTACGGTGAAGTCGACGCTCCACCGCGCGCTCGCCCGGCTCCGCCAGGAGCTGGAGAACCGCGATCTGGACGCCCTCGCCCTGGGGCGGCCCGGGGAGCGGACCGGAGGACAGCGGTCGGCTGCGGCGGCCGTGCGAGGTGACGAGGGAGGGCGCGAGCGGTGCGCGGCCTAGACGACGACGTCGACGACGGCAGAGCCGGCGGCGGCTCCGGCGACGCGTCCGGCGGTGTCGGAGGCGGGGGCCGGGCCCGTGGCGGGACGGCCCGGGCGGTCGGCCCCAAGGCGGCGGGTGTCACGGCGATGGCCGGACTCGCCGCCCTCGGCCTGTTCGCGGCCGCGTGCTCCACCGGTGGCACGGGTTCCCGCGACGAGGGCGCGGCGCGCGCCGACGCGACGGCGGCCGCCGCCCCCACCCCGTCCGCCACGGCCGCCGGCCGGGGCTACGCGAAGGAGCCCGCGCGGGTGGACCCGGTCGCGCTCCTCAAGGGCGACCCGAAGATCGGCGCCCGGATGAAGGACGACCTCAAGCCCTGCGTGGCCGACGCGTACCCGGTGGACACCTCGTACGGCAACCTCACCGGCGGCACCGCGCCGGACGTGGTCGTCAACGTGATGACCTGCGGCGACGCGGTCGGCATCGGCACGTACGTGTACCGCAAGCAGTCCGGGGGGAGCGCCTCCCCCGGCACCGCCACGGCGGACGGCTACGAGAACGTCTTCATGGCCGAGGACGCGGCGGTCTACGGCACGATCGACCGAGGCGACCTGATCGTGACGAAGCAGGTGTACGCGGAGGGCGACCCGGTCGCCTACCCGTCGGGCGAGGACGTCCTCACGTACCGCTGGTCGGGGAACAGGTTCACCCAGCACGACTGGGTGCACAACGACTTCAGCCGCGCCGTCGGCGAGGGCGACGGCACCGCCGGAGTGCCGGAGCCGGCTCCGAGCGCGTCCGCCACCGGCTGAGACCATCGGGCGGGGCCGCCCGGCGGCCTCGGCGGGCGGGGCCGCCGGCCGCGGCCCGCCGCTCCCGCCGGCATCACCCGTCTCCCGTCCCCCGTCCCCCGTCCGCCCCCGCCCCGCCCCGCCCCGCCCCGCCCGAGCCACCCACCACCGAAGGACCGCACGATGGCCGAGACCCATGTCCTGTTCGTCGAGGACGACGACGTCATCCGTGAGGCCACCCAGCTCGCCCTGGAGCGGGACGGCTTCCGCGTCACCGCGATGCCCGACGGGCTCTCCGGCCTCGACGCCTTCCGCGCGCACCGGCCGGACATCGCGCTGCTCGACGTGATGCTGCCGGGCATGGACGGGGTCAGCCTCTGCCGCCGCATCCGCGACGAGTCGACCGTCCCGGTGATCATGCTGTCGGCCCGCGCCGACTCCATCGACGTCGTCCTCGGCCTGGAGGCGGGGGCAGACGACTACGTGACCAAGCCCTTCGACGGCTCCGTCCTCATGGCCCGCATCCGGGCCGTGCTGCGCCGCTTCGGCCACGCGGCCGGCAACGGCGCGGGTGCGGAGGACGAGGAGCGGGCCGGGGACGGCGGGCCGCTCGTCTTCGGCGACGGCGACCTGGTGGTCGACACCGAGGGCATGGAGGTGCGCCGGGGCGGCGAGCCGGTGGCGCTGACGCCGACCGAGATGCGGCTGCTCCTGGAGTTCTCGTCCGCGCCGAACACCGTGCTCTCCCGCGACAAGCTCCTGGAGCGGGTCTGGGACTACGGCTGGGGCGGCGACACCCGTGTCGTCGACGTGCACGTGCAGCGGCTGCGGGCCAAGATCGGCCAGGACCGGATCGAGACGGTCCGCGGCTTCGGCTACAAGCTCAGGGGCTGATCGGTGAGAGCGCTCCCGCTCCGCACCGGCGTCCGCTGGAAGATCGCCCTGGCCATCGCGGCGGTCGGCGCGCTGATCGCGGTCACGCTCAGCGTGGTCGTGCACAACGCCGCGCGCATCTCGATGCTCGACAACGCGCGCGAGGTCCAGATGGAGCGGCTGCTCTTCGCCCAGCGCCTGTACGAGACCTCCAAGCCGAAGGAGCCGCGCTTCGGCGCCAAGATCAACGACCCGGCGCTGCCCGACCAGCTCGACCAGCTGATGCGCGACCAGCGGCGGGGCACGTACGTGCAGGAGCACCGGCACGGCGGCCCGCCGGACGTGTGGGCGGCGGTGCCGCTGGCCAACGGCGACGTGCTCTCGCTGCACATCCCCTTCGCCGACCGCAGCGCCACGATCATGAAGGACCTCGACCGGGCGCTGGTCATCGGCTCGGTCTCGGTGGTCTTCGGCGGCTGCGCGCTCGGCATCCTCGTCGGCGGGCAGCTGTCCCGGCGGCTGCGGAAGGCCGCGGCGGCGGCCGGCCGGGTCGCCCAGGGCAACGGCGACGTCCGGGTGCGGGACGCCGTCGGCGGAGTCGTACGGGACGAGACCGACGACCTGGCGTGGGCGATCGACTCGCTCACCGACGCGCTGAACGAGCGGATCGAGGCCGAGCGGCGGGTCACCGCCGACATCGCCCACGAGCTGCGGACCCCGGTGACCGGGCTGCTCACGGCGGCCGAGCTGCTGCCGCCGGGCCGTCCGACCGAGCTGGTGCGGGACCGGGCGCAGGCGATGCGGACGCTGGTCGAGGACGTGCTGGAGGTGGCCCGGCTGGACGGGGCCTCGGAGCGGGCGGAGCTCCAGGAGATCGCGCTCGGCGAGTTCGTGGAGCGGCGGGTGCGCTCGGTGTTCCCGGAGGCGGAGGTCCGGGTGGTGCACGAGTCCTGGGTGTCGACCGACCCGCGCCGGCTGGAGCGGATCCTCGGCAACCTGCTGGCCAACGCGGCGAAGCACGGCAAGGGCCCGGTGGAGGTCACCGTCGAGGGCCGGGTGGTCCGGGTGCGGGACCACGGGCCCGGCTTCCCGGAGGCGCTGCTGCGCGAGGGCCCGAGCCGCTTCCGTACGGGCACGAGCGACCGCGCCGGCCAGGGCCACGGGCTGGGCCTGACGATCGCGGCCGGCCAGGCGCGGGTCCTGGGGGCCCGGCTGACCTTCCGGAACGTGGCCTCGGAGGCCGCGCCGGAGGGGGTCGGCGGGGCGGTCGCGGTGCTGTGGCTGCCGGACCACGCGCCGACGAACACGGGGAGCTTCCCGATCCTGCGGCTGCCGGAGTAGTCCCGGGGGCACGCGCGTGGGGCCCGGTTCCGGGGAACCGGGCCCCACGCGCGCGTGTGCCGCTTCTGGACGGTCTCGTTCTGGGCGGTCTCGTTCTAGACGGTCTCGGCGACCTTCGCCGTGTCCTCGTCCGCCGGCTTCTCCGCCGCCGCGGGGCCGGCGCCGCGCAGCGCCACCTCCTTGACGAAGAAGGCGAGGACGAAGCCGAGGACCGCGACCGCCGAGCCGACGAGGAAGGCGGAGTGGGTGCCGGCGGCGACCGCGTGCTGGTAGGCCTCGCGCAGCGCCTCCGGCAGCTTGGCCAGGCTCGCGGCGTCGAGCTGGGCGGTCCGCTCGGTGAGGGCGGAGCCGCCGCGGGCGGCCATCTCGTCCTGGACCCGGCTCGTGAAGAGGGCGCCCATGATGGCGACGCCGAAGGAGGAGCCGAGGGTACGGAAGAGGGTCGTGGAGCTGGAGGCCACGCCCATGTCCTTCATCTCGACGCTGTTCTGCGCGACGAGCATGGTGATCTGCATCAGGAAGCCCATGCCGGCGCCGAGCAGCGCCATGTACACGCCGGAGACCAGACGGCTCGTGCCGGTGTCCATCGTGGAGAGCAGGAACAGGCCGGCGATCATCAGGGCGCCGCCCGCGATGGGGAAGACCTTGTACTTGCCGGTGCTGGTGGTGAAGCGGCCCACGACCAGCGAGACGACCATCATCGACAGCAGCATCGGCAGGAGCAGCAGGCCGGAGTTGGTGGCCGAGGCGCCCTGGACGGACTGCTGGAAGATCGGCAGGTAGAGCACCGCGCCGAACATGACGAAGCCGGTGATGAAGCCGATCAGCGACATCAGGGTGAAGTTGCGGCTGCGGAAGATGTGCAGCGGCATGATCGGGTCGCTCGCGCGGGTCTCCACGTACAGGAAGGCGGCGAGGGCGATCAGGCCGCCGACGGTGAGGCCGACGATGGTGGCCGAGCCCCAGGCGTACTCCGTGCCGCCCCAGGTGGTGACCAGGACGATCGCGGTGATGCCGACGGTCAGCAGCGCGGCGCCGAGGAAGTCGATCCGGGTGCCGGCCGCCCGCGTCTTCTTCGGCAGGTGCAGGACGGTGGTGACCATGGCGAGCGCGACGGCGCCCAGCGGCAGGTTGATGTAGAAGGACCAGCGCCAGCCCCAGTGGTCGGTGATGGTGCCGCCGACCAGCGGGCCGCCGATCATGGCCAGGGCCATCACGCCGGCCATCATGCCCTGGTACTTGCCCCGCTCCCGGGGCGGGATCAGGTCGCCGATGATCGCCATGACGCCGACCATGAGGCCGCCGGCGCCGAGGCCCTGGACCGTGCGGAAGCCGATGAGCTGGCCCATGTCCTGGGCCATGCCGCTGAGGGCCGAGCCGATCAGGAAGATCACGATCGAGGTGAGGAAGACGCCCTTGCGGCCGTACATGTCGCCGAGCTTGCCCCAGATGGGGGTGGAGGCGGCGGTGGCCAGGGTGTAGGCGGTGACGACCCAGGAGAGGTGCTCCAGGCCGCCGAGCTCGCCGACGATGGTCGGCATCGCGGTGCCGATGATCATGTTGTCCAGCATCGCGAGGAGCATCGCGATCATGAGGGCGAGCAGGACGACGCGCACGCTGCGCGGCGCCTTCTCCCCCTCCTCCGTCCGCTTCGATGGCGCGGTGTCCGTCATGGCCGTCCCCTTACTTGCCGCCCGGCTAGTTACTACACTGGGGGACGGTAGGCGCGTCACTTGCCGGTCGTCAAGTAAGTTTTGTGGAAAGTGGGAGTGAACAGCCATGGTCCGAGGCAACACCCGCCAGCGCATCCAGGACGTGGCTCTCGAACTCTTCGCCGAGCAGGGGTACGAGAAGACCTCGCTGCGGGAGATCGCGGAACGCCTCGACGTCACCAAGGCGGCGCTCTACTACCACTTCAAGACCAAGGAAGACATCATCATCGGGATCTTCGAGGATCTGACCCGCCCGATGGACGAGCTCCTCGACTGGGCCTCCGAGCAGCCGCGCACCCTGGAGACCAAGCAGGAGATCCTGCGCCGCTACCAGCTCTGCCTGCTCGCCGCGGCTCCGCTCTTCCGCTTCATGCACGAGAACCAGGCGACCGTGCGCGAACTCAGCATCGGCCTCACCTTCAAGGAGCGGCTGCTCGCGCTCTACGAGTACGTCCAGGAGCCCGAGGCCCCGATGAAGGACCGGGTCCGCGCCATGAGCTCGATCTTCACCCTGCACGCGGGCACGTTCTTCATGCAGAACGCCGACGAGGGCGACTCCGAGGAGAAGCGGGAAGCCGTCCTCGAGGTCGCCCTCGATCTGATCGAGCAGGCCCACCGGGCCTGACGCGGGGGTCGGCGTCAGATGGAGACGCCGTGGGTCCGCAGGAACGCGGCCGGGTTGATGGCCGAGCCGTAGTTCGGGGTCGTGCGGATCTCGAAGTGCAGGTGCGGGCCGGAGGAGTTGCCGGTGTTGCCCGAGAGGGCGATCTTCTGGCCGGCGGCGACCTTCTGGCCGATGTGGACCTTGATCTTCGACAGGTGGGCGTACTGCGAGTACGTGCCGTTGGCGTGCTTCACGACGATGGCGTTGCCGTAGGCGGGGCCGTCGCCACCGCCGTTCGGGCCGGCCTTCACGACGGTGCCGGCGCCGGCGGCCTTGACCGTGGTGCCGACCGGGACGGCGAAGTCCTGGCCGGAGTGCTTGTGGGCCCACATGGCGCCGCCCTGGTTGAAGCTGGCGCTGAGGGCGTACGAGGTGACCGGCTTGACCCAGCCCTTGGCCTTCTTGGCGGCGACGGGCTTGGCGGCGGCCTTCTTGGCCGCGGCCTTCACCTGGGCGGCCTTGGCGGCCTTGGCCTTCGCGGCCTTGACCTGGGCGACCTTCGCCTGAGCGACCTTGGCCTGGGCCTCGGCCTGCGCCGCGACGGCGGCGGCCGCGGTGCCGGCGACCGGTGCGGCCTTGCTCTCGGCGGCGAAGGCGGACCCGGCTCCGGCCACCAGCGTCGCTCCCAGACCCGCGGTGGCGAGGACGGCGGCGGCGGTGCGGACGGCGGGGTTCATGACGCGCTTCGACATACGGGGGAAGACCTCCGGACAGAACGGGACCCGACGCGATCGGTGCGTTGCGCCGGGCTGGCCGTTCCTTGGTAACCCGCCACCCAGGTCATCCCAAAACACCCCATCTACGACACGAGGTCGTAGCGATCTCCCCAGGAATACGACCCTTGACACCCCTGGGGCACCTTCGCGAAATCGGACATAACAACCCAAGATTCCAGGTTTAGCCGCATGTCGCCGGTGCCGGGAAAGGCCCGAAAGGCGGCGCGACGCCCGATTCGAGCGCCTCGGGACCCAGGTCCTGGTAGTTGACACCTGAACGTCCCGGTTTGCCCCTCGTCCGCCCTACGATCCCGCCTAGTACCCCTCGAAACCCCTGTGCCGCTTGTCACCGCGCGGGCCCTGCCATTGGGACCTGGGTCACGCAACCGGAGCCTCCCGGAGACCCTCCCGCACTACGCTGACGGCATCCGGGGACCTACGGGGGGACACACATGGAACCGGCACTCATCGGCACCCGGCTCGCGTCGGCCGCGATCGGCCCGCTGCTGAGGAAACTGCTGGCCGGCGACGGCTCAGGGGCGGGACTCACCGGCGCGGACCGCCCCGTCCGGCTCGCCTCCCTCCTCTCCTTCCGCGGCGAGAAGCGCACCCTCACCGAGAAGGACGTCAGGAAACTGGCCGCGACCCTGGTGGCCCGCACCTGCGAGGGCCCCGGCGAGGCGCCGTTCCCCGCCGACGAGACCGAGGCCGTCACCGACGCGCTCGCCGCGAACCTGCTGGCCCTCGGCGACCTCGACATGGACGACGTCCAGGCCGTCCACCTCGGCCACGAGGCCCTCGCCCGGCGGCTGCGCGCCGCCGCGCCCGCCCCCGACGGCCTCACCGCGGACGCCGTCCTCTACCTGGAGACGGCCACCGCCTGGGCCTGCCGCCACATCCTGGAGTTCTTCACCCGCCGCCCCTCCTTCGTCGCCCGCACCCTGGTCGAACAGACCCGCGGCCAGGCGGCGCTCGCCGCGAAGCTCGACGCGGTGGCCACCGCGAACCCCGGCCCCCTCGCCGAGGACGCGGCCTTCGAGCGGCGCTACCTGGCGCACCTCGCCAAGAAGCACGGCCACCTCACGATCCACGGCATCGACCTGCGGGACGCGGCGGAGGAGTGGCCGCTCGACGTGGCCTACCTCTCCCTGGAGGCGACCGGCGGGGCCCCCGACCGCGGGCCCGACCCCGCCGTCCACAGCCGCCAGGAGTACGCCTCCCTCCGCGCCGACCTCGCCCTCGCGGCCCACGACCGGGTCCTCCTCAGGGGCCTCGCCGGCTCCGGCAAGACGACCCTCGTCCAGTGGCTGACGGTCTCCGCGTGCGGCACGCCCCCGGCAGACGGCATGGACCACCTCCACGGCCGCGTCCCCTTCGTCCTCCCGCTGCGCACCCTCACCCGCCACGGCGAGCGGCTCCCCTACGCGGAACGGTTCCTCTCCGCCGCCGACTGTCCGCTGACCCCGCCCGACGGCTGGGCCGACCGGGTCCTCGCCGCCGGCCGGGGCCTCGTCCTCGTCGACGGCATCGACGAGATCCCCCAGGCCGAGCGCGGCCGGGCCCGCGACTGGCTGCGCGGGCTGCTCGCCGCGTACGGGACCGGCAACCGCTGGCTCGTCACCTCCCGCCCCACCGCCGTACGCGACGACTGGCTGGCCCCCGACGGCTTCACCGAACTGACCCTCTCCCCCATGTCCCCCGCCGAGGTCGCCACCTTCGTCCGCCGCTGGCACCGCGCGGCCGGCCCGGCCGCCGCCCCGTACGCACAGCAGCTCCTCGACTCCCTGCGCACCACGGAACACGTGGCCCGGCTCGCGACGAACCCCCTCATGTGCGGCCTGATCTGCGCCCTCCACCACGACCGCCGCGGCTACCTCCCCCGGGGCCGCAAGCCCCTCTACGACGCGGCCCTCGCCCTGCTCCTCGCCCGCCGCGACCGCGAACGCGGCATGGGCGCGCCCTACGGCGTCGACCTGGACGAGGCCCCCCAGATCCAGCTGGTCCAGCGCCTCGCGTACTGGCTGACGCTCAACGACCGCCTCGTCATGGACCGCGCCCACGCGCAGGCCCTGGTCACGGAGGCCCTCCCGGCGATGGGCCTCACGGACCACGCCCCGGACCGGGTCTTCACCCACCTCCTCCACCGCAGCGGCCTGCTGCGCGAGCCCAGCGCCGACACCGTCGACTTCGTCCACCGCACCTTCCAGGACCACCTGGCCGCGAAGGCCCTGGTCGACCACTGGGACATCGGCGTCCTCGTCCGGCACGCGACGGACGACAGCTGGGAGGACGTCATCCGCATGGCGGTGGGCCACGCGAGACCCCGCGAGGCGGCGGAGATCCTGCGCGAGCTGCTGGGCGCGGCGGACGCGGCCGCCTCCCGCCGCACGCGCCTGCGTCTGGTCCTGCTGGCGGCCACGGCTCTCGGGCACGCGACGGAGGTATCCCCCGAGGTGCGGGAGGAGATCCTGCGGCGCACGGAGAAGATCGTCCCGCCCCGCACACCGGACGAGGCCCGGGAGCTGGCAGCGGTCGGCCGCATGGTCCTCGACCTGCTGCCCGGCCCGGAGGAAGTGGACGACGTGACGGCGGAGATGGTGGTGATCGCCGGAACCCACGTCCCGGGCGACGCGGCGATCTCCTTCCTGGCGCGCTTCGCCGGCCACCCGTCCCTGGACGTCCGGGCCCAGCTCGTCTGGGGCTGGAAGCGCTTCGAGACCCGCCCGTACGCGGAGGAGGTCATCGCCCGGCTGGATCCGGCGGACCTGAGGTACCTCGTCTTCGACGACGAGCAGGCGGACGAGCTGCTCCGGCTCGGGATCGCTCCGCGTCGCCTGGAGATCGGCGAGGACGTGGGGGACGACCGCCTGGCGGAACTGCTGGACGGCGGCGACCTCACGACGCTGGTCGTCACCCGGGGCGCCGGGCACTCCTTCCCCGCCGCCCTGAGCCGGCAGGGGAGCCTCGCAGCGCTCTCCCTGCTCCTGCCCGACGGCCTGCCGTGGAAGCTGTCCGACCTGCCCCCGGCGCCGCTGCGCGAGCTGTACTTCAGCTCCCTGCCCGCCGACGGCCTCGACGGCCTCGGCCGCTATCCGGACCTGCGCCACCTGTCGGTGTGGCGGCCGGCCCCCCGGTGCGAGGAGTACTGGCAGGCGCTGACGGCCCTGCCCCGCCTGGAGTCGCTGGTGGTGGAGCCGGACACCCTCGCCACCTGCCCGGACGGGCTCGTCCTGCCCTCGGTGACGACCCTCCACCTCAGCGCGGTCCCCGCCGGGTCCCCCCTGGGCCGGATCTTCCCCGGTCTGCGGAAGGTCGTCGCCCTCCACGTGCCGCTGTCGGGTGCCGAGCACCTTCCGCGGGGCGTCGAGGTCGCGGAACGCTGAGAAGGGGCGGCCCCGGAACCGTCAGGTTCCGGGGCCGCCCCTTCGTACCGCTACACGCTCGGCGCGTGCGTCACGCGTCCTTGGAGAGGTTCGGGCCCGTGTCGCCCGCCGTGACCGGCGGGGCGTCCGGGAGGGCCGCCTTCTCCTCGCCGCGGAAGGTGAACTTCTGCTCGTCACCCTCGCCCTCGGTGTCCACGACCACGATGTGGCCGGGGCGCAGCTCGCCGAAGAGGATCTTCTCGGAGAGCGAGTCCTCGACCTCGCGCTGGATCGTCCGGCGCAGCGGCCGGGCGCCCATGACCGGGTCGTAGCCCTTCTTGGCGAGCAGCTCCTTCGCGGACTGGGAGAGCTCGATGCCCATGTCCCGGTCCTTGAGGCGCTCGTCCACGCGGCCGATCATCAGGTCGACGATCTGGAGGATGTCGTCCTGGGTCAGCTGCGGGAAGACGATGATGTCGTCGACGCGGTTGAGGAACTCGGGGCGGAAGTGCTGCTTCAGCTCCTCGCTGACCTTCGACTTCATCCGCTCGTAGTTGGACTTCGTGTCGCCCTGGGCCGCGAAGCCCAGGTTGAAGCCCTTCGAGATGTCCCTGGTCCCGAGGTTGGTCGTCATGATGATGACCGTGTTCTTGAAGTCCACGACCCGGCCCTGGGAGTCGGTCAGGCGACCGTCCTCCAGGATCTGGAGCAGGGAATTGAAGATATCGGGGTGGGCCTTCTCGACCTCGTCGAAGAGGACGACGGAGAACGGCTTGCGGCGCACCTTCTCGGTGAGCTGGCCGCCCTCTTCGTAGCCGACGTATCCGGGCGGCGAACCGAAGAGGCGGGAAACCGTGTGCTTCTCGCTGAACTCCGACATGTCGAGGGAGATCATCGCGTCCTCGTCGCCGAAGAGGAATTCGGCGAGGGCCTTCGAGAGCTCGGTCTTACCGACACCGGACGGACCGGCGAAGATGAACGAGCCACCGGGCCGCTTGGGGTCCTTCAGACCGGCACGCGTGCGGCGGATCGCCCGCGAGAGGCCGATGACGGCGTCCTTCTGGCCGATGACGCGCTTGTGGAGCTCGTCCTCCATGCGGAGCAGACGCGAGGACTCCTCCTCGGTCAGCTTGAAGACCGGGATGCCGGTGGCGGTCGCGAGGACCTCGGCGATCAGCTCGCCGTCGACCTCGGCGACGACGTCCATGTCGCCGGCCTTCCACTCCTTCTCCCGCTTGGCCTTGGCGGCGAGGAGCTGCTTCTCCTTGTCGCGCAGGGACGCGGCCTTCTCGAAGTCCTGCGAGTCGATCGCGGACTCCTTGTCGCGGCGGACGCCGGCGATCTTCTCGTCGAACTCGCGGAGGTCCGGCGGCGCGGTCATCCGGCGGATGCGCATCCGGGAGCCGGCCTCGTCGATCAGGTCGATTGCCTTGTCCGGGAGGAAGCGGTCCGAGATGTACCGGTCGGCCAGCGTCGCGGCCTGGACGAGGGCCTCGTCGGTGATGGAGACGCGGTGGTGCGCCTCGTACCGGTCGCGCAGGCCCTTGAGGATCTCGATGGTGTGCGGCAGCGACGGCTCGGCGACCTGGATGGGCTGGAAGCGGCGCTCCAGCGCGGCGTCCTTCTCCAGGTACTTGCGGTACTCGTCGAGGGTGGTGGCACCGATGGTCTGGAGCTCACCGCGGGCCAGCATCGGCTTGAGGATGCTGGCGGCGTCGATCGCGCCCTCGGCGGCGCCCGCACCCACGAGGGTGTGGAGCTCGTCGATGAACAGGATGATGTCGCCGCGGGTGCGGATCTCCTTGAGGACCTTCTTCAGGCGCTCCTCGAAGTCACCGCGGTAGCGGGAGCCGGCGACCAGCGCGCCGAGGTCCAGGGTGTAGAGGTGCTTGTCCTTGAGGGTCTCGGGCACCTCGCCCTTGACGATGGCCTGCGCCAGGCCCTCGACGACGGCGGTCTTGCCGACGCCGGGCTCGCCGATGAGGACCGGGTTGTTCTTGGTGCGGCGGGACAGCACCTGCATGACCCGCTCGATCTCCTTCTCGCGCCCGATGACCGGGTCGAGCTTGGACTCGCGGGCCGCCTGGGTGAGGTTGCGGCCGAACTGGTCGAGGACCAGGGACGTCGAGGGGGTGCCCTCGGCAGGGCCGCCGGCGGTGGCGGCTTCCTTGCCCTGGTAACCGGAGAGCAGCTGGATGACCTGCTGCCGCACCCGGTTGAGATCGGCGCCCAGCTTCACGAGGACCTGGGCGGCGACGCCCTCGCCCTCGCGGATCAGGCCGAGCAGGATGTGCTCGGTGCCGATGTAGTTGTGGCCGAGCTGGAGGGCCTCGCGGAGCGACAGCTCCAGGACCTTCTTGGCACGAGGGGTGAAGGGGATGTGACCGGACGGGGCCTGCTGGCCCTGGCCGATGATCTCCTCCACCTGCTGGCGGACCGCCTCGAGCGAAATCCCGAGGCTCTCCAGGGCCTTAGCGGCGACACCCTCACCCTCGTGGATAAGGCCCAGAAGGATGTGCTCGGTGCCGATGTAGTTGTGGTTGAGCATCCGGGCTTCTTCCTGAGCCAGGACGACAACCCGCCGCGCGCGGTCGGTGAACCTCTCGAACATCGTTAATCGCTCCTCAGAGCGGTCAGTCAGTTAGGGGTCGATCCCCTCCCTGTCCTTCCGCAGCTTAGTCCCGCAAGCGGGGACCGCTCATTCCAACTGCCGACATCCGTCCGGATCACCCCCATGTCCGTGGGGTGCTCCGCTGCCGAACAGCCGACAAATGCTCCAACTCGATGGTGCGAGACGATGTTCCCGCAGGCCAAGTAGTTACCCCCGCCTTGAGTACGCCGATGGCGAACGTGAGACGGACCGGCCGGGCGGGTCACCCCTCTCCACTAGGAATGTCTTACCCGTAGGGTCCGACACTCCATGCGGCGCACCCGGGTTCCCTCCGCTACCAGCGAACAGAGTTGCACCGTCGAATGCGCTCGTACGCCCCATTACCGGACACCTCGGGTCCCCGGACCGGAACGTTACGTCACCGGTCGCGCCGGGGCCGTAACCAACCCGGCCCCCGGGAAGTTCCCCGGGCATGGCCCTCACCGTCCCGCTTCCCCGCTCGCCGCTCGACGGCGACCGGGCGCTCTCGCTCTGGTACGAGCGGGAGCTCGGCTGGGCGACGGTGCCGGGCCCGCCGGTGCAGCTGGTGACGGGGCTCCGCTTCGACGTGCTGGAGCTTCCCGCGGCGGCCGGCCGGGGGGTGCTGCGCCGGGTCGGTGCGGCGACCGGGCCGGTGGCCCTGAGGGGGCGCCGGATGCGGCTCCTGGTGGCCGCGGGGAGCGCGGAGGAGCTTCCCGGCCTGCTGGAGTGGCTGGAGTGGGGCGGGATCTCACTGGATCTCGTGGCGCTGGGCGCCGACGGCCGGATGACCGCTCCCCCGCCTCCGGGGCGGGGCGGATCCGGCGCGCCGGGCGCCGACGTGTGGCTGCGGGCCCCCGAGCCGGGGCGCGAGGTGGAGTCCTCGCTGCCGGCTCCGCGGTCCGGGCCGTGGGGCCGTGCGGAGGCCCCGTGTCTGACGCGCCTGGTCGCCGCGGCCGCGGTGGAGTGCCACCGGCTGCGGCTGCTGGACGCCCGGGCCGGCCGGCCCGCGGCCCAGCGGGGGGCGCCTCAGCGGTTCGCGTCCTCGTAGGCCGCCTTGACGTGGGCGGGGACGCGGCCGCGGTCGTTGACCTCCATGCCGTTCTCCTTGGCCCAGGCGCGGATCTTCGCCGTGTCGGGGCTGCCGGAGGCGGCCACGCGGCCCTTTCCGCGGCCCGCGGTGGTGCGGCCGCCGGTGCGGCGCCCGCTCGTGGTGTACGGCTCGAGCAGGCCACGGAGCTTCTCCGCGTTGGCGGTGGTGAGGTCGATCTCGTAGGTCTTGCCGTCCAGCGCGAACGTCACGGTCTCGTCCGCCTCGACGCCGTCGAGGTCGTCGACAAGAAGGACCTGAACCTTCTGTGCCACCGGATTTCCTTTCATCGAAAATGCAGTACGCGGAAAGGAAACCGCTTTTCCCGGAAAAACACAAACCCCTGGGAGAGGTTCAGATCCCCGGGAACGCGGGAAACGTGCGCGATTCGGACATAGGGTTCCGCCGGGGTTCCTCCGGGGTTACGGTCAGAGGTGCAGAAGCATCCGGCTGTTGCCCAAGGTGTTCGGCTTCACTCGTTCGAGACCGAGGAACTCGGCGACGCCCTCGTCATAGGAACGCAGGAGCTCGGCGTAGACATCTCCGTCGACCGGGGTCTCGCCGATCTCGACGAAGCCGTGCTTCGCGAAGAACTCGACTTCGAAGGTGAGGCAGAAAACCCGGCGCACACCGAGCCAGCGCGCGGTCTGCAACAACTTGGTGAGCAGCTGATGCCCCACGCCGGCGCCCTTGAACTCGGGATCGACGGCGAGCGTGCGGACTTCCGCGAGGTCTTCCCACATGACGTGCAGGGCGCCGACTCCGACGACCTCGGCGTCCTCGTCGCGTTCCGCGACCCAGAACTCCTGGATGGCCTCGTAAAACGTCACCGTCGCCTTGTCGAGGAGGATGCCGCGGCGCGCGTAGGGATCGACCAGGCGTCGCACGGCGGCGACGTCGGAGGTGCGGGCACGGCGTACGGTGACGGCTTTCGACATGGGGGGACGGTACCGCTAGGAAGCCGCCGGTTCCCCGCCGCCCTCCTCCGGCGCGGGGGGAAGCGGGTTGTCCCGCTGGACGATCCGGATGGCGTCGTTCAGGGACTCGCGCTGTTCCGGGGACATCATCCCGAAGAAGGCGACCAGGGCCGCCGCGGGGTTGTCGCTCTGCGCCCAGGCGTCGTTCATCAGTGCGGCCGAGTAGGCGGCGCGGGTGGAGACCGCGGTATATCGATAGGCGCGGCCCTCGACTTCCCGGCGCACCCAGCCCTTCTGATGGAGATTGTCCAGGACGGTCATGACGGTGGTGTAGGCGATGGAGCGTTCCTGCTGGAGGTCTTCCAGGACTTCCCGGACGGTCACCGGGCGGTTCCATTGCCAGATGCGCGTCATGACGGCGTCTTCGAGTTCTCCCAAGGGACGGGGCACAGGCTCACCCTAGTGGGAGATACGGGCAATAACGCCTATTGACCGGATGAGCACGCCAGAACACGACAAAAGGGGCGCCGACCTCGGACGGTCGCGCGCCCCTCGGGGTCTCGGAGTTCCTACGAGCCGGAGCCCTGCCCGTCCGCCTGACGGGTGGCCTCCGCGCGGGCGAGCGCGGCGTCGACCACCGCGTCCTCCTTGGCCTTGTTCGGGCCGCCCTGGGTCTTGACGATCACGACGATGAGGGCGATGAAGAACGCAGCCATCACGACGGGGGGCAAAAGCGCGGATACGTAGTCCATGCCGACCAGGGTAGCTAGCCCGCGGCCCGTTCCTCGGGCGGGGGCGGGGGAACCGGGCGGCGGCGTGGCGGGAAGACCTCGGAGGGCTTGGGCACCGGCCGTTCGGACGGGGCGGGGGCCGGCGGCCTGGGCCGGGGCTCCTCCGCCGCGCGGCCGCCGGGCAGGGCGAGCAGCCGGGCCCGGGAGGCGGCGGCCGGGGCGGCGCCGGTGGCCTGGCAGACCCGCGCGAGGCGGGTCCGCACCGAGTGCTCGGCGAGGACCTGGCAGCGGTCGAGCAGCCGGGCGGCGGCGGGGTTGCCGCGCAGGGCGCGCAGGGCGGCGAGGTCGTCGGCCCCGGGGTCGTACCCGTCGGCCAGGGCGTCCTCCAGGAGGCCCAGGTAGCCGGGGAGCGAGCCGGGCAGGGTCTCGCGGTAGCGGACCAGGTCGGCGAGGAGGAAGGCGCGCAGCCGGCCCGCCTCGTGCACGGCCTCGTCCACGGATTCGGCCAGGCGGAGGGCGTCGCGGACGTACGTGTCCGGGAGGGGGGCGGGATGGAGGGCGTTGGCGAGGGCGCGTCGGAGCACACGCAGCTCGTCCGCGCTGAACGCCATGCCGCCGCGGGATCCGTAGGGCGTGGGCATGGGCCGACGATACGCGCTAATCGGACAAATTTCGCTTAGCGATCATCCGGCGCGTCGCCCCTCGAACCCCCTCCCACCTGCACGTTCCCACCCCCGCGCCCGACCCCCCGCCGCGACGACCACCACCCGCCCGGCACCCCGGGGCTGCGCGGGGCCCGCACACGGACGGACCACCCGCAGGGTCCGCACGCGGGCAGGACGCTTGCGGGGCCCGGGCGGGCGGGCGCCCGGGGGGCCGGGCGACCGCCGGGGGCCCGGGCGCGCGGTCACATGCGGGAGACGTTCCGTTCGTAGACCAGGCGGAGGCCGATCAGGGTCAGCCAGGGCTCGTGGCGGTCGATCTCGGCGGAGTCCCGCAGGACCATCGGCGCCAGGCCTCCGGTGGCGATCACCGTGACGGCCGAGGGGTCGCCCTTCGGGCCCACCAGCTCGCGCTTCATCCGGGCGACGACCCCGTCGACCTGGCCCGCGTAGCCGAAGACGATGCCGGACTGCATCGCCTCGACCGTGTTCTTCCCGATCACCCCGCGCGGCCGGACCAGCTCGATCTTGCGGAGCATCGCGCCCTTCACGCCGAGCGCCTCCACCGAGATCTCGATGCCCGGGGCGATCGCCCCGCCCGCGTACTCCCCGCGCGCGGTGACCGCGTCGTACGTGGTCGCCGTGCCGAAGTCGACCACGATCGCCGGGCCGCCGAAGAGCTCGACCGCCGCGACCGCGTTGATGATGCGGTCCGCGCCGACCTCCTTCGGGTTGTCGGTGAGGATCGGCACGCCCGTCTTCACGCCGGGCTCCACGAGGACCGCCGGCACGTCCCCGTAGTAGCGGCGGGTCACCTCGCGCAGCTCGTGCAGCACCGAGGGGACCGTCGCGCAGATCGCGATCCCCTCGATGCCGTCGCTCAGCTCGGCGCCGAGCAGCGGGTGCATGCCCATCAGGCCCTGGAGCAGGACCGCCATCTCGTCGGCGGTCCTGCTGGGATCCGTGGAGATCCGCCAGTGCTCGACGATCTCCTCGCCGTCGAAGAGCCCGAGGACCGTGTGCGTGTTGCCGACGTCGATGGTGAGCAGCATCAGCCGCGCACCTCGCGCAGGTCCAGGCCGACGTCGAGGATCGGGGAGGAGTGCGTGAGGCCGCCGACCGCGAGGTAGTCCACGCCGGTCGCCGCGTACGCCGCCGCGTTCTCCAGCGTCAGCCGGCCGGAGGACTCCAGGACGGCGCGGCCGGCGACCAGGGCCACCGCCTCCTCGGTCTCGTCCGGGGTGAAGTTGTCCAGCAGGATCAGGTCGGCGCCCGCGTCCAGGACCTCGCGGACCTGGTGCATGGTGTCGACCTCGACCTCGATCGGCACCTCGGGGAAGGCCTCCCGGACGGCCTTGAAGGCCTCGGCGACGCCACCGGCGGCCACCACGTGGTTGTCCTTCACCAGGGCCGCGTCCGCCAGCGACATCCGGTGGTTGACGCCGCCGCCGCAGCGGACCGCGTACTTCTCCAGGGCGCGCAGGCCCGGCGTCGTCTTGCGGGTGTCGCGGACCTTGGCCTTCGTGCCCTCCAGGGCGTCCGCCCACGCGCGCGTGGCGGTGGCGATGCCGGAGAGGCGGCACAGGATGTTCAGCGCGCTGCGCTCGCCGGTGAGCAGGTCGCGGGTGCGGGCGGTGACGCTGAGCAGCAGGTCGCCGGGCTCGACGCGCTCGCCGTCCTCGCGGTGCCGCTCGACCTCGAACTCCTCGGTGCAGACGATCGACAGGACCGCCTCCGCCACCCGCAGACCGGAGACCACACCGGCCTCCCGGGCCACGAAGTCGGCGGTCGCGACGGCGTCCTCGGGGACGGTCGCCACGGTCGTCACGTCCACGCCGCCGTCGAGGTCCTCGGCGATCGCCAGGTGGGCGATGTCCTCGACCTGGACGGGGTCGAGCCCGGCGTCGGCGAGCAGCTGGGCGAGCGCGGGGTCGAGCCCGCACTCGTACTCCTCGGCGTCGCCGCAGCCGCAGCCGTCGCCGCAGCCGCCGGACTCCTCGTACGAGCTGATCTGGATGAGAGGGACGTCCACGGGCTCGGGACGGGCTTCCTCGGGCGTGCTCACGGCTGCGGCTCCCTGGGGGCTTCGGGGGTTACGGGCGGAAAGTCCGCGGTCTCGGTGGTGCGCACCACCGGGCGGCGGTCGGGCGTGAGGCGGACGACCAGGTGGCGGCGCCACCGCTCGTCGTCCCGGTCCGGGCGGTCCTCGCGCCAGTGGCAGCCGCGGGTCTCCTCGCGGGCCAGGGCGGCCGCGGCCAGGACCCGGGCCACGCACAGCAGGTTGGTGGTCTCCCAGGACTCGACGCCCGGCTCGGCCGCCTTGTGCTCCTCCTCGGCGTCCTGCCGGAGCGCTTCGAGGGCGTCGGCGGCGGCCGTCAGGCTCGCGGCCGAGCGCAGCACGCCCGCGTCCCGGGTCATGATCCGCTGGATCTCCCGGCGGACCTCGGGCGCGAGCAGGGTCAGCACCTTCGGCTCGGCGGCCTCCTGGCGGGCTCCCTCGCGGTGCGGGCCGTGCTCCACGATGTCGGCGGCGATCCGCTCCGCGAAGACCAGGCCCTCCAGGAGCGAGTTCGAGGCGAGCCGGTTGGCGCCGTGCACGCCGGTGCAGGCGACCTCGCCGCAGGCGTACAGGCCGGGGACGGTGGTGCGGCCGCGCAGGTCGGTGCGGACGCCGCCGGAGGCGTAGTGCGCGGCCGGGGCGACCGGGATGGGGTCGGTGACCGGGTCGATGCCGTGCGCCCGGCAGGCGGCCAGGATCGTCGGGAAGCGGTGCTCCCACATCTCGGCGCCGAAGTGCCGGGCGTCCAGGTACATGTGCGCGGCGCCCTGCTCCTGCATGCGGCGGGTGATCGCCTTGGCGACGATGTCCCGGGGCGCCAGCTCGGCCAGCTCGTGCTGCCCGAGCATGAAGCGGACGCCGTCCGCGTCCACCAGGTGGGCGCCCTCGCCGCGGACCGCCTCGGAGACCAGCGGCTGCTGGCCCTCGGCGCCGGCGCCGAGGAAGAGCACGGTGGGGTGGAACTGCACGAACTCCAGGTCGGAGACCTCGGCGCCGGCCCGCAGGGCGAGGGCGACGCCGTCTCCGGTGGAGACGGACGGGTTGGTGGTGGCCGAGAAGACCTGGCCCATGCCGCCGGTGGCGAGGACCACGGCGGGGGCGCGGACGGCGCCGACGCCGTCGTGCTGGCCCTCGCCCATGACGTGCAGGGTGACGCCGGCCGTGCGGCCCCGCTCGTCCTTGAGGAGGTCGAGGACGAGCGCGTTCTCGACGGTGCGCACCCCCCGCTCGCGGATCGCCTCGACGAGGGCCCGGGAGATCTCCGCGCCGGTGGCGTCGCCGCCCGCGTGGGCGATCCGGCGGCGGTGGTGGCCGCCCTCGCGGGTGAGGGCGATCTCGCCGTCCTCGGTGCGGTCGAAGTCGGCGCCGGTGGCCATGAGCCGGCGGACGGCGTCGGGGCCCTCGGTGACGAGGAGGCGGACGGCCGGCTCGTCGCAGAGGCCGGCGCCGGCGACGAGGGTGTCGTCGAGGTGCTGGCCGGGGGTGTCGCCCTCGCCGAGCGCGGCGGCGATGCCGCCCTGGGCCCAGCGGGTGGAGCCCTCGTCCAGGCTGGCCTTGGTGACGACGACGGTGCGGAGCCCGGCGGCGGTGCAGCGCAGGGCGGCGGTCAGTCCGGCGACGCCGGAGCCGACCACGACCACGTCGGCGTCGATGGCCCAGCCGGGCGCGGGGGCGTGCAGCCGTATTCCGGTCACGAGGCGGCTCCCTGGGTCGCTCCGAAGGTCAGCGGGATGTTGTCGATCAGCCGGGTGGTGCCCACGCGCGCGGCGAGCGCGAGGATCGCCTCGCCGCGGTGGGCGTCCTCGACCTCGGTGAAGTCGGCCGGGTCGACCAGGGCCAGGTAGTCCAGGACCAGCGGCGGCTCGGCCTTCGCGGCCTCGTCCAGGACCGCACGGGCGGCCGCCCGCACGGCCTCGGCCCCGCCGCCCTCGGCGGCCTGCGCGACCGCGTGGGCGTCGGCGGCGGCGCGGGCCTCGCCCAGCCGGGAGAGCGCCTCGGCCCGGTTCCCGGACCGCCCCTGGGCCCCGGGCAGGGAGACGGCGCGGGCGTGCAGCGCCTCCTGCGCGGCGAGCCGCTCGCGGGCGGCGAACAGGGCCCGGGACAGGGCGAGGGCGGTGTCCCGCTCGGCGGCGGACAGGTAGCGGTTGCGGCTCGACAGGGCGAGGCCGTCGGCCTCGCGGACCGTGGGGACGCCGACGATCTCGACCGGGAAGTTCAGGTCCCGCGCCATGCGGCGGATGACGGCCAGCTGCTGGGCGTCCTTCTCGCCGAAGAAGGCCAGGTCGGGCTGGGTGAGGTGGAGCAGCTTGGCGACGACGGTGAGGACGCCGTCGAAGTGCCCGGGCCGGGAGGCGCCCTCCAGGCGGTCGCCCATGGGCCCGGCTGTGATCCGGACCTCCGGCCGGCCGCCGGGGTAGACCTCGTCGGCGGAGGGCGCGAAGACGGCGCTCGCACCGTTCGCGAAGGCCAGTTCCAGGTCGGCGTCCAGCGTGCGCGGGTAGCGGTCCAGGTCCTCGCCGGCGCCGAACTGGAGCGGGTTGACGAAGACGGTCACGACGACGAAGCCGTCGGCGCCGACCCGCTCGCGGGCGGCCCGGATCAGGGTGGCGTGGCCCTCGTGGAGGGCGCCCATGGTCATGACGACGGCGTTGTGCCCCGGCTCGCCGCCGAAGTGGGCCCGCGCGTACGCCAGGTCCTCGACCGTGGGCACCAGCTCCGCCGGCGCGTGGCGCCGCGGGCTCTTCCGGGGGGTCGGGCTCATCGGTCGTCTCCTCGCGGCCCGTCGGCGGGGCCGGTCGTGTCGGCGGGTCCGGTCGTGCCGGCCGCGGGGTCGGCGGCGAGGACGCCCAGCAGGTCCTGGGCCAGCTCCGGCTTGAGCAGCCCGTGGGCGAGCGCCCGGTCGGCGGTCGTCCTGGCCATGGCCAGGTAGCCGGCGACGGTGCCGGGCGCGTGCTTGCGGAGTTCGGCCACGTGGGCGGCGACCGTGCCCGCGTCGCCGCGCGCGACGGGGCCGGTCAGGGCCGCGTCGCCGGAGCGCAGCGCGTTGTCGAGCGCGGCGCCCAGGAGGGGGCCGAGCATCCGGTCGGGGGCGGCGACGCCGGCCGTGCGGAGCAGCTCCATCGACTGGGCCACCAGGGTGACCAGGTGGTTCGCGCCGAGGGCGAGGGCCGCGTGGTAGAGCGGCCTGGCCTCCTCGGCGATCCACTCGGGCTCCCCGCCCATCTCGATGACCAGCGCCTCGGCGGCGAGCCGCAGCTCCTCGGGCGCGGTCACCCCGAAGGAGCAGCCGGCCAGCCGCTGCACGTCGACGGCGGTGCCGGTGAAGGTCATCGCCGGGTGCAGGGCCAGCGGGAGCGCGCCCGCGCGGCGGGCCGGGTCCAGGACCCGGGCGCCGTACCGCCCCGAGGTGTGGACGATCAGCTGGCCGGGCCGGACGGCGCCGGTGCCGGCGAGTCCTTCGACGAGGCCCGGCAGGGCGTCGTCCGGGACGGTGAGCAGGACGAGGTCGGCGAGGGCGAGCACCCGGGCGGGCTCCACCACCGGGACGTCCGGCAGCAGTGCGGCGGCCCGGCGCCGGGAGGCGTCGGAGACCGCGGAGACGGCGACGGGGCGGTGTCCGGCGAGCCGGAGGGAGGCGGCGAGGGCGGGGCCGACGCGGCCTGCGCCGACGACTCCGACGGTGAGCCGGGCGGGCCGGTCCTCGGCCCTGGGCTCTGGCGCTGCGGGTGCGTTCACGGTGGGTACGGGCCTTCCGTTCCAGTCCTCGGCGGGTACCGGACGATTTCTCGTCATGCTACGCCAGCGTTTCGTCCCTCCCCCGGCCGCCCGAAAGTCGCGGGCGGAGGCGCGGGGGACGGTGTGATGATCAGCCCATGGATGCGGATGAACTGCCACCGGGGGCACCCGGCGAGGTGACCGGCGAAGAGCCCGGCGAGACGCCGGACGAAGCGGTCGACGAGGGCGCGGCGCGGCGCCACCGGGCCCAGGTCTGGGGCGGTGCCGCCCGGTCGCTGTGGCGCCCGTCCGTGGAGGGCACGGTCGGCGCCCGGCTGCGCGCGCTCGCCGACTGGACGGAGGGCGCGGGCTTCGCGGACGCCTCCCCGGACGTCTACGGCGACGGCCTGGTGGAGGTCCTGGAGGAGCGGATCGCCGCGGAGCTGGGCATGCCGGCCGCCGTCTTCTTCCCCACCGGCACCATGGCCCAGCAGGTGGCGCTGCGGTGCTGGGCGGGCCGCACCGGCAGCCCGGTCGTCGCCCTCCACCCGCTCGCCCACCCCGAGGTCCACGAGGACGGCGCCCTCGGGACCGTGTCGGGGCTGCGGACGGTCCACCCGACGGGAGCGCCCCGGCTGCCCTCGGCGGAGGAGGTCCGGGACCACCCGGAGCCCTTCGGGACGCTGATGCTGGAGCTGCCGCTGCGGGACGCGGGCTTCGTGCTGCCGACCTGGGAGGAGCTGACGGCGACCGTCGGGGCCGCCCGGGAGCGGGAGGCGGCGGTCCACTTCGACGGCGCCCGGCTGTGGGAGTGCCCGACGCACTTCGGCCGGCCGCTCGCCGAGATCGCCGGGCTCGCCGACAGCGTGTACGTCTCCTTCTACAAGTCCCTCGACGGGATCTCCGGGGCCGCGCTCGCCGGGCCGGAGGAGCTGGTGGCGGAGGCGCGGATCTGGCTGCACCGCTACGGCGGCCTGCTCTTCCAGCAGTACCCGGTCGCGCTCGCCGCCCTGCGCGGCCTGGACGCCGAACTGCCCCGGCTGCCGTCGTACGTGGCCCACGCGCGCGTGGTCGCGGGGGCGCTGCGCGAGGCGCTCGCCGGGAAGGACGGCCCGGGCTGGTTCCGGGTGAACCCGGAGGTGCCGCACACCCACCAGTTCCAGGTGTGGCTCCCGTACGAGCCGGACGTCCTCACGGCGGCGAGCCTGGCCCTGACGGAGCGGACCGGGACCTGTCTCTTCCGCCGCTGGTCCGCCCCGGGCGCCGGCGGCCCGCCGGGCGTCGCCGTCACCGAGGTGACGGTGACGGCGGCGGGCCTGGAGTGGACCGCCGAGGACGTCCGGACGGCCGTACGGGACTTCCTGGCGCTCGTCGACGGCTGAGGCGCGTCCCGGCGGCACGGGACGGGAGCCTCCCCGGCACGCGTCGACGGCCGGAGAGGCGCCCCGGGGCCGGGGCACGACCGCCTCCCCAGGCGGCCGGGGCCGGAGCACCCCCCTCCCAGGCGGCCGGGGGCGTGCCTTCTCCACGCGCCCCGACCACCGAGGGCCCTTCCCGGCGGCACGGGGCAGGGCTTTCCGGCCCGCATCGGCGGCCGAGGGGCCCCGGGGCCGGGGGAGCGGGCCGGGGGCCGGGGGCCGGGAGAAGCAGGCCGGGGGGCCGGGAGGAGCGGGGCCGGCCCGCGCTCTTCGGGCGGTCCCGCCCCCGTCAGGACGGCCGCGCCGGGCTCCCCGGCGTCCGGCGGGCGCCGAGGCGCGCCGCCAGGCGGGTCAGGGCCGCGCGGAGGCGGCCGGTGGCGGGGCGGCCGGCCACCACCCGCTCGAAGCGGCGGCGGTCGCGCACCTCCCGCAGCACGGCCGCGTCGTGGGTGCCGGGGGCGGGCGGCGCGGGCTCGCCCCGCCGGGCCGCCCGGTAGCTGTCGAAGAGGTGCTGCTGCAGCGCGTCCATGGGCTCACCCTGGGCCCGGCCCGGTCCGCCCCGCCCTCCGATTGACGGCCCTCGTCAATCGGAGCGACGGCCTCCCGGGGGCATCCCCCACCATGGGGGGCGTGAGCGTGACCATCGACATCACCGGAGTGCCGCCCGAGCGGATCGTCTTCAGCCCCTCGCCGCTGGCCGAACTCGGCAACGCCCTCCACGTCCTGGCCGAGCCGGGCCACCACCCCGGCCAGCACGCGTGGGCGACGGCGACGGCCACCGCGCTCGACCCCGGCCTCGCCGACCGGCTCCTGGAAGCCGACTTCATGTGGCGGTCGGCCCGCTCCGACTTCCTGCTGCCCGCGCGGCCCCGCGAGACCCTGGCCGAGGAGCTCGACGACCTCGACCGCATCGACGACGAGACCTTCGTCGGCGCCGCCCTGGAGATCTCCTGCAGCCCCGCCTACGCCCGGGGCGGCATCCCGTCGCCGCTGGTCGACGAGCGGTCCGCGCGGCGGGCCCTGGACCTGGCCGCCGCGCGCGGCCCGCTCCAGGCGGCGTTCGCGGAGCGGATGATCAGCGCGCCCACCGCCACGCGCGCGTGGCTCCGGCGCCTCCTGGAGGACTGCGACGCGGCCTTCTTCGCCGACACCTGGCGGCGGGTCCGGGTGCAGCTCGCCGCCGACGCCCGCCACAAGACGGAGCTGATGCGCCGCAAGGGGCTGGCCGACGCGCTCGCGGACGCCTCGCCGGCGATGCGGCTGGAGGAGGACGGCGAGGGCTCCCGGATCGTGGTCGACAAGCTGATGGAGGCCCGGACGGACGCCCGGGCCGGGGCGGTGACCCTGCTGCCGAGCGCCTTCGGCCGGCCGCACCTGATGGCCCTGTACTCGCCCGGCTGGCAGCCGGTCATCATGTACCCGGCGGCGAGCCGGGAGGTCGGCGGCCTGGAGTCCGTCGAGACCGTGCGGCTCCGGCTGGAGGCGCTCGCCCACCCGGTGCGGATGCGGATGTGCCGGAGCCTGGCGCGCGGCCCGTACTCGACGAGCGAGCTGGCCGACACGCACGGCATCACCGCCCCCGAGGTCTCCCGGCACCTGGCCGTGCTGCGCCGGGCCGGTCTGCTCACCACCCGCCGCCGGGGCCGCTACGTCCTGCACCAGCTCGACTTCTCCGTCGCCGCCCGCCTGGGCAGCGACTTCCTGGAGTCGGTGCTGCGCTGAGCGGCCGGGGCGGGGGCTCAGCCCTTGGCGCCGCCCGCGCGGACCAGGCCCGTCTCGTACGCGAGGACGACGACCTGGACGCGGTCGCGCAGGCCGAGCTTGGTGAGGATGCGGCCCACGTGGGTCTTGACCGTCGCCTCCGACAGGACGAGGCGGGCGGCGATCTCGCCGTTGGAGAGGCCCTGGGCGACCAGGAGCATCACCTCGCGCTCGCGCTCGGTCAGCTTCTCCACCTCGCGGTGCTCGGGCTCCCGCCCGGAGGACGGGAGCATCGGGGAGAAGCGGTCGAGGAGGCGGCGGGTGGTCGAGGGGGCGACCACGGCGTCTCCGCTGTGCACCGAGCGGATCGCGCCCAGCAGCTCGGCCGGCGGCACGTCCTTCAGCATGAAGCCGCTCGCGCCCGCCTTCAGACCGGAGAAGGCGTACTCGTCGAGGTCGAAGGTGGTCAGGATGAGCACCTTCGGGGCGTCGGGCGCCGCGCAGATCCGGCGGGTGGCCTCCACCCCGTCGAGGCGCGGCATCCGGACGTCCATGAGGACCACGTCGACGGCGGTGCCGCGCAGCACCTCCAGGGCCTCCGCCCCGTCGCCCGCCTCGGCCACGACCTCCATGTCCGGCTGGGCGGCGAGCACCATGCGGAAACCGGTGCGCAGGAGCACCTGGTCGTCGACGAGCATCACGCGGATGGACATGGGGTTCCTTCGGTGGGTGGGGACGGGGCTCGGGCTTTCAGTGTGCGGGCTTGAGCGGCAGCAGGGCGCTGATCCGGAAGCCCCCGCCGGGGCGCGGGCCCGCGTCCAGGGTGCCGCCGACCATGCCGACCCGCTCCCGCATGCCGATGAGGCCGTGGCCGCGGCCGTCGGCGCCGCCGTCCTCGTACATCTCCTGGGGCGCGCCGCGGCCGTCGTCCTCGACGAGCAGGCCGAGGCCGTCGTCGAAGTAGACGAGGCGGACGCTGGCGCCGGCGTCGGGGCCGCCGTGCTTGCGGGTGTTCGTGAGGGCTTCCTGGACGATCCGGTAGGCGGTCAGGCCGACGCCGGTGGGCAGCGCGCGCGGGGTGCCCTCGACGGCGAGGTCGACGGTGAGCCCGGCGCCCCTGACCTGTTCGACGAGCTCCTCGATCTGCTCCACGTCGGGCTGCGGCACGTACTCCCCCGCCTCCTGGTGCTCGCCGGTGCGCAGGATGCCGAGCAGCCGGCGCATCTCGGCGAGCGCCTGCCGGCCGGTGGTGGAGATGGTCTCCAGGGCCTGCTTGGCGGTCTCCGGGGAGGCGTCCATGACGTAGGCGGCGCCGTCGGCCTGCACGACCATCACGGAGACGTTGTGCGCGACGACGTCGTGGAGCTCGCGGGCGATCCGGGCCCGCTCGGCGGCCACCGCGACCTTGGCCTGCGCCTCCCGCTCCCGCTCCAGGCGGGCGGCCTTCTCCTCCAGCTGGGCGAAGTAGGCGCGGCGGGTGCGCAGCGAGTCGCCGAGCACCCAGGCCAGCGCGAACGGCACGGCCATGATCACCGTGAAGAAGACCCGGGCGGGCACCGAGACGGTCTCCTCCAGCGGCCATCTCAGCTGGGAGAGCGGGGCAGCGCAGAGCCCGCCGACGAGGGCGAGCCGGGAGGCCCAGCGGGGGCCGTCGTGGGCGGCGACGGTGAAGACGATGACCAGCATGGCGAAGTCCGCCATGAAGGTCTCGATGTCGAGGACCAGCTGGACGACGCCGAGGGCGACGGCCAGGACCAGCATCTTCTCCGGGGCCTTCCGCCGCAGGGCGACGACCACGGAGAAGAGCGTGGCGACCGCCCCGTAGCCGACGGCGGGGTCGAGGGCCGGCATCGACCCGATCCACAGCGCGGAGAACCCGAGGAGGACGACGGCCCAGAAGACGTCGACGCCCGTCGGGTGTCCGCGGAGGAAGTCGTAGAGGCGCTGCACGTAACCCAGAGTAGGGAAAGGGCGGGAGCCGGGGATCAACCGAGCGGTCGATCCTTGCGGCGGGACCCGTACGCCCCGGGGTGGAGACTGGGGCGCGTGACGGATGACGTGACGGACGGGACGGGACGGGAGCCGGAGGGCGCGGCGCGGTGGCGGGGCTGGAAGGAGGCCACGGAGCGGGCGCTGTACGGCCCCGGGGGCTTCTTCCTGCGCCCCGAGGGCCCGGCCGGCCACTTCCGGACCTCGGTGCACGCCTCGCCGCTCTTCGCGGCGGCGGTGGCCCGGCTGCTGGTGGAGACGGCCGGTGAGCTGGACGTCGACGAGGTCGCGCTGGTGGACGTGGGCGCGGGCCGGGGCGAGCTGACGGCCGGGGTGCTCGCGGCGGTCCCTGCGGGGCTGCGGGTGCGGGCGTACGCGGTGGAGCGGGCCGCCCGGCCGGACGGGCTGGACGCGCGCGTGGAGTGGACCGGCCGGCCGCCGGAGGGGGTGCGGGGCCTGCTCTTCGCGAACGAGTGGCTGGACAACGTGCCGGTGGACGTCGCCGAGGCGGACGAGGACGGCACGGTCCGGTACGTGGAGGTCCGCGCCGACGGCACGGAGCGGCTGGGCGCCCCGGTCACGGGCCCGGACGCGGAGTGGCTGGCCCGCTGGTGGCCGCTGTCCGGGCCGGGCGAGCGGGCCGAGATCGGCCGGCCGCGGGACGAGGCGTGGGCGGCGGCGGTCGGCTCGCTGGCGGCGGGGCGGGCGGTGGCCGTGGACTACGGGCACCTGCGGGACTCCCGGCCGCCCTTCGGCACCCTGACCGGCTTCCGGGCGGGCCGCGAGGTAGCCCCGGTGCCGGACGGCTCCGGGGACCTGACCTCCCACGTGGCCCTGGACTCCTGTGCGGCGGCGGTCCGCGCGGGCGGGCCCGCGGAGCTGACGACCCAGCGGGAGGCGCTGCGCCGGCTCGGGGTGTCGGGCGCCCGGCCGCCGCTGGCGCTCGCCTCGACGGATCCGGCGGCGTACGTACGGGCGCTGGCCGCCGCGGGGGAGGCGGCCGAGCTGACCGCGCGCGGCGGCCTGGGCGACTTCCTGTGGCTGAGCCAGCGGGTGTGACCCCGGGGCCGGGTTCTCCACGGGCCGGGGGCTCGCCCGTGGGCGGGGCGCCCGGCGGGGGATACTGTCCGGCATGACGGAGACCACGGTCGGCATCGGCGGCGCGGCGGAGAGCACCGACATGGTGCTGAACATCGGCCCGCAGCATCCCTCCACGCACGGCGTGCTGCGGCTGCGGCTGGTGCTCGACGGCGAGGTCATCCGGCACGCCGAGCCGGTCGTGGGCTACATGCACCGCGGCGCCGAGAAGCTCTTCGAGGCGCGCGACTACCGCCAGATCGTCATGCTGGCCAACCGCCACGACTGGCTCTCCGCCTTCTCCAACGAGCTGGGCGTGGTCATGGGCGTCGAGCGGATGCTCGGCATGGAGGTGCCGGAGCGGGCCGTCTGGCTGCGGACGCTGCTCGCGGAGCTGAACCGGGTCCTCAACCACCTGATGTTCCTGGGCTCGTACCCGCTGGAGCTGGGCGGCATCACGCCCGTCTTCCACGCCTTCCGGGAGCGCGAGGAGCTCCAGACGGTGATGGAGGAGGTCTCGGGCGGCCGGATGCACTACATGTTCAACCGGGTCGGCGGCCTCAAGGAGGACCTGCCGGCGGGCTGGCTCGGCCGGGCCCGGCAGGCGGTCGCGGACGTGCGGTCGCGGATGGACGTGTACGACCGGCTGGTCCTCGGGAACGAGATCTTCCGGGCCCGCACGCGCGGGGTCGGCGTCCTGGCCCCGGAGACCGTGCACGCCTTCGGGGTGTCGGGGCCGATCGCCCGCGCCTCCGGCGTCGACTTCGACCTGCGGCGCGACGAGCCGTACCTGGCGTACGGGGAGCTCGGGGACACCCTGCGGGTGGTGGTCCGCGAGGAGGGCGACTGCCTGGCCCGCTTCGAGTGCCTGCTGGAGCAGACGCACAACTCCCTGGAGCTGGCGGACGCCTGTCTCGACCGGCTGGACGAGCTGCCGCGGGGGCCGGTCAACCAGCGGCTCCCGAAGGTGCTGAAGGCCCCGGAGGGCCACACGTACGCCTGGACCGAGAACCCGCTCGGGCTGAACGGCTACTACCTGGTGTCGAAGGGCGAGAAGACGCCGTACCGGCTGAAGCTGCGCTCGGCGTCGTACAACAACATCCAGGCGCTGGTGGAGCTGCTGCCGGGGACGCTGGTCGCGGACATGGTCGCGATCCTGGGGTCGTTCTTCTTCGTCGTCGGCGACATCGACAAGTAGGGACGGGCAGGGCGCGGGGGCGGGCCGCGCTCAGGGGTGACGCAGCACGGCGTGGTCCCGGGTCTCCCGGCCGGGGCGGCGGCGGTCGACGACCGTCCAGCCCCAGCGCGCGTACCGGTCGGTCAGCTCCGGCACGTCGAGGGTCATCAGCAGCGCGGGCCCGGCCGGGCGGGACGCCAGGAGGGCGTCGTGCAGGGCCCGGCCGAGGCCGCGGCCCTGGTGGGCGGGGGCGACGACGAGTTCGGCGAGTTCGAAGGCGGGGGCGGCGCCGGAGAGGGCCGTGTCGGTCCAGCCGGCGGCGAGTCCGAGGAGTTCGCCGTCGGGGCCGAGGGCGGCCGCCGCGCGGAAGTCGGGGCGCCGGGCGGCGGAGTCGAGGAGCCGGTCCACGGTCCGTACGGCGCCGCTCGGCGGCTCGTGCCAGGGGGCGCCGCCGAACGCCTGGGCGCACAGGGCGATCAGCTCGTCGCGGCGGGCCCGTGCCTCCTCCGGGAGGAGGAGGCCGACGTCCCGGGTCACTGGTTGACGGCGTCGCGCAGCTGGGCGAGGTCGAGCTGCTCGGTCTCGTCGTGCGCGGTCAGGTCGATGACCTGGCCGATCGGGCCGCTGGCGGAGGGGCGGACCACGACGGGCTCGTCCTCCCGGGCGGCGGCCGGAGCCTGGGCCTGGACGGCGGCCGAGGCCGGCACCGTGGTCAGGGCCTGGGCCTCGGCCTGGGCCGGGGCCTCGGGCGCGAGGGCGGGGCGGGCGGCGGCCGCGCGGGCCTCCTCCAGGACCTCCTCGCCCACCACGTCGGCGAGGTCGGTGTCCTGGACGGCCTCGATCGCCGCCTTCTGGGTGCCGAAGAAGTCGAAGCCGCCCTCGGTGCGCTGGACGGGCCGGCGGGCCGCGTAGGGGACGATCGCGCTGGCCGCGGGGACCGCCGGGGCCGGGGCGGCCGGGGGCAGCGCCTTCGCGGGGGCCCCGGCCGGGCCGAGGGCCGCCGGGGCCTCCTGGGCCGCCGGGCGGGCGTGCTGCTCGGCGGCGTGCCGGCCGCGCGGCTCCTCCGGCTCGGCGGCGCGCTCGGCGAGGTCGCGCGCGCGGGCCGCCTCGGCGGTGCGGCGGGCCCGCTGGGCGGCGGCGTTGCGGGGCAGGTCGCGCAGGGCCTCGGCGGCGCGGCGGTACGCCTCCGGGGTGGGCGTCGACCCGGCGGCGGGCAGCTCCTTGGGGGCGTCGCCCGCGGTCGCCTGGGCCAGGACGCGGCGGCCCTCCAGGGCGCTGGCGCGCTCGGTCTCGGCGGTGGCGTAGCGGCGCAGCAGGTCGGCGTGCTCGCCGCGCAGGCCGGCCAGTTCGACGCGCTTGGCGCGGAGCTTGGCGTCCAGGCGGATGCGCAGGGCGCGGGACTCCTCCAGGTCCGCCTCCAGCTCGGCGAGGCGCTCCTCGGCCTTCCACTGGTCGGCGGTGCGGGCGCGGTTCAGCTCGGCGACCTGGCGGCCGGCGCTGCGGTCCCAGCCGCGCATGAGGACGGCACCGGTGACGGCGGCGGCCGCCGCCGCGGCGGCGAGCAGCCGCACGACCACGAGTTCCCCGGGGATCCAGGCCGCCGCGGCGCAGACGACCGCGGCGCCGGCGACCGCGGAGGGCGGCATCAGCTTGTGCAGAGGCGGGGAATGACGGTGGCGTCCACGTGGCATGGCCTGAAATTTACCGTGCGTACGCAAGGCGTGGGAGGTCGGCCCGGCAATCATTTGGCCACTTCTCGACAACGGAATCGGAGAGACCGCGTTCCGCTTCCGCTTCGGGCCGACTTCCCCTCTCCGGCGACTACTTGCCGACCAGCCCCTTCTCCTTCAGATAGGCAGCGGCGACGTCCTCGGGCTTCGCCCGCTCGGCGTCCACCTTGCGGTTGAGTTCGGCGAGATCCGCGGTGGTCAGCACCTTGGTGATCTTGTCGAGGGCGGCGGCGACCTCGGGCGCCCCGGCCTCCTTCGCGTTCACCACCGGCAGCACGTTGTCGGCGTTCTGCAGGTGCTTGTCGTCCTCCAGGAAGACCAGGCCGAAGCCGTCCACCGTGGCGTCCGTGGTGGTCGTCAGGACCAGCTGGTCCACCCCGTCCTTGACCGCCTGCTTGGCCTGCGGGGTGCCCACGCCCTTGGGGTCGACGCCCGCCACGTCGATCCCGTACGTCTTCTTCAGACCGGGGGCGCAGAAGGGACGGACCGCGCATTCGTCGCCCGCCGCGATCTTCACCTTCAGCTTCGCCGCGCCGAGGTCGGAAAGGGTCTTCAGCTTGTTCTTCGCGGCGAATTCCTTCGACACCGCGAAGGCGTTCTGGTCGACCGCCCCGCCGGCTTCCAGGACCTTCAGTCCGCGCGGTTCCGCGAGCGCCCGCAGCGCGTCCACGGTGGCCTTCACGTCACCGGAGGCGACCGGCTTCTCCTCGGGCGCCTTCGGGCCGTTCACCTTCGCGTTGAGGAATTCCGCGAGCGTCGCCGCGTATTCCGGCACGACGTCGATCTCGCCCTTCTCCAGCGCCGGCTCGTACAGCTCACGGTTCTTCACCGTGGTGACCGAGACCGAGTAGCCCGTGTCGCGCAGCAGCTGCGCGTACAGCTCGGCGAGCACCTTCGACTCGGTGAACGCCGCCGCGCCCACCACCAGGGAGCCCTTGCCCCCGCCGGAGCCCGGCGCGGTCTTCTCCTTGCCCTGCTCCAGGCTGTCGCCGCCGCACGCGGTGAGCGAGACGGCCAGCGCGGCGGCGCCCAACAGCGCGCCCGTGGCGCGCGAGATCCTCTTCACGACTTCAGTCCTTCGCTCTCGGTGTCCACATACGTCACGTCCGGGGCGGCCGGGGCACGAACAGCCGGTCCAGGCCCACCAGCACGCCCTCCACCACCAGCGCGAGCAGGGCCACCAGGGCGGCGCCCGCGACCACCTGCGCGGTGTCGTAGAGCGCGAAGCCGGCGGTGATGATCCGGCCGAGGCCGCCCTGGCCGACCATGGCGGCGATGGTCGCGGTCGCGACCACCTGCACGGCGGCGGACCGGATCCCGGTCGTCACCACCGGCGCGGCCAGCGGCAGTTCCACCCGGCGGAAGACCTGCCCGCCCGTCATCCCCATGCCCCGGGCCGCCCGGACGGCCGCCCGGTCGACCTCCCGGACCCCCACGTACGCGTTGGTCAGCAGCGGCGGTACCGCGAAGAGGACCAGGGCGGTCACGGTCGGCACGTATCCCGCGTTCCGCAGGGGGGAGACCATGAAGAGCGCGAGGACGGCGAAGACCGGGACCGCCCGCCCCACGTTCGACACGTTGACCGCCAGCGCGCCGCCGCGCCCGAGGTGCCCCAGCCACAGCCCGAGCGGCAGGGCGAGGGCCCCGGCGATCAGCAGCGCCAGCGCGCTCACGTACACGTGCTCGGCCAGGCGCGCGCCGATGCCCTCCTCGCCGGTCCAGTGCGCACCGGTGGTGAGCCAGGTCCACGCGTCCGTCACGACCCCCACCTCACCCACCCCCCGGCGCGCCCCGGACCCGGGACCAGGGCGTGAGCAGCCGCTGGACGCCCAGGAGCAGCAGGTCGGCGACGACGGCGAGCAGCACGCAGAGCACCGAGGCGGCGAGCACCTGCGCCTTGAAGAAGGTGGGCAGGGCGTCCTCGATGAGATTGCCGAGGCCGCCACGGCCGACGACCGAGCCGATGGTGGTGAGCGCGATCGTGGAGACGGTGGCCATCCGGACGCCGGCCATCAGGACCGGCAGCGCGAGCGGCAGTTCGACCTGCCAGAGCAGCCTCCAGGGGCCGAAGCCGAGGCCGCGCGCGGCCTCCCGGGTCTCCGCCGGGACGGCTTCGAGGCCGGCCAGGGCGTTGCGCACCAGGATCGTCAGCGCGTAGAGCACCAGGCCGGTGACGACGAGCGCGGAGGAGAGCCCGAAGACGGGCAGCAGCAGCGAGAACATGGCGAGCGACGGCACCGTGTAGAGCAGGGTGGTCAGCCCGAGGACCGGGGCGGCCAGGCGCGGCCTGGCCCGCACGAGGAGGGCCAGCGGCACGGCGACGAGCAGCGCGATCGCCACCGAGGCGGCGGTGAGGCCGATGTGCTGGACCAGGGCGTCGGTCAGCTCCTCGCGGCGGGTGCGCAGGTACTCCCCGCAGATCCAGTCGTTGCCGACCAGGCAGTTCGGCGCGCTCATCCGGACCTCCCCCCAGGCAGCCGCCGTTAGAACGTGTGTATGGCGACCCTAGCGTCCGCCACCGACAACGGGGCCGGTCCGAGGCCCGTGCCGCCGATCCGCCACCTCGCCGCAACACCGTCTTCACACATGCCCGGTGACGAGGGGCCAGAATGGGCCCATGATCCGGTTCGAACAGGTGACCAAGCGCTATCCGGACGGCACCACCGCGGTCGACGACCTCTCCTTCGAGGTCGCCGAGGGCGAGCTCGTCACGCTCGTCGGCCCCTCGGGCTGCGGCAAGACGACCACGATGATGATGGTGAACCGGCTGGTCGAGCCGAGCTCCGGCCGCGTCCTCGTCGACGGCCGCGACGTCGCCGGAGTGGACCCGGTCGCCCTGCGCCGCAAGATCGGCTACGTCATCCAGCAGGTCGGGCTCTTCCCCCACCGCACGGTCCTCGACAACACCGCGACCGTCCCCGCCCTGCTCGGCTGGAAGAAGGCCGCCGCACGCGCGCGCGCCGCCGAACTCCTCGAACTCGTCGGCCTCGACCCCGCCGTCCACGGCCCCCGCTACCCCGCCCAGCTCTCCGGCGGACAGCGCCAGCGCGTCGGCGTGGCCCGCGCACTCGCCGCCGACCCGCCGGTCCTCCTCATGGACGAGCCCTTCGGCGCCGTCGACCCGGTCGTCCGCGAGCGGCTCCAGAACGAGTTCCTCGCCCTCCAGGCCACCGTCCGCAAGACCGTCCTCCTCGTCACCCACGACATCGAGGAGGCCGTCCGGATGGGCGACCGCATGGCCGTCTACGGACAGGGCCGCATCGAGCAGTTCGACGCCCCCGCCACCGTCCTCGCCTCCCCCGCCACCCCCTACGTCGCCGACTTCGTCGGCGGCGACCGCGCCCTCAAACGCCTGGCCGTCACCCCCGTCACGGCCGAGGACCTCGACCCGCTGCCGGACGGCGCCCCCGCCGCCGCGTCCGGCTCCGTCCCCCTCGGCGGCAGCCTCAAGGACGCGCTCGCCCTGCTCCTCCAGGACGACTCCGGCCGGCTGACCGTCACCGGCGCCGACGGCCGCCCGCTCGGCACCCTCACCCCCGCCGGGGTCCACCGCGCCCTGCGCCGCAGCGCCACGTAACTCAGTCCGCCCGCAGCTTCCCGCTCATCCACACCAGGCCGGGCGGGATCTCGCGGTTCCACGTGGTGAAGTTGTGGCCGCCGCTCTCCAGCGTGATCGAGGAGACCCGCGCCGGCCTCTTCACCTTGGCGATGAACTCCCGCGTCCCCTTCAGGTTCCCCTCCCCGGACCTCGACGTCGTCACCAGGAACGAGGAGGCCGGCTGCGGACGGTGGTCCAGGCTCCACAGCAGGTCGGCCCGGCGCCGCAGCTCCCGGTCCCCGTGGAAGAGGTCACCGGTCGTCACGTCCTCCGCCGCCCGGTAGTACGCCGAGAAGCCCGCCCCCGCCACGAACCGGTCCGGGTGGTGCAGCGCGATCTTCAGGGCGCAGTAGCCACCCGTCGAGTTCCCCATGACCCCCCAGTTCCGCGGCTCCGTCCCCACCCGGTACGTCTCCGACACCGCCCGCGGCAGGTCCTCGGCGAAGAAGGTCTCCGTCCGCGGACCGCCCGGCACGTCCACGCACTCGGTGTCCCTCGGCGGCGCCACCGTCGGCCGCAGCATCACCAGCACCATCGGCTGCATCCGCCCCTCCCTGGCCTGGAGCGCCGCCGTCCTCGGGTACTTCAGCCCCTTGATCAGGTTCTCCGCCGTGCCCGGATACCCCGTCAGCACCACCGCCGCCGGGAACGACCGCTTCGCGTACCGCTCCTGGAAGTACTCCGGCGGCAGGTAGACGAAGGCCGGCGAAGTGATCCCCGACCGGGCACCCCGCACCACCACCTGCTGGATCTGCCCGCCCACCGACGGCCGCGCACCCCCCGGCACGTCCACCGCGCGCGTACCCACCACCCGCACGTCCTCCGAGGCGGCGCCGTGGTCCACGACCACCCCCATCTCCTGCTCCCGGCCGAACAGATCCGCCCAGGAACCGTAGAAGAGGAAGGAACGGTTCGCCGCGAGGCCCACCGCCGCGAACAGCGCCAGCTGCGTCGCGAACAACAGCCCCACCCTGCCGAGGACCGGCCGCCACCCCCGGCGGGCCAGCCGCGACCACAACAGCACCGTGACCGAGAACAGCGCGACGGCCGCCGCCACCGCCGTGACGAGCGCCGCACCACTGGTGAGACCCATGAGACGTCCGAACCTTCCCTCGTGACGACTTCCCGGACGCCCCGACGACTTCCTGAGAATTTCCCGTGCCCGAATGAACCCGCCCCCGCGCAGCCCCGTCCTAAGGGACGCCCCGAACAGGGCCGAAAAAGACCACGGAAGCACGGGAAGCGCGGGAAGCGATGTCTGTCACGGTAGATGGGGACAAAACATCATCGGTTCCGGTCCGGATCCGCCGAATTCTCAGCGGCCCCCCACCGGAACGCGTCCCCGCCCTCATCGGCACGGCCTGCACCCTCGTCGGACTCGTCGACATCGCCGCCGGAGTCTTCCCCCGCTTCCGCGCCAGCCGCGTCCACGCCCTGGCCGAAGTCCTCCCCGGCACCCTCGGCCCCCTCTCCGCCGCCGTCTCCCTCTGCGCCGGCGTCCTCCTGCTCCTCGTCGCCCACGGCCTCAAGCGCCACAAGCGCCGCGCCTGGCGGGCCGTCGTCCTCCTCCTCCCGCTCGGCGCCGCCGCCCAGTTCGTCTGGCGCCACTCCGTCCTCGGCTCCCTGCTCTCCCTCGCCCTGCTCGCCCTGCTGCTGCGCCACCGCGACCAGTTCGCCGCCCTCCCCGACCCCCGCAGCCGCTGGCGCGCCCTCGCCAACTTCGTCGTCATGGGCGCCGGCTCCCTCGCCCTCGGCCTCGTCGTCGTCAGCGCCCACCCCCGCCGCGTCGTCGGCGACCCCAGCCTCACCGACCGCCTCGAACACGTCCTCCTCGGACTCGTCGGCGTCGAAGGCCCCGTCGCCTACACCCACGGCGTCGACTGGACCGTCGGCTACTCCCTGGGCGCCCTCGGCACCCTCACCGCCCTCACCACCCTCTACCTCGCACTGCGCCCCGAGCACCCCGCCGCCCGCCTCACCGACGAGGACGAGGCCCGGCTCCGCGCCCTCCTCGACCGCCACGGCGGCCGCGACTCCCTCGGCCACTTCGCCCTCCGCCACGACAAGGGCGTCGTCTTCTCCCCCAGCGGCAAGGCCGCCGTCTGCTACCGCGTCGTCTCCGGCGTCATGCTCGCCAGCGGCGACCCCATCGGCGACGTCGAGGCCTGGCCCGGCGCCATCGAACGCTTCATGGACGAGGCCCGCGCCCACTCCTGGACCCCCGCCGTCATGGGCTGCTCCGAGACCGGCGGCCAGGTCTGGACCCGCGAGACCGGCCTCGACGCCCTCGAACTCGGCGACGAGGCCGTCATCGACGTCGACGCCTTCTCCCTCTCCGGCCGCGCCATGCGCAACGTCCGCCAGATGGTCAAGCGCATCGAACGGGGCGGCTACACCACCCGCGTACGCCGCGTCCGCGACCTCTCCGACACCGAACTCGACCTCGTCCGCCGGGCCGCCGCCGACTGGCGCGGCACCGACACCGAACGCGGCTTCTCCATGGCCCTCGGCCGCATCGGCGCACCCGGCGACGGCGACGCCGTCATAGCGACCGCCCACCTGACCGACCCCGACGGCCCCCACGGCCCCCACGGCGACCTCAAAGCCATGATCCACTTCGTCCCCTGGGGCCCCGACGGCATGTCCCTGGAACTCATGCGCCGCGACCGGAGCGCCGACCCCGGCATGAACGAGCTCCTCATCGTCGCCGCCCTCCAGGCCGCCCCCACCCTCGGCATCCGGCGCGTCTCCCTCAACTTCGCCATGTTCCGCTCCACCCTCGCCCGCGGCGAACGCATCGGCGCGGGCCCCGTCCTCCGCCTCTGGCGCGGCCTCCTCCTCTTCCTCTCCCGCTGGTTCCAGATCGAGTCCCTCTACAAGTTCAACGCCAAGTTCCAGCCACGCTGGGAACCCCGCTTCGTCGTCTACCGCACCGGCCGCGACCTCCCCCGCATCGGCCTCGCCGCCATGCAGGCCGAAGGCTTCCTCACCCTCGCCCTGCCCCGCCCCTTCGCCCGCCGCGGACCCGCCAGGACCCCCCGCCCCTGCGCCCACGTCGTACCGCCCCGGAGCAGCCGCGAGCACGAGGCCAGCCCGGCCTGAAACCGCCCCCGGCCCCGGCGGGCCCTACGCTGGTCGTATGAGTACGACGATCGACCGGGGCGCCCCCCTCGGCCTCCCCGAGTGGGACCGCTGCGCGGTCATGGGCGTGGTCAACGTGACCCCGGACTCCTTCTCCGACGGCGGCCGCTGGTTCGACACCACGGCCGCCGTCAAGCACGGCCTCGACCTCGTCGCCCAGGGCGCCGACCTCGTCGACGTCGGCGGCGAGTCCACCCGACCCGGCGCCACCCGCGTCGACGAGGAGGAGGAACTCCGCCGCGTCGTCCCCGTCGTCCGCGGCCTCGCCGCCGAAGGCGTCACCGTCTCCGTCGACACCATGCGGGCCTCCGTCGCCACCGCCGCCGTCACCGCCGGCGCCACCCTCGTCAACGACGTCAGCGGCGGCCTCGCCGACCCCGGCATGGTCCCCGCCGTCGCCGCCGCCGAGGTCCCCTTCGTGGTCATGCACTGGCGCGGCTTCAGCCAGGACATGAACAGCCTCGCCGTCTACGACGACGTCGTCACCGAGGTCGTCACCGAACTCCGCACCCGGATGGAGGCCGTCGTCGACGGCGGCATCGCCCCCGAGCGGATCGTCATCGACCCCGGCCTCGGCTTCGCCAAGCTCGCCCCCCACGACCTCGCCCTCGTCGCCCACCTCCCCGAGCTGCGCGCCCTCGGCCGCCCCCTCCTGGTCGCCGCCTCCCGCAAGCGCTTCCTCGGCCACGTCCTCACCCGCGAGCCCGGCGCCACCCCGCCGCCCGCCCGCGAACGCGACGCCGCCACCGCCGCCGTCTCCGCCCTCGCCGCCCACGAGGGCGCCTGGGCCGTCCGCGTCCACGAGGTCCGGGCCACCGCCGACGCCGTCCGGGTCGCCCGCGCCGTCGAAGGAGCCCGGTGACCACCGACGACGAGCCCGGCGGCCACGACACCGGCCCGACCGCCGACCGGAACGCCGACCGGGCCGCCGTCGAAGCCGCCAACACCGCCTTCTACACCGCCATGGAAGAAGGCGACTTCGACCGCCTCGAAGACCTCTGGCTCGACGACGGCTCCGCCGACATCTCCTGCGTCCACCCCGGCTGGCCCGTCCTCACCGGCCGCCGCGAAGTGCTCCGCTCGTACGCGCTGATCATGGCGCACACCGACTACATCCAGTTCTTCCTCACCGACGTACGGATCTCCCTCACCGGCGACACCGCCCTCGTCACCTGCACCGAGAACATCCTCAGCGGCGGCCCCGCCGAGGACGGCGCCGAACTGGGCCCCCTCGTCGGACAGCTCGTCGTCGCCACCAACACCTTCCGCCGCACCCCCGAGGGCTGGCGGATCTGGTCCCACCACGCCTCCCCCGTCCTCGCCGGACCCGACGACGACACGCCCCCCGCGACCCCCGACGACCAGCCCGGAACCCCCGCCTGACGGCCCCGACAGCAAGCGCTGTCGGGCCCCGCAGGTAGATTCGACGGAGGACACCCGGCCGTCCGCACCCGGCTGCGTGCCCCCGCAACTACGACAGCAGGAGTGATTCGCGTGGATCGTGTCGCGCTGCGCGGCCTCAAGGCCCGAGGTCACCACGGCGTCTTCCCCAAGGAGCGCGAGGAGGGGCAGACCTTCATCGTGGACCTGGTCCTCGGCCTCGACACCCGCCCGGCGGCCGCCGACGACGACCTCACCAAGACCGTCCACTACGGCGTCGTCGCCGAGGAGGTCGTCGACGTCGTCCAGGGCGAGCCCGTGGACCTGATCGAAACGCTCGCCGAGCGCATCGCCCAGCAGTGCCTCAGCCACGCGGGCGTCCAGGAGGTCGAGGTGGTCGTCCACAAGCCGGACGCACCCATCACCGTCCCCTTCGACGACGTCACCGTCACGATCACCCGGAGCCGACGATGAAGCCGACCCAGAGCGACCCCACCGTCCAGCCCGTACCCGCCGCAGTCGTCGCCGCCGTCGACGCCGCCGACACCACCCTCTCCAACCCCCGCTGGGCCGTCCTCGCCCTCGGCGCCAACCTCGGCAACCGCCTGGAGAACCTCCAGGGAGCCGTCGACGCCCTCGCCGACACCCCCGGCCTCCGCGTCAAGGCGGTCTCCCCCGTCTACGAGACCGAGCCCTGGGGCGTCGAGCCGGACAGCCAGCCCTCGTACCTCAACGCCGTCGCCCTCGTGAAGACGACCCTCCCGCCCTCCTCCCTCCTGGAGCGCGCCCAGGCCGTCGAGGAGGCCTTCCTGCGGGTCCGGGACGAGCGCTGGGGCGCCCGCACGCTGGACGTCGACATCATCACGTACGCGGACACGGTCTCCGACGACCCCGTCCTCACCCTCCCCCACCCCCGCGCCCACCAGCGCGCCTTCGTGCTGGCCCCCTGGCACGACGTGGACCCCGACGCCCAGCTCCCCGGCCACGGCCCGGTGGCGGCCCTCCTGGCCGCCGCCGACCGCGCCGGCGTGACGCCCCGGACCGACCTGGAACTCCGTCTCCCCGAGTAATCGTTACGCTACGTGGCAGACCACCCGCGACCACGTGAAGGACACCCGGTGAAACAACTGCGGCTCAAGGTGCTCGCCGGACTCTTCCTGGTCGCCGGCATCCTCTCCTGGGGCGGCGCCCGCCTCTGGGACTCGGTCGGCACGCTCCCCAGCGTGCCGCTCGCCGCGCCCATCGTCCTCGCCGTGATCGCGGTGGTCCTCACCGCCACCGCCCTCTCGATCCGGGCCCGCCTCAAGGCCCAGCGCGAGCGCCGCCCCGGTGCCAAGGGCGTCGAACCCCTGATGGCCGCCCGCGCGGTCGTCTTCGGCCAGGCCAGCGCCCTGGTCGCCGCCCTCGTCGCCGGCCTCTACGGCGGCGTGGGCGTCTTCCTCCTCGGCTCCCTCGACGTCCCCGCCCGCCGCGACCAGGCCCTCTACGCCGCCGCCGCGGTGGTGGCCGGCCTCGCCGTCATCGCCGCCGCCCTCTTCCTGGAACGCGTCTGCAAGCTCCCCGAGGACGACGACAAGGGCCCCGCCCCCGCCGCCTGACCCCTACCAGGCCTCCCGGGCGAGGTGTCCGTTGACCAGGAAGGTGGGGTAAGGGGCGAGCCGGAAGCCGTAGAAGGTGAAGGGTTTCGCGCCGAGTGCGGGCCGGGGGCGGACCTCGTGGACCTGGACCCAGGAGGACTCGGGCGGGTCAAGGGGGTGGTGCTCGGGGGTGAAGGTGCCGCGGGACTGCCAGCGGTCGGAGATGCAAAGGGCCGATGCTTGCTTCGCCTTGGAGCTCGGAGTGAACCGTGCTCCGATGATCGGAGCGATCTCGGCCAGGAAGGGCGTGTTGGCGCTCGCGATCACGCGTGCGTCCCAGTCCTTGCGGCGGAAGCCGTCTCCTTCGACGTATCCGTCCAGGAACCCCTCGAAGGTATCGATGTCGCGCAGGACGACCCGAGGGAACCGCTGCCGCATATGATGGGCGTCTCCGCCCACGTAGTGCCGCAGCGCGTCCGAGAGGTACGAAGACACCACCCGCACCCGGAAGCCGGGCAGGCCGCGCTTGAGGTAGCCAGACGGGCGGGTCACCGGCTCCAGCCGCGCAGGAAGCCCCGTACAGGCCGTCAGCGCGGCCGCGTAGCGCGTCGCGAATGCCTCCTCGTTCACGACCAGCGACACATAGTTCTTGCCGACTGTCCCATCGGCGCACGTGGCGCCCAGGAAGTAGCCAAACTCGTACCCCGGCCAGATCGTCAGCCGTTGCCGGCGCAGCTTCCGCGCAGGCGTCCACGCGACCGTCGTTCCCACCGCGTCCGCCGCATGCGTCCACCCATCCGGGGTGAGCAGCAACAGGTCCGGGCTGGCAAGGAAGGTCATCTGGTCGGTGACCACCTCGACGGCGTGCCGTGCCTTGGCGGCGGTCACGTCGGTGACGGTGGTCTGCACCGTCCGATCGCCGTCCAGCGTCCACATGATGTCGCCGGAGGCCACGTTCTTCGCCTGAACGCAGCCTCCGACCAGATTGACGAGCATCTTGCTCGCAAGGCCGTATCCCATACCGGGGACGGTAGGGAGCCCGGCGGGCGGTTCGCCCCTAACGTGCCAGAATCAGGGACATGGCCTCGGCCCTGGTGGTAGCGTCGCGCAGTTGCCCGCGCACCGCCGAGGTCGTCGTCTTCGCACCCGGCTTGCGAATGCCCCGCACCGACATGCACATGTGCTCGGCCTCAATGACGACGATCGCTCCGCGCGCTTCGAGAATGCGCATCAGCGAGTCCGCCACCTGAGTGGTGAGACGTTCCTGCACCTGCGGCCGACGTGCGTAGACGTCGACCAGACGGGCCAGCTTCGACAGGCCCGTGATCTTTCCGCTCTCCGCCGGGATGTAGCCCACATGGGCCACGCCGTGGAACGGGAGAAGGTGATGTTCACAGAAGCTTACGAGTTCGATGTCCTTCACGAGGACCATCTCGTCGTGACCGAGGTCAAAAGTCGTGGTCAGGACATCCTCAGGCTCCTGTCGCATCCCTGACAGGAGTTCCCTGTACGCCCGTGCAACGCGCGCAGGGGTCTGCTGCAAACCCTCGCGGTCCGGGTCCTCGCCGACCGCGATGAGGAGCTCTCGCACGGCGTTCTCGGCGCGCTTCTCGTCGAACTCGCCGATCCTGCCCTCGCCGTCCAGCGTCACCGGGTCGGTCATCTGTGCCTCGTTCCGTCTGGTCCTGACATGGCGCGAAAAAAGGCCGCGCCCCCACAGGCTAGAACCTGTGGGGGCGCGGCTTCCATTCCGGGGGCCGGGGCTCAGGGCTCCGGGGTGTCCTCGGGGGCGATGTCGAGGCCCTTGGTGGTGTCGACCACCGGGGCCGCCGTGCCGTTCGCGCTGTTCGTCAGGGCCAGCTCCTTGGGGGAGAGGACCGGCGGACGCGTGGACGGGGTGCGGCGGGACGAGCCGGTCCAGGCCGGACGGGCCGGGCGCTTGACGATCGGGGCGAAGATCTCGGCGATCTCCTCCTTGCCCAGGGTCTCCTTCTCCAGGAGGGCCAGGACCAGGTTGTCGAGGACGTCGCGGTTCTCGACCAGGATCTCCCACGCCTCGTTGTGCGCGGTCTCGATGAGCTTCTTGACCTCTTCGTCGACCAGCGCGGCGACCTCTTCCGAGTAGTCGCGCTGGTGGGACATCTCGCGGCCGAGGAAGGGCTCGGTGTTGTCGCCGCCGAACTTGATGGCGCCGAGCCGCTCGGTCATGCCGTACTGCGTGACCATCGCGCGGGCGGTGGCGGTGGCCTTCTCGATGTCGTTCGCGGCGCCGGTGGTCGGGTCGTGGAAGACGAGCTCCTCCGCGGCGCGGCCGCCCAGCATGTACGCGAGCTGGTCGAGCATCTCGTTGCGCGTGGTGGAGTACTTGTCCTCGTCCGGGAGGACCATCGTGTAGCCCAGGGCGCGGCCGCGGGACAGGATGGTGATCTTGTGGACGGGGTCGGCGTTGGGAGAGGCCGCCGCGACCAGGGCGTGGCCGCCCTCGTGGTAGGCGGTGATCTTCTTCTCCTTGTCCGACATGATCCGGGTCCGCTTCTGCGGGCCCGCGACCACGCGGTCGATCGCCTCGTCGAGCGCCTTGTTGTCGATCAGCTTCTGGTCCGAACGGGCGGTGAGGAGCGCCGCTTCGTTGAGGACGTTGGAGAGATCGGCACCGGTGAAGCCGGGGGTGCGGCGGGCGACGGCGCCGAGGTCGACGTCCGGGGCGACCGGCTTGCCCTTCTGGTGGACCTTGAGGATCTCCAGGCGGCCCTGCATGTCGGGGCGGTCGACGGCGATCTGCCGGTCGAAGCGGCCCGGGCGCAGGAGGGCGGGGTCGAGGATGTCGGGGCGGTTCGTGGCGGCGATCAGGATGACGCCGCCCTTCACGTCGAAGCCGTCCATCTCGACGAGCAGCTGGTTGAGGGTCTGCTCGCGCTCGTCGTGTCCGCCGCCGAGGCCGGCGCCGCGGTGGCGGCCGACCGCGTCGATCTCGTCGACGAAGACGATGGCCGGGGCGTTGGCCTTGGCCTGCTCGAAGAGGTCGCGGACGCGGCTGGCGCCGACGCCGACGAACATCTCGACGAAGTCGGAGCCGGAGATCGAGTAGAAGGGCACTCCGGCCTCGCCGGCGACGGCGCGCGCGAGGAGCGTCTTGCCGGTTCCGGGCGGGCCGTAGAGGAGGACGCCCTTGGGGATCTTGGCGCCGACGGCCTGGAACTTCGCGGGCTCCTGGAGGAACTCCTTGATCTCGTGGAGTTCCTCGACGGCCTCGTCCGAGCCGGCGACGTCGGCGAAGGTGGTCTTGGGCGTGTCCTTGGTGATGAGCTTGGCCTTGGACTTGCCGAAGTTCATGACGCGGCTGCCGCCGCCCTGCATCTGGTTCATCAGGAAGAGGAAGACGACCACGATGAGGACGAAGGGGAGGAGCGAGAGCAGGATCGAGACGAAGGGCGACTGCTTCGTCGGGGAGACGGTGTAGCCCTTCTCGATCTGCCCGGCCTCGAACTTCTCCTGGAGCTTGTCGGCGAGGTCGGCGCCCTGGGTGCCGATGTAGCTGGCCTGGACCTTGCCGCTGCCGTCGATCTTCGTGTCGCCGGTGAGCTCGATCTTGACGATCTGCTCGTCACCGGTGGTGATCTTTGCCTGCTTGACCTGGTTCTTGTCGATCGCCTGGACGACCTTGCCGGTGTCCACCGTCTTGTAGCCCTCGGACGAGCCGACGACCTGCATCAGCACGACCACGGCGAGGACGGCCAGCACGATCCACATGACCGGCCCACGGAAGTATCGCTTCACGTCCATCCATACGGGGCGAGAAATCGCCCCGTCCCTCCTGCCCGTAGGTAAATGCCGCTGTATGAGAAAAAGCTGTTCTTCGGACGGTACCTCAGCATCGTCGCCCGCGACCGCCTTCCCGTGGTTCAACGGAGGGAAGGCGGTGCGGGTTCCCCGCGAGGGGGGGCGGATCAGCCGCCGTAGACGTGCGGGGCGAGCGTGCCGACGAACGGAAGGTTCCGGTACTTCTCGGCGTAGTCGAGGCCGTAGCCGACGACGAACTCGTTGGGGATGTCGAAGCCGATCCACTTGACGTCGATGGCGACCTTGGCGGCCTCGGGCTTGCGCAGCAGGGTGCAGACCTCCAGGGAGGCGGGCTCGCGCGAGCCGAGGTTCGACAGGAGCCAGGACAGCGTCAGGCCGGAGTCGATGATGTCCTCGACGATCAGGACGTGCTTGCCCTTGATGTCGGTGTCGAGGTCCTTGAGGATGCGGACGACGCCCGAGGACTGGGTGCCGGCGCCGTAGGAGGAGACGGCCATCCAGTCCATGGTGACGGGGGTGGACAGGGCGCGTGCCAGGTCCGCCATCACCATCACGGCGCCCTTGAGGACTCCGACGATGAGCAGGTCCTTGCCCGCGTATTCCGCGTCGATCTTCGCGGCCAGCTCGGCGAGCTTGGCGTCGATCTCTTGCTTGGTGATGAGCACCGACTGGAGGTCGGTGCCCATGTCCTTCTCGTTCACCCGGGTCACTTTCGTTGCAGCGTGCGTCAGCCTTGCCGGATGACCAGTCTGCCACCCTGGCGGCGGGCTTCGACGCGGCCGGGCAGGTTGATGGCGCCCTGGCCGCGCCAGCCGGTGATGAGCCGGTCGAGTTCTTCGATGTGGCGGGCGAAGAGGGAGCCGGCGGGGGCGCCCTCGGCGATGGCGGCGCGGCGCAGGACGCGGCGGCGTACGGCGGGGGGCAGGCTGTGGAGCTTGGCGCACTCCAGGGCGCCGGCCTCGTCGCGCGCCGAGGTCTCGGCGTCGGCGGCCCAGGTGTCGAGGGCGTCGGCGTCGTCGCGGGAGAGCTGGGCCGTTCGGGCGAGGGCTTCGACGACGCCCTTGCCGAGGGCCTTCTCCAGGGCGGGGAGGCCTTCGTGGCGGAGGCGGGAGCGGGTGTAGGCCGGGTCGCTGTTGTGGGGGTCGTCCCAGACGGCGAGTTCCTGGGCGATGCAGGCCTTGCGGACGGTCTGGCGGTCGAGCTGGAGGAAGGGGCGGCGGTAGCGGCCGTGGTTGCCGGAGACGGCGGCCATGCCGGAGAGGGAGCGGATGCCGGAGCCCCGGGCGAGGCCGAGGAGGACGGTCTCGGCCTGGTCGTCGCGGGTGTGGCCGAGGAGGATCGCGGTGGCGCCGTGGCGTTCGGCGGCGGCGTCGAGGGCCGCGTACCGGGCGTCGCGGGCGGCGGCTTCGGGGCCGCCCTCGCGGCCGACGGTGACGGCGACGGCTTCGACGGGGCCGAGGCCGAGGGCGGTCATGCGGTCGGCGACCTCGCGGGCGCGGCCGGAGGAGCCGTCCTGGAGGCCGTGGTCGACGGTGATGCCGCCGGCGCGGACGGGGAGTTTGCGTGCCTCGAAGGCGAGGGCGGAGGCGAGCGCCATGGAGTCGGCTCCGCCGGAGCAGGCGACGAGCACGAGGGGGTGCGTGTCGCGGGGGGCGGCGGGGTCGGTGGGGTGCTCGGTGAGGACGTCGTGGAGTACGCGGCGGACCGCCAGGCGTATCGCCGCGACCGCAGGATGGGGACCCATGGTTCGGTGCCCTTCGTGAATGGGGTGAGGTGCCTCGGTCGGAGTCTTAACGGTCGGAATGGGGTGTTCGGTCACTCAGAGTGCGTCGATGGTGACAGAAACGTGGCCCTTACCCGAGCATTGCATGCCTCACCCCACGGCCAGGGTCCCTCGGATGGGTGATTGGTGGTGTGTTCCGCGGTGTCGTCGCGTCGTGCGCCGCTTCCGTCCCGGGAGTCTGCCGTACGGTGCGCCCCCGCCGGTGGTGCCCGGCGGGGTTCGCCGTCAGGAGTCGGGGGTGCGGTGGACGCGGGTGATCCAGTCGGCGGGGGCGGCGATCTCGCTCTTGGTGGGGAGGGTGTTGGGGGAGGTCCAGACGCGGTTGAAGCCGTCCATGCCGACCTGGTCGACGACGGCGCGGACGAAGCGCTCGCCGTCGCGGTACTGGCGGAGCTTGGCGTCGAGGCCGAGGAGCTTGCGCAGGGCGAGGTCGAGGCGGGAGGCGCCGCGGGCGCGGCGGGCCTGGAACTTCTCGCGGATCTCGGCGACGGAGGGGACGACCTGGGGTCCGACGCCGTCCATGACGTAGTCGGCGTGGCCTTCGAGGAGGGACATGACGGCGGTGAGGCGGCCGAGGATCTCGCGTTGTTCGGGGGTCTGGACGAGTTCGACGAGGGACGGGGAGGGGTCGCCCTCCTCGGCTTCGGGGCGGCCGCCGGCGAGGGTCTGGGCGGCTTCGCGGAGGCGTTCGACGAAGGTGCCGGGGTCGACCTCGGTGGCGGCGAGGAATGACTGGATCTCGCCCTGGAGGTGGTCTCGGAGCCAGGGTACGGCGGTGAACTGGGTGCGGTGGGTCTCCTCGTGGAGGCAGACCCAGAGGCGGAAGTCGTGGGGGGAGACGGCGAGTTCTCGTTCGACGTGGACGATGTTGGGGGCGACGAGGAGGAGGCGGCCGCCGCCTCCGGGGGCGCCGGGGAGGTCGCGGGTGGCGGGGGCGAAGGTCTCGTACTGGCCGAGGATGCGGGAGGCCAGGAAGGAGAGCAGCATGCCGAGCTCGACGCCGGTGACCTTGCCGCCGACGGCGCCGAGGACGGCGCTTCCGGGGGTGGCGGTGCGGCGCTCCTGCATCTTGCCGAGGAGCGGGGTGAGGAGTTCGCGGAAGCCGGCGACGTTGGCCTTGATCCAGCCGGTGCGGTCGACGACGAGGACGGGCGTGTCGTGGGGTTCGGCGCCCTCGGGGAGCATCCGGGTGTAGGCGCGGACGTGTTCCTCGGCGGCCTTGGCGTGGCGGCGGAGTTCGGCGACGACGGCGCGGGCCTCGTCGCGTCCGACGTCGGGGCCGGGGCGGACCAGCCTGGTCGCGGTCGCGACCGCGAGGTTCCAGTCGACCATTCCGGACGTGCCTGCACCACCGATGCTCGTCATGCGTCAACCGTACGGGTTCGGGCCCCTTTCGGGTCCTCTCCGGCGGGGCGCGGGGGGATCAGTTCTGGCCGGTGAGTGCGGCGGAGAGGCGGTCGAGGGCGGGCTGGGCGAGGTCGGGGGAGGGGGTGCGGCCGGCCAGGAAGGCGAAGGCGAGGAGGCGGCCGTCGGTGGTGACGACGGTGCCGGCGAGGGTGTTGACGCCGGTGAGGGTGCCGGTCTTGGCGCGGACGAGTCCGGCGCCGGCGGGGGCCTGTCCGTAGCGGCCGGCGAGGGTGCCGGTGAAGGCGCCGACGGGGAGGCCGGTGAGGAGGGGGCGGAGTTCGGGGTGGGCGGGGTCGGCGGCGCGGGTGAGGAGGGCGGTGAGGAGGGCGGCGGAGACGCGGTCGTGGCGGTCGAGGCCGCTGCCGTCGGCGAAGCGGGCGCCGTTGAGGGGGAGGCGGAGTCTGCCGAGTTCGTCGCGTACGGCCTTCTCGGCGCCGCGGAAGGAGGCGGGCTGCCGGTGGGCGAGGGCGGTCTGCCGGGCGAGGGCCTCGGCGAGGTCGTTGTCGCTGTTCGTGAGGGTGCGTTCGACGAGGTCGGCGAGGGGGGCGGAGTGGGTGCGGGCGACGGGGGCGCCCTGGGGGGTGCGGCCGGGGGCGGGGTCGCCGGTGACCTTCACGCCGGCGTCGGCGAGGTGGCCGGCGAAGGCGGTGGCGGTGTCGCGGGCGGGGTCGCCGGAGCGGGGGGCGGGTCCGCTCGTGCTGTCGTCGAGGCGGCCGCCGCGGGTCATGAGGGCGGTGACGGGGGCGAGGTTCTCGTTGGGCCCGATGGGGTGGACGGCGGGGCCGGGGTAGAGGCGCGTGTCGTAGGCGAGGCGTACGGAGGTGTGTCCGCGCTTCCGGAGGGCGCGGGCGGTGTCGGCCGCGAGCCGCTTCAGCCGGGCGGGGTCGAGGGTGGGGTCGCCGCCGCCGGTGAGGGTGACGGCCTTGCCGTCGGGGGCGGCGGTGACGGTGGTGGCGATGCGGTGGTCGGGGCCGAGGGCGGAGAGGGCCGCGGCGGCGGTGGCGATCTTGACGGTGGAGGCGGGCGTCATCGGGGTGCGGGCGCCTTCGCCGTACAGCTGGCGGCCGGTGGCGGTGTCGACGACGGAGGCGGTGCGGAGGGTGCCGAGGCCGGGGTCGGCGAGGAGGGGGACGAGGACGCGGGCGAGGTCGGCGGGGCGGGCGCTGGGGGTGGCCGGTCCGGTCAGGGCGGTGAGGACGCCGGGGGCGCTGGGCGCGGGGGCGGGTCCGGCGGGTTCCCGGGGGGCGGCGGGGGCGGGGGCCGGGGCGGGGTGACGCTCGCCACCCTTCGCGGGGGCGGCGGCGCGGGCCCGCTCGGCCGTACGCTGGCCCCCGTCCCATGGGCCGGCCGCGGTCGCCGCCGCGGCGGCGAGAGCCAGACCGAGCATGGCGGAGCCCGCCGTGAGCTGCCACACCCTCGGTTCCGGCATTGCTGACCAGCCCCTTTCGCGATCACGTACGTGCGTGAGGGACACTTAATCACCGCGCGTCGTCGCGAGCATTCACTTGTGTTGATTCAGGAGGAGCCACCCGTGGAGTTCGACGTTCTCATCGAGATCCCCAAGGGGTCGCGTAACAAGTACGAGGTCGACCACGAGACCGGTCGCATCCGTCTGGACCGTCGCCTCTTCACGTCGACGGCCTACCCGACCGACTACGGCTACGTGGAGAACACGCTGGGCGAGGACGGCGACCCGCTGGACGCGCTGGTCATCCTCGACGAGCCCACCTTCCCGGGCTGCCTCATCAAGTGCCGCGCCATCGGCATGTTCCGCATGACGGACGAGGCCGGCGGCGACGACAAGCTGCTGTGCGTGCCGGCGACGGACCCGCGCATGGAGCACCTGCGCGACATCCACCACGTGCCGGAGTTCGACCGCCTGGAGATCCAGCACTTCTTCGAGGTCTACAAGGACCTGGAGCCGGGCAAGTCGGTCGAGGGTGCGGACTGGGTCGGCCGCGAGGAGGCCGAGGCGGAGATCGAGAAGTCGATCGCGCGCGCCAAGGAGCAGGGCGCTCACTGACGCCCCTGGTCCGATGGGCTTCGCGGGAGGCGGCACACCCTTCGGGGTGGGCCGCCTCTCGCGTGTCCGGGGGCCGCGGGGCCTCGGCGTTCCGTGCTTCGCCTTTCGCACGGGCGTCGGAGTCCCATACTGGAATCCACGATTCCCTGGGTGTGAGGCGGAGAGAGAGTGGTGGCGGAGCCGGCGGGTCCCGAGGAGGCTCCGGAGGACCGGAAGCCCCTGTCGGACGAGGCGACCTCGGAGTTCGCCCTGCCGGAGGGGCTGGTGCCGGAGCCGCCGCCGGCGGAACCGGAGGGTTCGGCGTTCGTGGTGCCGGAGGGGCTGGCGCCGGAGCCGCCGCCGGAGCCGGAGGGCTCGGCGTTCGCCACCCCGTCGACGTACTCGGCGAAGGACTCGCCGCCCGCCTTCACCCCGGCGTACGGGGTCCCCCTGGCGCGGCTGCCGCACAACGCGCCGTGGCAGGACCGGATGCGGACGATGCTGCGGCTGCCGGTGGGCGACCGGCCTGTGCCGGAGCGGACGCCGAAGGACGAGACGGGGCCGTCGGTGCCGCGCGTGCTCGACCTGACGCTCCGCATCGGAGAGCTGCTGCTGGCGGGCGGGGAGGGCGCGGAGGACGTCGAGGCGGCGATGTTCGCGATCTGCCGGTCGTACGGCCTCGACCGGTGCGAGCCGACGGTGACCTTCACGCTGCTGTCGATCACGTACCAGCCGTCGCTGGTGGACGATCCGGTGACGGCGAACCGGACGGTGCGGCGCCGGGGCACCGACTACACCCGGCTGGCGGCGGTCTACCAGCTGCTCGCGGACATCAACGCGCCGGCGCACGAGGTGTCGCCGGAGGAGGCGTACCGGCGGCTGGCGGAGATCCGGCGCAACCGGCACCCGTACCCGGGCTGGGTGCTGACGGCGGCGGCGGGCGTGCTCGCGGGCGCGGCCTCGACGCTGCTGGGCGGCGGGGCGTGGGTGTTCTTCGTGGCGGCGCTGGGCGCGGTGCTGGGCGACCGGCTGGCGTGGCTGTGCGCGGGGCGGGGGCTGCCGGAGTTCTACCAGTTCCTGGTGGCGGCGATGCCGCCGGCCGCGATGGGGGTGCTGCTGACGCTGCTCCACGCGGACCTGCGGCCCTCGGCGGTGATCACGGGTGGCCTGTTCGCGCTGATCCCGGGGCGGGCGCTGGTGGCGGCGGTGCAGGACGGCCTGACCGGTTTCTACATCACGGCCTCGGCGCGGCTCCTGGAGGTCGCCTACTTCTTCGTGGCGATCGTGGTGGGCGTGCTGTCGGTGCTGTACGTGGCGGTGCAGTTCGACGCGCAGCTCAATCCGGAGGGGGTGCTGAGTCCGGCCGAGCGGCCGGTGACGCAGATCGTGTCGTCGATGGTGCTGTGCGCGACCTTCGCCATCCTGTTGCAGCAGTCGCGGGGGACGGTGCTCTTCGCGACGCTGAACGGCGGGGTGGCCTGGGTGGTGTACGCGTCGATCGCGGTGACCGCGGAGGGGTCGGCGGTGATGGCGACGGCGGTGGCGGCCGGTCTGGTGGGTCTCTTCGGGCAGCTGATGGCCCGGTACCACCACACGTCGTCGCTGCCGTACGTGACGGCGGCGATCGGGCCGCTGCTGCCCGGTTCGGCGACGTACTTCGGGGTGCTGGCGATCGCCCAGAACAACCTGGACCAGGGCTTCGCCTCGCTGGCGAAGGCTGCGGCCCTGGCCCTGGCGATCGCGATCGGGGTGAACCTGGGAGGCGAGCTGGCCCGGCTCTTCATGCGGGCGCCGGGGGCCGGCTCCGCCCGCAGCGCGGCGAAGCGGACCCGCGGCTTCTGAGCGGCCGCCCGGACGGCGCCGCGAAGAAGCCCCGCCCCCGGCCGGGAGGGCCGGGGGCGGGGCTCTGTGGTGCCGGGTGGCGCGGTCGCCGGCGCGGGGTCAGCGCTGGGCGGGCCGGCCGTCCCCGCCGTGCGGCGGGGGGTTCTGGCCGTCGTAGCCGGGCTGACCGTCGTAGCGGGACTGGCTGTCGTAGCCGCCCTGGCCGTTGTAGCTGTCCTGACCGTTGTAGCCGCCCTGGCCGGGCTGCTCGCTGTAGCCCGGTCGGCCGTTGTAGCCGGGCTGGCCGCCGTACCCGCCCTGGTCGCCGTAGCCGCCCTGGCCGCCGTAGCCGCCCTGGCCCGCGTAACCGCCCTGGCCGCCGTACGCGCCCTGATTGCCGTACGCGCCCTGGCCGCCCTGGCCTGCGTAGCCGCCCTGCTCCGCGTAGCCGCCCTGCTCCGCGTAGCCGCCCTGCTCCGCGTAGCCGCCCTGGTGGCCGTACCCGGCCTGGCCGGTCTGCCCCGCCTGGCCGCCGTAGCCGGCCTGCTCGGCGTAACCGGCCTGGCCGCCGTAGCCGCCCTGGCCCGCGTAACCGCCCTGGTCGCCGTAGCCGCCCTGGCCGGCGTAACCGCCCTGGTGGCCGTAACCGCCCTGGCCGGCGTAACCGCCCTGGTGGCCGTAGCCGCCCTGGTCACGGCGGGTGTCGTGGCCGGGCTCGCCGCCCTGGCCGGGCCACTCGTCGGGGGCGTCCTGGTCGCCGGGGGCAGCGGGGGCCGCCGGGTCGGCGGAGGCCGTGCGCTCGGCGGCGGCCTTCTTCGACTGGGAGCGGGCCCGGAGGTACTCGATCACGATCGGGACGACCGAGACGAGGACGATGCCGACGAGGATCGCCTCGATGTGCTTGTGCACGAAGTCGATCTTGCCGAGGGAGGCGCCGAGCAGGGTCACGCCGGCGCCCCAGAGGACGCCGCCGATGATGTTGAAGGTGATGAACGAGCGGTAGTTCATCTTGCTGACGCCGGCGATGATCGGCGTGAAGGTGCGGATGATCGGCACGAAGCGGGCCAGGATGAGGGACTTCGGGCCGTGCTTCTCGAAGAACTCGTGGGCCTTCTCGACGTTCTCCTGCTTGAACAGCTTGGAGTCGGGGCGCCGGAAGAGCGCGGGTCCGACCTTCCGGCCGAAGAGGTAGCCCACCTGGTCGCCGATGATCGCGGCGGCGACGACCAGCGTGCAGACCAGCCACAGCGGGGAGTCGAGCTTGCCGGTGGTGACGAGGAGGCCGGTCGTGAAGAGCAGCGAGTCGCCGGGCAGGAAGAACCCGATGAGCAGGCCGGACTCGGCGAAGACGATGGTGAGGACACCGATCAGGCCGAAGGTCTGGATCAGGTAGTCCGGATCCAGCCAGCTCGGTCCGAGGGCAAGCGTGTTCACGGTTCCGGGCTCCTGGCGATCGGTGGGGGGCATGGGGGGCGGGACATGCCGGCGGCGCGCCCCAAGCTATCAACGTGAGGGGGCGGGTCCCGGTTCCACCCGGACGGCACGGGATGCAGAGCGGCTCCCTTCCGGCGACCCTGGGTGACCAGGAGGTGAGTGCCGATGGGCATCGAGGAGTACGGAGGCGGTCAGGGACCGCACCCCGAGGTGCTGGTGGTGACGACGAACGACGTCCCCGGCTACGAGGTACGGCAGGTGATCGGCGAGGTCTTCGGGCTGACGGTCCGCTCGCGCCACCTGGGCAGCCAGATCGGCGCCGGTCTGAAGTCGATGATCGGCGGCGAGCTGAAGGGTCTGACGAAGACGCTGGTGCAGACCCGGAACCAGGCGATGGAGCGCCTGGTGGAGCAGGCCAGGGCGCGCGGCGCGAACGCCGTGCTGATGTTCCGCTTCGACGTGACGGAAGCAGCGGACGTGGGCACGGAGGTGTGCGCCTACGGGACGGCGGTGATCATCGCGCCGCGCGCCTGAGCCCCGCCGGGGACGGCCTGACGACACGTGAGGCGCGGGGCCGGGCTCCCGGGGCCTGGGGCTTCCGGGCTTCCGGGCTCCCGGCCCTTCGGGCTGCCGGCGTTCCGGCCTTCGGGCCTTCGGGGTTCCGGCTTCCGGACTCCCGGGGTTCCGACCACCGGGGTTTTCGAGGTGTTGTGCGGCATTTGCTCACTTATGGTGGGGCGGTGGCCACCGATCATGACGCGACCGCCCCCGCCGAAGCCCCGGTACGCATCCTGCTGCCGCAGGTGCTGCCCGCCCTCGTGGTGGGCGTCGGATCGGCCCTGCTCTTCCTCGGCATCAGCGAACTCGCCGAGCAGCTCCAGTCGGTGCTCTGGGAGACCGTGCCCGACGCCCTCGACATCGGCCGCTACTCCTCCCTGTGGATGATCACCGTCCTGACGGCCACCGGGATCGCCGTCGGACTGGTGGTCTGGAAGGTGCCCGGCCACGCCGGGCCCGACCCGGCGTCCGAGGGGCTCGGCGGACCGCCGCTGGCGCCCGGCGTGGTGCCGGGGCTGCTCCTCGCCAGCACCCTCGCCCTCGCGGGCGGCGTCAGCCTCGGCCCCGAGCAGCCGACGATCGCCTCCGCGATCGCCCTGGCGGCCTGGCTGGGGCTGCGGGCCCTGCCGAACGTGCCCGGCGCCTTCTGGGTCTCCCTCGCCACCGCCGGCACCTTCGGCGCCCTCTTCGGCACGCCCGTCGCCGCCGCCCTCGTCCTCTCCGAGGCGCTCGCCGGCCGCCCCGGGCAGGGCTCGCTCTGGGACCGGCTCTTCGCGCCGCTCGTCGCCGCCGGGGCCGGCGCGGTGACCACCCAGCTCTTCTCCTCCCCCAGCTTCGCCATGGGCCTGCCCACGCTGACCGACCCCGGCTGGGGGGACCTCCTCGCCGCCCTCGTGATCGCCCCCCTCGGCGCCCTCTTCGGCCTGCTCGGCTGCTGGGCCTTCCCCCTGCTCCACCGGGCCTTCGGCCGGCTGCGGCACCCGATGGCGATGCTGCCCGCCGGCGGCCTGCTCCTGGGCCTGCTGGGTGCCCTCGGCGGGCACCTGACCCTCTTCAAGGGCCTGCACGAGACCGAGGAGCTCGTCGACTCCATCGGGGTGTACTCCTCCGGCGAGCTGGCCAAGCTGGCGGTGGTGAAGCTCGTCGCGCTGCTGGTCGCCGCCGCCTGCGGCTTCCGGGGCGGACGGGTCTTCCCCGCGGTCTTCATCGGCGCCGCCTTCGGCCTCGTCGCCCAGGCCCTCGTCCCGGAGGTCCACCCGGCGGTCGCCGTCTCCGCCGCGGTCCTCGGCGTCCTCCTCGCCACCACCCGGCAGGGCTGGGTGAGCCTCTTCGTCGCCGCCGTCATCGCCGCCTCCCCCGCCATGCTCTCCCTGCTCTGCCTGGCCACCCTGCCCGCCTGGCTGGTCGTCACCGGCCGCCCGCAGCTCGAACTCGACCACCAGGGCCGCGCCCTGCGCTGAACCGCCCGGCCCCCCACCACCCGCCGCAGAAGGAGCCTCCGATGGCCCCCCTCCACAAGGGAACCGACGACACCGACAACGAGCGCTTCCGCCGGCTCGCCCTCAACCCCTTCTACGGCGAGGCCGACCCCGTCGGCGGGATGACCCAGGCCCCGCCCCGCCACCGGATGCCCGACGGGCCGCTGCCGCCGTCCAGCGCCTACCAGCTCGTCCACGACGAGCTGATGCTGGACGGGAACTCCCGGCTCAACCTCGCCACCTTCGTCACCACCTGGATGGAGCCCCAGGCCGGCGTCCTCATGGCGGAGTGCCGCGACAAGAACATGATCGACAAGGACGAGTACCCGCGCACCGCGGAACTCGAACGCCGCTGCGTCGCCATGCTCGCCGACCTCTGGCACGCCCCCGACCCGGGCGCGGCCGTCGGCTGCTCCACCACCGGCTCCAGCGAGGCCTGCATGCTCGCCGGCATGGCGCTCAAGCGCCGCTGGGCCAAGCGGAACGCCGACCGCTATCCCGCCACCGCCCGCCCCAACCTGGTGATGGGCGTCAACGTGCAGGTCTGCTGGGAGAAGTTCTGCGACTTCTGGGAGGTCGAGGCCCGCCTCGTCCCCATGGAGGGCGACCGCTTCCACCTCGACGCCGCCTCCGCCGCCGCCCTGTGCGACGAGAACACCATCGGGGTCGTCGCCGTCCTCGGCTCCACCTTCGACGGCTCCTACGAGCCCGTCGCCGAGATCTGCGCCGCCCTCGACGAGCTCCAGAGCCGCACCGGCCTCGACGTCCCCGTCCACGTCGACGGCGCCTCGGGCGCCATGGTCGCCCCCTTCCTCGACGAGGACCTGGTGTGGGACTTCCGCCTCCCCCGCGTCTCCTCGATCAACACCTCCGGCCACAAGTACGGGCTCGTCTACCCGGGCGTCGGGTGGGCGCTGTGGCGGAGCGCCGAGGAGCTCCCCGAGGAGCTGGTCTTCCGGGTCAACTACCTCGGCGGCGACATGCCGACCTTCGCCCTCAACTTCTCCCGCCCCGGCGCCCAGGTCGTCGCCCAGTACTACACCTTCCTGCGGCTGGGCCGGGAGGGCTACCGGGCCGTCCAGCAGACCAGCCGGGACGTCGCCCGGGGCCTGGCCGAACGCATCGAGGCCATGGGCGACTTCCGTCTCCTCACCCGCGGCGACCAGCTGCCCGTCTTCGCCTTCACCACCGCCCCCGACGTCACCTCCTTCGACGTCTTCGACGTCTCCCGCCGGCTCCGCGAGCAGGGCTGGCTGGTCCCCGCCTACACCTTCCCCGCGCACCGCGAGGACCTGTCCGTGCTGCGGGTCGTCTGCCGCAACGGCTTCTCCGCCGACCTCGCGGGCCTGTTCGTCGAGGACCTGCACCGCCTGCTGCCCGAACTCCGCGCCCAGCCCCGGCCCCTGACGCGCGACAAGGACGCGGCCACCTCCTTCCACCACTAGGACGCCGCGATCTCCTTCCCCCACTAGGACGCGGCGGCGTCGTCCCCGCAGGCCAGGCGGAACTCCGTCCAGCGGACGCCGTCCCGCGTCAGCTCGTACCGGCACCGCGAGCGCTCCCGGAGGAGTCCGGCCGGGGTCCGGCGGACGTACGCGCTGCCGTCGTCCGTCTCGCGGAAGGTCCGGCCGCCGTCCAGGCTGCGGTGGCCGGACAGCTGGGCGGCGATCTCCACCCGGCCGCCGGGGCCCGGCACCGGCAGCCCCTCCAGCGAACGCGGTTCCCGCTCCCCGCCCGCGGTCCACGTGCGCTGCCAGGTCCGGCCGCCGTCCCGGGAGCGGTGGAGCGCCCGCAGCGGGTTCAGCACGGCCTCGCCGTCCGCCGGGTCGCCCAGCTCCGCCGCGTACACCGCGTCCGGCCCCACCACGACCCGGACGGCCCGGACGGGGCCGCCGGCCGGGCTCGGCAGCCGGCTCACGGTCCAGCCGCGGCCCGCGTCCCGGGAGACCGCGACCGCGGGCCCGCCGGTCGCCGGGTCCTCGCCGGTCACCCACCAGGACCCGTCGGGCTCCGCCACCGCCTCCGGCCGCGGGTGCGCCCCGAGGGACGGCCGGCGCACCAGCGTCCGGCGCCGCCCGTCGTGCGGCGAGAGGGCCACCAGGACCTCCCGGGCGCACCGTTCGGCCGGTGCCCCCGGGTCCCCGGCGCACTCGGTGGTGAGCAGCGCACCCTCCGGCACCTCGGGGGTCCGGCCCGCCGGGCGCGGGTCGGTCTGCCGCCAGCTCCGTCCGCCGTCGGCGGTGAACCAGCCGCGCCCCGGCCGCTCGGCGCGCCCTTCCTCGATCAGCGCCCGGCCCGGGCCGAGCACCGACAGGAGCGCCGACACCCCTTCCGTACCGCGCAGTTCGGGGAGCGGGGAGGCGCGCAGCTCCCAGCGGCCGGCGCCCCGGTCAAGCACCGCCACCCGCTGCCGGCAGAAGCCGTTCTCCGGTCGGGCCGGGTCGCCGACGCAGTCGGCGAGCAGCGCGAAGCCGCTGCCGTCGGCGGCGAGGCCGAGGTCCGCCACCCGGCCGGGCAGTGCCGCGCCGTCGGCGACCGGCGGCGGATCGCCGAACGCGCCGTCGCCGTGGGGCCGTTCGCTTGCGCCGCTCGGCCGGGGGTCGGGTGCGGGGTCGGGTCCTTCCGTGCAGGCGGCGAGCGGCCAGGCGAGCAGCAGGGCCACGAGCGCGCGGAGCGGAGCCGGCGTCCGTGGAGCGGATACGCGCATCGGTCTTCCCCCTGTCGCCGGGGAGGTTCGCGGTGAACCCTCTGCCCCCGTCACGCCGTTAGCCGCCTCCGGGTTCCCGACCGTCGGAGAGTCTTCTCCGGCCGGCGGGCCCGGAAACGCCCGGCGCCGGCCCCGCCTCCTCGATTTCGGCGCCGGCCCTAGGCTTCGGCGCTGTCCTCGGCTCCGGCCTCGGTCCCGCCTTCGGCCCGGCCGCCGGCGGACTCGGTCGGCCCCCGCGCCCCGCCGGTCGGCGCCGCGTCCTGCGGGCGCCTACGCGTCGCCGGGGGCGTACGGGTTCTCCCGCCCCTCCGTGAGGACGCCGACGAACGGCTCGCCCTCGCCCGCGAAGGTGTACGCCCCGCTCTCGATCCGCTCGATCAGCCCGAGCGTCCACTCTCGGCCGGCGTCCGCCGAGTGCGTCCACAGGTGCATGATCTCGCCGATGTGCCCGAGCTGCCCCGGGCCGTCCTCCGGCGTGTAGTAGTCGGTCACCGAGGTCCGCCAGGCGTCCAGCCCGCGCAGCCGCTCCCGCAGGAGCTCCACCGCCTCCGCCCGCGGCAGGTCGACGACGAAGCCGACCGCCGCCGACAGGACGTCCATCTGCTGGTCGTAGGTGGACAGCGCCTCCCGCAGCAGCCGGAGGTACTCCGCCCGGCCCGCCTCGGTGATCTCGTACTCGACCCGGGGCGGGCCGCCGGCCGTGCTGGGCGCGCTCTCGTCGGCGCGCAGGAGTCCCTGCTTCGCCATCTGCTTGAGCGCGTGGTAGATCGAGCCGGGTTTGGCGTGGGACCACTCGTGCGCGCCCCAGTACTCCAGGTCGTTGCGCACCTGGTAGCCGTGGGCGCGGCCGTGCTGCTTCACCGCGCCCAGGACGAGAAGGCGGATCGCCGACATCCCCACGTACCTCTCTGGTCGATTCCGACCAGGGTAGGCGGGTCAGGCCCCGGCGGTGCGGCCGCTCTCCTCGGCGATCAGGTCGAAGGAGCCCTTGCCGTCCAGGGACTCGCGGATCACGTCCGCGTGCCCGGCGTGCCGGCCCATCTCCTGCACCAGGTGCAGCAGCATCCAGCGGACCGACACCCGCCCGTCGGCCGGGAACCAGGGCGCGGGCGGCAGCGGGAAGGTGTCGTCCAGGCTCGGCACCGCCCGGACGAACTCCTCGGTCTCCTTCGCCACCCCGTTCCAGAAGGCGAGGACCTCCGGGATCGTCTCGCCGTCGACGAGGCGGAAGGCCTCGGCCCAGGTCTCCTGGGTCCGCTGCCGCTCGTTCTCGCGCTCCTGCGCGAGGCGGAGCCAGTTCAGCTCGACCTCGGCCACGTGCTTGACCAGGCCGGAGAGGCTGAGCTCGCTCGCGCTGGGCCGGCTCGCCGCCTGCTCCTCGGTGAGGCCGAGGAGCGTGCGGCGGAGCGCGGCGCGCTGGGCCTCCACGAAGTTGAGGAACGCTCCGCGCTCGTCGCCGTGGGCCTCCGCGGGAACAAGAGCCACCATGATGTCCGCCTTCCGTCCGTGCGTTTCTCGGGCGGTGCCCACGGTACGGAAGAAAGAGGACAGTTCCCGTCCTAGAAGGGGAAGCGGCTGCGGCCGTGCTGGATCGAGATCCACTTCTGGGTGGTGAAGGCCTCCACCATGGCCTCGCCGTTGAGCCGCCCGATGCCCGAGTGCTTCTCGCCGCCGAAGGGGACGATCGGCTCGTCGTGCACGGTGCCGTCGTTGATGTGGATCATGCCGGTGTGGATCCGCTTCGCCACCCGGACGCCGCGCTCGACGTCGGCGGTGTGGACGGCGCCGCTGAGCCCGTACGGGGTGTCGTTGGCGATCCGCACGGCCTCGTCCTCGCCGTCGAAGGGGAGGATCAGGGCCACCGGGCCGAAGATCTCCTGGGAGAGGACGGGGGCGTCGGCGGGCACGCCGGTCAGCACCGACGGGGAGACGAGGCTGCCCTCGACCGTGCCGCGCAGCAGCGCGGTGGCGCCGGCCGCCACGGCCTGCTCGACGGCCCCGGAGACCGACTCGGCCTGCTGGGTGTTGATGAGCGGGCCGATGTGGGTGGCGGGGTCGGCCGGGTCGCCGACCCGCAGGGTCTTCACCTTGGCCACGAACTTCTCGGTGAACTCCGCCTCCAGGCGGCGGTCGACCAGGATGCGGTTGGCGGCCATGCAGACCTGGCCCTGGTGGACGAAGCGGCTGAAGACGGCCGCGTCGACCGCGTAGTCGAGGTCGGCGTCGTCGAGGACGATCAGGGCGCTGTTGCCGCCGAGTTCGAGGACGGCGTGCTTGAAGTTCTGGGCGCAGACGGTGGCGACGTGGCGGCCGACCTTGTCGGAGCCGGTGAAGGAGATGACCTTCGGGACCGGGTGGGTCAGCAGCGCGTCGCCGATCTCGGCGATGTCGGTGACGACGACGTTGAGCAGTCCGGCGGGCAGGCCCGCCTCCTCCAGGATGCTCGCGACCAGGGTGCCGCCGCAGACCGGGGTGTTCTGGTGCGGCTTGAGGACGACCGCGTTGCCGAGCGCGAGGGCGGGGGCGACCGACTTGAGGGAGAGGAGGAAGGGGAAGTTGAAGGGGGAGATGACGCCGACGACGCCGACCGGGAGGCGGTAGACGCGGTTCTCCTTGCCGTCGACCGGGGACGGCAGGATGCGGCCCTCGGGGCGCAGCGCCAGCTGGACCGCCTCGCGCAGGAACTCCTTGGCGAGGTGCAGCTCGAAGGCGGCCTTGAGGCGGGTGCCGCCGAGCTCGGCGACGATCGTCTCGGCTATCTCGGCCTCGCGGTCCTCGACGATGCGCAGCGCGCGCTCGAAGACCAGCCGCCGGGTGTAGGGGTTGGTCTCGGCCCAGGCGGTCTGCGCGCGCTCGGCGGCCCGGTAGGCGCGGTCCACCTCCTCGACGGTCGCCACGGTGATCGAGGCGAGCTTCTCCCCGGTGTACGGGTTGAAGTCGATGATGTCCCAGGAGCCGCTGCCCGGCTTCCACTCGCCGTCGATGAACTGGTGGGCCAGGTCGGTGAAGTGCGACATGGACGAAGAACCCCTCTGCCGGCTGCCGGTCGCCCGGGCGCGTGCGGGCGCCGGTCGCCGGGGCTACTGATGCGCCGTCATCGTACTGATGTCTCAGGAGAGTTGGAGGAGGCCCCGGAGAAGATCACGGCTTTCGGCCGGATCCGGACTGTCCTTCGCCAGCTTCTCCATCACGGCGGCGTACTGGCCGACCTCCTCGCGCTTGTCGAGGTAGAGGGCGCCGGTGAGCTGTTCCAGGTAGACGACGTCGGAGAGGTCGGACTCGGGGAAGCCGAGCATGGTGAAGGAGCCGCTCTCGCCGGCGTGGCCGCCGAAGCTGAAGGGCATGACCTGGAGGGTGACGCCGGGGTGCTCGGAGACCTCGATGAGGTGCTTCAACTGCCCCCGCATGACGGCCCGGTCGCCGTACGGACGGCGGAGGGCGGCCTCGTCGAGGATGACGTGGAAGTGCGGGGCGCGCTCGGAGACGAGGACCTTCTGCCGTTCGAGGCGCAGCGCGACGCGGCGGTCGATCTCGGCGCGGGAGGCGCCGGGCATGCCCCGGGAGACGACGGCGTGGGCGTACTCCTCGGTCTGCAGCAGGCCGTGCACGAACTGCACTTCGTAGACGCGGATGAGGGAGGCGGCGGCTTCGAGGCCGATGTACGTCTGGAACCAGCCCGGCAGGACGTCGCCGAAGCTGTGCCACCAGCCGGCGAGGTTGGCCTCACGGGCGAGACCCAGGAGCGCACCGCGCTCGGTCTCCTCGGTGACTCCGTAGAGAGTGAGCAGATCCTCTATGTCCCTGGCCTTGAAGCTCACCCTTCCCAACTCCATGCGGCTGATCTTGGATTCGGAGGCGCGGATCGAGTAGCCGGCGGCCTCGCGCGTGATGCCCCTCGATTCGCGCAGGCGCCTCAGCTGGGAGCCCAGGAGGATGCGCCGGACGACGCTCCCGCCCGCTCCGTTCGTTTCGCCTGCGGTCACGGCTCCAGCCTTCCCTTCACGGTGACGAGCCCCCGTCGAGCCCCGGATTCTGCCACCAAACGCTTCAGCCCGTACACATCTGGTTACGGAAGGGGATGCACAGGGGTGAGATCCGGACGGGGCCGGACACGTCGGCGTCAAGAAGATTTCCACAGAATCGCCACAGGGTCGGACAGGTCCGGCACCTGCCGCCGCGTGCACGTGCATCTGCCCTTGCATCCCGTGGGCGCATTCGGAACCATGGACCCCGCGCAGCCGCGTCTCGTGTCGCGTTGTCGTGTTGTTGCACCGTTTCGCACCGTTGTCGCACCACCGCCGCGATTCCCGGGAGTGCCTCGCATGGGGACGAATGGATCGACCGTGCTCGAGCCTTTACGGCAGGGTCTCCCGCCGATCGATCCCGGCGCCGTCTCCTCCTCCGCCTCCTGCGCCCTGCCCGCCCGGTACGAAGCCGTGCGCGGGGCCCGGAAGTTCACCAGTGCGACGCTGGACAGCTGGGACCTCGGCGACCGCTTCGACGACGTGGCCCTCGTGGTCTCCGAACTCGTCACCAACGCACTGCGGCACGCCGCCCCGGAGGGCTCGCCGGACGAGCCCCAGGGCCCGCCGGTGCGGCTGCACCTGATGCGCTGGGCCTCCCGCCTGGTGTGCGCGGTGCGCGACCCCAGCCGGCAGAGCCCGGAGGCGCGCGGCGGCGAGGAGGACTTCTCGGCCGAGTCGGGCCGGGGCCTGTTCCTGGTGGAGTCGTTCAGCGACAGCTGGGGCTGGCACCCGCTCGCCGGGACCCTCCAGGGCAAGGTGGTGTGGGCGCTGTTCCGGGTGGGCCCGGAGGAGTAGCCGACTCCTGAGCACGGAGGCGAACGGGGTGGGGCCCCCGCCGGCGACCCCCCGGGGCCCCCCCCCGTCGCGCGTTGCGCCGGCGGGGTTGGGGGGGCGGGGCCGGGGCAGTCGAGTTTAAACAAAAAAAGCTGCA
>NZ_JBHYPS010000033.1:0-91268 GCF_042746075.1 Streptomyces sp. NPDC058758 | reverse complement strand
GTCCGTGTCGCCGGTACCGGCGTCACGGACGGGTGGAGGGAGGACGGGTGGAGGGCGGGCGGGGAGAACCGTCCTCGGCAGGGGGCCGCCGCATCGCCGGCGCGCCTTTTCCGGCCGTCAGGCCGCGGGGGACTCGCCCAGGAGATCGGACGCCCGCCGGACCGGGTCGGCGGCGGCCGGGGAAGAGAGGACGGCCGGACGGGTGCCGCACGTGAAGCCGAGCCGGGACATGGCCCGCAGGACCTCGTCGACGCCGAAGTCGCGACGGTCCTGGCGCGTGACGACCGCGCCGACCTGTTTGGCGGGATAGGTACGGCGGCCGATCGTCACGAACGGGCCGGAGACGGGTTCGGGCACGACGCCCTTCATCGTCTCCAGGACACCGCTCTTCGTCAGCTCGAACGGGAAGCGGGCGATCACGCAACGCATGGGACCTCACAGGGGGAAGGAATGCGGCGGGTGGGCGTTCCCGGCGCGGGCGGTCAGGGGCGGGGGGTGGTGTCCGGCGGGTCGATCTCGCTCAGGCGCACCCGGTCGGTGTACGCGGGACTGGCGCGGAAACCGGCGAGTTGGGCCCGGGTGACGAGCCCGGTGCGCCGGCCGTCGGCGTCACGGATGACCAGGCGTCCGGTACGGGACCCGCTCATGACCGCCAGGGCGACCTCGACGGTCATGTCCGCCCAGACGTGCGGTTCGGCCGCGTCCTGGGTGTACGGGTGGTGGGGTCGTGTCTGTGCAGGTGTCACGAGCGGCTCCTGGTGGAGGGAGGGGGGAAGGTACGGGGAGGGGGCCGGGCGGCGGCGCCCCGCGGTGGCGCGGGGTCCCGGGCGGTCCGGCGGGGGTCGTCCCGGTCCGGAGCGGCCGCTCGCCGGCGGCTAGGTCCCGCGGACGGGGGTGCCCGAGGGGGTCCGGGCGCCCGTGATGCGGTGCAGTTCCGCCTCGCCGGGGCGGATCCGGGTGATCCGGGGCCGGACGCCCGCCGCCGACATGAGGCGGGCGGTGGCGCGACGCTGCTTCGGCGTGACCAGGGTGACGACGCTGCCGGGGTTCCCGGCCCTGGCCGTGCGGCCGCTGCGGTGCAGGTAGTCCTTGGGGTCGGCGGGCGGGTCGACGTTGACGACGAGGTCGAGTCCGTCGACGTGGATGCCCCGGGCGGCGACGCTCGTGGCGACGAGCACCGGCACCTGCCCGCTCCTGAACCGCGCGAGCGCGCGGGTGCGCTGGGGCTGGGACTTGCCGCCGTGCAGCGCGGCGGCGGGCACCCCGCGGGCCAGCAGGTCCCCGGTCAGCCGGTCGACGGCGTGCTGGGTGTCGAGGAACAGGATCACGCGCCCCGTGCGGGCGGCGATCTCGGCGGTCGCGGCCTGCTTGTCGTCGGCGTGGACGTGCAGGACGTGGTGCTCCATCGTGGTGACGGCCCCGGCGGCGGGGTCGACGGAGTGCACGACGGGGTCCGACAGGTAGCGGTCGACGAGTCGGTCGACACTGCGGTCCAGGGTGGCGGAGAAGAGCAGCCGCTGGCCTTCGGCCGGCACCCGGTCGAGGAGGTCGGTGATCTGGGGCGCGAAGCCCATGTCGGTCATCTGGTCCGCCTCGTCCAGGACGGTGACGGAGATCCGGTCCAGCAGACAGTCGCCCCGGACGACGAGGTCCGTGAGCCGGCCCGGGGTGGCGACGACGACCTCGACGCCCTTCCGGAGGGCGTAGGTCTGCCTGCTGAGGGGCGTCCCGCCGACGACCGCGGCCAGCCTCGACCCGACGGCGCGGGCGTACGGCGCGAGCGCGCCGGTCACCTGCTGTGCCAGCTCGCGGGTGGGGACGAGGACGAGGGCGAGGGGGCGCCTGGGTGCGGCCCGCATGCCGGCCGTGCGGGCCGTCACGGCGAGGCCGAAGGCCAGTGTCTTGCCGGAGCCGGTGCGGCCGCGCCCCAGGACGTCTCGGCCCGCGAGCGCGTCCGGAAGGGTCGCGCTCTGGATGGGGAACGGCACGGTGACGCCTTCGGAGGCGAGCGCGGCGATCAGGCGGTCCGGCAGGCCGAGGCCGGCGAACGTCCGGGCGGCCTGCGGCGCGGGCGTGGGCGTGGGCGGCGAAAGGGAGGTGATCTCGTATCGCCCGTGGACGGGTCCGTCGTCACGGCAGGAACGACGACCGGCCGGGTGCGTGCTGTCCATGCGGGTCCTTCCTCGGTGCGCGGCGCATCGAGGGATTTCCGCGGCTGAGGAACGGGGCGAAAAACTTCCCGACGGCTTCGAATTCTGCATGAAAGCCGAACCGCCGGAAAGGGGCCGGAAAGGCGGGATCGGCGGAGGAGCGGAGTGGGGCGGCGGTGAGGGCCGGGCCGTCCTCCGGAGCGATTTATGGAGGGAATCCGGCCGGGAGGTTCCGGGTGACATGCGCAGCAGGGGCCCGCACCCCGAAGGATGCGGGCCCCTGCTGCTGTCCGTGCTTCAGGATCAGACGGAGACGATGTTCTCGGCCGTCGGGCCCTTCTGGCCCTGCGCGATGTCGAAGCTGACCTTCTGGCCCTCCTGCAGCTCGCGGAAGCCCTGGGAGGCGATGTTCGAGTAGTGGGCGAAGACGTCGGGGCCGCCGCCGTCCTGCTCGATGAAGCCGAAGCCCTTTTCCGCGTTGAACCACTTCACGGTACCCGTGCTCATTTTTTCTCCTTCGAGGATCATCGGCGTCCGCGTTGCACGGAAACCAGGTCGCCGTGCCGATTGCCCCGCCGGATGATCCGGAGACGAAAAATAGCGCTCCCGGCGCCTTGAAGGCTGCTGGGGGCACGTGAATTTTCGGGAACCGCAACTGCAACTGATATCGACAGTAGCACGGGATCGTCCTGGAAGACGGCAGAAGCATTCCTGCTCTTTTTGAGCGGTAGTAATCCTCGTCGCGCCGTCTGTCGAATTCTGGTTCCGCGCGGGTAGATTCGGTTTCGCCCTTCACCGTGTCCGTCGCTTCCCCGTGCTTCGCCGCGGAGGGGATGCGTGCCGGCCCGGCCGCCACCGCCACCCCGTCCGAACGCTGGATCCTGACGGCCGGACGGCCGGACGGGCGGACGGGCGGACGGGCGGACGGGCGGACGGGCGGACGGGCGGACGCGCGGACGGGCGGAGCCGGGGAGGAGCGCCGATCGACCGCGAAGGAGGGGCGGCCCTGGCGGTGCGCTCTCCTGCCGGTCCGTCCCCTCTGCGGGAGCGGACCTGTGGACCGGGTGAGGCGGCCCGTAGGATCGGCTCTCATGTCGAAGACTGACGAGCTGCTCGTTGACATCGCCGGTTTGGTGGAGTCCGGGCGGAGCAATCAGATGTCCCTGACCGTCGTCACCGGAGGCGCTGTCATCACGGGGCGGCTGGCCCCTGAGGCGGTGTGGCGTCAGCGGGTCTCGGAGGTCCTGGCGGACTCCGACCACCTGGCCGAGTTCTCCGCCGTCTTCGCCGCCGGAGCGGCGGAGAGGAACGGGCCCCCCACGCATCTGCACTTCCACCTGGCGCGGATCCTCCAGGGCGCGGTCGGGATCCCGGAAACGGGTGGGATGTACCGCGTCTCGATCGCGGACATCAGCGCGTGGACCATGGGGGACGTCCGCTACTCCGACCACTGATCCTCGCGCGAGGCGGATCCGGCCCGCCGGCACCCGAGGGGGGCCGAGCGCCGGCCGGCCGCCGGGGCGAAGACGCCGCCTGAGCGGTCCGGGAAGTCGTGCCGAAGGCGTGGGGCCCGTCGAGAGGGACGGGCCCTACCTTCCCATGTCCGCGTCATGGACCTCAGGGGCGGCGGCGCCGCTTCTCCCCGGGTGGCCGGTGGGCGAGGAGAACCGCCGTGGGCATGGGGCCACGGCCCAGGAGCCCGAACGTCATGACGTGACCGCCGCCGTGGGCGAGCCGGACCGGGCCGGTGGCCGGTCCGCTGCGGCCGCCGCGTTCAGGAGGCGCTGAACGGCCGGGGAGCGATTCGCGAGCCTGAGGCGGCGCCCGTTCCGGGGCCACCAGTCGAGGACGGCCAGGAACCCGGTGTCACAGAAAGTGACCCGTGAGGTGTCCAGGACGAGGCCGGTGTAGCCGTCGTCGGCGGCTGAGGCCAACAGCGCCCGCAACGGTGTGGCGCTGTAGTGGTCGATCTCCCCGGCGAGGTGGACGACCAGAGTGGCGCCGAGGGTGGTGCAGGAGTCGATGACTATGACGCCGGGCGCGGTGTCCGCGCCCGAGTCGTGCACGACGGGAGGGGCGGGGGCGGCGGGAGGCGTCGGCAGTATCGGGGTGGTGGTCGAGGTACTCACATCCCCGTCAACGCTCTCCGCCCGGGGCCGGGGCACGCGCCGTGCGGCTGTTTCACCCCATGTGACCAGTGCCGATGCCCGATAGGAGGGACAGGTTCCACCCTGACGAGGGAGGGGGCGCCCCTGACGTGACCACGGTGTCCAAGGGCGCTGGTGCCACGCGCCGGCCCGGAGAGCGCCGGCCCGGAGAGCCCCGGCCCGGCGCATGCCGGTCCGGGGCGCCCGGTCGCGCCTCCCCGCCTCGACGAACGCGGCTCCTCGTCCGGAGCGGTCGCTTTCGGACGCGACCACAGTCGATAACCTCCCTGCGTGAATCTCAGGAATCTGTATCGGCGAGAGTAGACATTGGTCCTCGGCGCGCATATGGTTTCTGTTGTAACCCCAGGAAGTCAGTAGGGCCGGGCAGAGGTGAACTGCCGGCAAGCAGGATCAGCAGGACAGGTAGGTGCAGTACGCAAGACGGTGCGGCGGTGGAGTTCCGAAGCCGATGATGTTGCAGGACGGCAGCAGGACTGACCGCCGCACCGGGCGACCCGCAGTGATCAGGGGTCGCCGCAGGCGGTCCGCAGTCATGGCAGAGGCGGACTCGCACCCCGCAGTGGCCGGCGGTACGCCGGTGAGCAGTGCCCCGGGTGAAAGGCGTCGGCTGCGGACGCGCGCACCGGGCGGCGGCGCCACCACGGGCCGCAGCGCAGTACCCGCAACACCCTCGTGAAACAGTGCGAACCGATGAAGAAAGGGAGGAGCGGAACGCCATCAGGATCGCCCGGGCGGCGACGTCAGACCCCCGGGTACCGCAGGACATCGACAGCGAGGTGGTCTCCGGTCAGGCAACCGCGATCCCCGCACCCCCGACAGCAGCCAGGTCCGGGATGCGGACATGACGAGTCGGCGCCGTATCAGGGCCGATGGATGGTGTAGCAGTTCCTTCGGGGCCCTGGTGCCGTACGGCACCAGGGCCCCTCGACGCGTGCCCCAGGAAGGTGCCGATGACAGCAGACAACCCCTACGACCGACTCGACGACGACGACTACCCCGCCTACACCATGGGCCGGGCCGCCGAGATGACCGGCACCACGCCCGCCTTCCTCCGCGCCCTGGGCGAACACCGCCTCATCACCCCGCTGCGCTCCGAAGGCGGCCACCGCCGCTACTCCCGCTACCAGCTGCGCATCGCCACCCGCGCCCGCGACCTCGTCGACCAGGGCACCCCCATCGAGGCCGCCTGCCGCATCATCGTCCTCGAGGACCAGCTCGAAGAAGCGCAGCGGATCAACGCCCAATACCGCCGCGCCGCCGAAGGGGCCCCTCCGCCGAACGCGACCTGAACGGCTCCCGGCCCACCGCGCGAGGTGGGCCGCCGCGTGTGCCGAGAGGCGCTGTCGGCCACCTCCAGGGCCAGGCCCTAGAGCCGGTCTGCGGGGAGAGCGAAACGTCGGACCAGGATGCTGCCGCGCACCTCGTCCTCCGCGCCCCCGTGCTGTCCACCGTCGCACCGGACCGACCGCACGCCTGGTCGCGCCCCCCGGCGGGATCACCTCGACCGGCGACAGGCCCGGACAACGACGAAGGCCCCGGTCTCCGACCGGGGCCTTCGTTCACGAGCGGACGACGGGAGCCGAACCCGCGCTATGAGCTCGGGAACTCCCCCCGGCACTTGACCGCGTACACCCCGCCCGGACTGCGGGAACAGCCGTGGCCGGGGGCGACCCCGGCGTCCGGCCGGGCCCTCTGCCGACCGCTGTTCACCGGTTCTCCTGTCACGTTGTGGCACGGCTCTTCGGCCACCCGGCCGCGGCGGGCGACCGCTCCGGCCTGTCGCTCCGAGCCGTACCGGTCAGGCGGATTCGTGCCGGTCAGGCGGATTCGAGGAGCGGGCGGACCTCGACGGTCTCCGGGGTCGGCAGGCTCCTGGCCAGTTCCACGGCTTCCGCGCGGTCGGCGACCTCGACGACGAACCAGCCGCCGAGGGTCTCCTCACCGGCGTGCGCGGGCCCGTCGGTCACCGTCGTCCCGTCGGCCGTGGTGCGCACGGTCGCGGGAGCGGTGTCCTCGGTCTCCAGGGCGTCGCCACCGACCAGTTTCCCGGCCGCGGCGAGGCCGCCGATCCAGCCTTCGTACTCCTTGCGGTAGGCGGCCCGGTCGGCCCGGATCCGGCGGCGCGACTCGTCCGTCTCGAAGATCACCAGTGCGTACTTCATCGGGGCTTCCTCTCCGGCCGCCGTACCGGCGACCGCTGTTGACGTCGGACGGGAAAGGGAGACGGACGGCTCAGGCGGGGCCGTCCGCCGGGGCGACACGGGCGATCTCGGCGGGGGTTCCGGCCATGAGGGTGCGGCTCAGGCGTGTGCGGGGCCGGTCGGGGTGGCCCATTCGACGAACTGGACGATCACGCCGTTGGGGTCGGTGATCTGGAAGAGACGCTCGCCCCAGGTCTCCTCGCGCAGCGGCATGGTGATCTCGACGCCCTCGGCACGCAGTCGCTTCTCCTCCTGCTCGATGCCGGTGGCCGTGAAGGCGAGGATCAGGCCGGAGGCGTGCCGGTCGCGCTGGTCGGCCGGCAGCACCTCGGTACCGCGGGCGAGCAGGACGATGTCCATCGCGGCGTCGTCGCGCGTGAGGGAGGCGAACCCGTCGGCGGCGGCCTGCTCGGCGTAGCCGAGGTGGGTGGTGAAGAACCGCCGGGAGGCGGCGACGTCGTCGACGGTGAGCGAGACGGTGGACGCGGTGATCTGCACGGTGCTTCTCCTGAGGGGTGTCACGGCGGTGGGCTCGGGCTCCGGGTGAGTGCGGGTCAGTAGCCGGAGCGACGCGGCAGGTTGCGGTTCTTCGGGGGGTTCCGCGGGGCCGGCGTCGGGACGGAGCGGCCGGGGCGCCGGCTGCCGAAGGGCGGAGCCGGGACGCGGCCGTCCCGCCGGGCCGGGAGGGCGCCGGTCTTGACGTGGGGGACCTGAAGGGCGACGAGGTGGCGCTCGGGCATGGGCGTATCCGTTCTTCACTCCGCAGGAAACTTGCGACGGACGTAAAATTACATCGAGCGCACCAGGGGAGTCAACATAAAAATGCTACGAGTGTAAGATTGCGTCATGACTACTGACCGAGCCTTGTCCGGCCCCCCTCCCGGCCTGCGGGAATCCAAGAAGCAGGAGACCCGGCAGCTCATCTCCGACGTCGCCACCGGCCTGTTCCTGGCCCAGGGGTTCGAGCGGACCACCATCGCCGAGATCGCCGCGGCCGCGCGGGTGGCGAAGAAGACGGTGACCAACTACTTCCCGCGCAAGGAGGACCTGGCCCTGGACCACCAGGACGCCTTCGCCGCCTCCCTGGCCGAGACGGTGACCGGCCGTCAGGCCGGCGAGTCCGCCCTCTCGGCCCTCCGCCGCGCCTTCACCGACGCGGCCGCGAACGCCGACCCGGTCGCCGGCTTCTCCGGCCCCGACTTCGCCCGCATGGTCGCCGACAGCCCCACCCTCTCCACACGGCTTCGGGACCTGCACGACCTGCGGGAAGCCGCCCTGGCCGACGCCCTGGCCGACGCCACCGGCACCCCCCGCGGAGACATCGCCCCCCGCACCGCCGCCGCCCTGCTCGGCGCGGTGCACCGCACCCTGTTCCAGCGCATCCAGGAACTCACCCTCGCCGGCCAGGACAACGCCCGGATCTCCGCCACCGTCACCGCGGAGGCGGACACCGCCTTCGACCTGCTGGAGCCCTCCCTCGCCCACTACGCCACAGCATGAACCGGGCGCCGCACCCCGCCGCCCCGACACCGCCCGACCGGCGACGACGCACGCGACCCCTCGAGCCGCTAGGAGCACGCGGCCTCTGAACTCCCCGGACGACGACGAAGGCCCAGGTCACTGACCCGGGCCTTCGAAGAAGAGCGGATGACGGGAATCGAACCCGCGCCATAAGCTTGGGAATCACCGGCGCCCGTCTCGATCATCTAGCGCCTGACCTGCGGAAACGCGCCCTTGCGGCGGCTTTCCACCGGTCCGGTGGGCACCCGTTTCGACCGCTGTTCACCGCCACCGAGGGCACGGATGGGGCACGGGTTCGGAGGGCGGGCCGCAGCAGGTGTCATCTCCGCACGCCGTGGGGCAGGTAGATCATGCGTGCCCCGACGACGGGGTGGGGGCGGAGCCTGGGCTGCGGGGAGGCGCCGCCGTCCGTCTCCCAGGCGTCCTCACGTACCCCTGCCTCCCGCAGGAGAAGACCTGTCTCGTGTTCCTCGGACATCAGGGAGCCGGTGGTGCGGCCGTTGCCCGGGGCGGACGCGGCGGCCATCAGGCGCGCGGCGGAGGCGGGTTCGGTTTCCGGGGGGATCACGAGCAGGTCGCAGCGGCCGAGGCTGTACGAGAGCAGGATCATCGTGTCGGGAGCCTGGCCGGCGAACCAGCCCACGTGCACGGCGTAGTCGCCGACGGGGACCTTGCGCAGGGCGACCGGCCAGGGGGCCGGGTTCGCGGTGATGCGCGTGACGCGTCCGAAGCGGTCCCGCAAAGCCTCCACCAGGGGAAGCAGCTCGGTGGCGAGATCGCGGGAATACGGCCACCAGGCGCCGTCCAGCAGGCCGGTCATGGAGGTGTTCGGGGTCAGGGCCAGGCGGGCCTGGCGGGTGGGAGCAGTGGTGCTGGTCATGAGACCGGGACCCGTCCCCGGGGCGCCCGGGGCGCCCCGGCCTAGTGAGCGCCGGGAACGACGTCCGCGTGGGAGCGGGTGTACGAGGTGCTCCCGGTACCTCCAACGTACTCCGCGCCGGAGCCGGACGGGGCGGCGGACCGGGCCGCTCTTCCGGCGGGCGGGGCCGCCGGAAAGCCGGGGCCCCGTCACCCGCGTCCGCGCCACTCGACGAGGACGAGGGTGGCGTCGTCGGTGGTGGCCCCGCCGCGGGCCCTCCTGAGCGTGTGGGAGAGGTCGCGTGCCACGGCCCGTACGTTCCGGTCGGCCCGGTCCAGCCGGTGGACCCGGTCGATCAGCTGTTCCTCGCCGAACTCCTCCTGCCCGCTCTCGTGTTCCTCGATCAGGCCGTCGGTGAAGCAGAGGATCCGGTCCCCGGGTTCGAGCGCCACCTCACTGACCTGCGGCTGGTCTCCGCCGAAGCCGACGGGGAGGGTGGTGGGGCTGTCGAGGCGACGTACGACGCGGTGCTCGCGGATCAGCATGGGGGCGGGGTGTCCGGCGTTGACCCACTGGAGGCGGCCGGTGCCGGTGTCGAGCCGCAGCATCTGGGCGGTGACGAAGTGGTCGGGGGCGAACTGCTCGGCGACGGCCCGGTCCATGAAGAGGTAGATCTCGGAGAGTTCGACGCTGGTGCGGCGGGCGTGCCGGTACGCGCCGATGGCGACGGTCGCCATGGTCGCCGCGTCCAGGCCGTGGCCCATGGCGTCGATCATGGCGAGGTGGAGGACGTCGCCGTTCAGGGCGTAGTCGAAGCTGTCGCCGGCCACGTCGTAGGCGGGTTCCAGGACTCCGGCGACGGCGACGCGGGGCATCGTCATGGCCAGCGGTGGCAGGAGCGACCACTGGATCTCGGCGGCGACGCTCATCGCTTCGCCCCGCCGGGTGCGGAAGAAGAGGTCGGTGTAGCCGTTCTTGGTCCGGATGGTGTCGGCGGCCAGGGCCGCGAGCCTGCGCAGGATGCGGCGGTCGTCGTCGTCGACCGCGTCCAGGGTGACGGCCAGGACTCCGGCCTGGTCGCCACCGTCCAGCAGCGGGACGTGGACGCGTACCCCGTCGGCCACCGGCACCTCGACCGGACGCCAGGTGAGGAAGCACCGGCCGGCCGCCGAACCGTCCAGGGGCAGGGGATCACCGTCCTCCAGCCCGTCCCCGGCGAGGGGGACCAGGTTCTGCTGCCCGTAGTCCTGGAGCAGGATCTGCGCCCCCCGGCCGCCGATCCGGGCGACCGCGGCGGCGAGGGCGGGCCCGACCCGGTCGGGCGGCAGTGCGTGGGCGTGGTCCAGGAGCCCGCCCAGCAGCATCTCCCCGAAGCTCTCCGAGCGGTCGGGGCCCCCGTCCTCGTGCGGTCCGACGGTCATCCGGGGGGCCTCCAGGCGGGCGGCGGGGCAACACCCTGCTCCGGTGCCGACGGGCCGATCCGTCGGCACCGCGGTGCGGCTTCCAGGATGCTCCGCGGCGACCGGGGCCGCCACGCGCGCCCGAGGGCTCCGGCCGCCTGGTCAGGGTTCTTGGGAGTGGGGCCCGGTGCCGCTCGGGGGCCTGCTGGTGGCCAGCCAGGACCGAGCCGGTTCGGCGGTGCGGGCGGTGTCGACGGTGAGGTGGAGGCGGGTGCCTCCGCCGGGGGCGGGGTAGCTGCGCTGCTCGCCGCCGGCGAAGCAGTGGCGGAGGACCTCGGCCACCATCCGGGCGGCGTCCGGGGTGGCGGCGACGATGCGGACTTCGGCGTACCCCGGCGGCGGCAGAACGTCGGGTTCTGGCTCGTTGCGATCCAAGGCGGCATCGTCCTTTCCCGTCGAAGGCCGGGCTGGTCGGGTCTCTGTACGTCCACGGTACGTCCGAAGGTCCGGCGCCGATCGGTTCTGCGGCGGGGAACGGCGCGTCCGCGAGTTCTCCCGGAGTACGGTGAAAGAACGGGGCCGTCGCCCCGCTCACCGGCCCGGCGTCCGCCGTGGCACCGGTCCGGGCGGCAGCGGCACCACCCGGGGACGGACGGACCGACCATGACCGACACGGGCATTCCCCACACGCCCCCGCGCCTCCTGCCGGACGAGATCCACCGGGCCGTCGGACCGGGTACCGCGCTGCTCCGACTGGAGACGACGGGGTCCCGGCAGAGCCTGCTCGACGGGGCCTGGTGGCCGCGCTCACGTGACGTGGAGCGAGAGCTCCCGCCGCTGATCACCGCCCTGACCGAACACCTCGGACCCATCACCCGGGTAGGTCTGGACGCCTCGGCCTGGAACGCCATCCCGACCCGCCTGGTCGTCGACGACCAGGTCGTGCACCTCGACTCCTTCCCCGTCGGCGACGACACCGTCCTGATCACCCGCGGGGACAACGACCACTTCTCCCTCATGGTCGTCCCGCCCGCCACGACGCCCGAGGCCGCCCGCACGGCCATGGCCCGCGCCGTCCACGCCGACAACGTCACCCGGGCCGCCGAGATCCTCCTCGCCGAACTCCCCCACGCCGCAGCCCCGTCGGGCGGTACTTCCCCGGACGACGACGAAGCCCCAGGTCTCTGACCCGGGGCTTCGAAGAAGAGCGGATGACGGGAATCGGATCACCGTCAACGGGGTTGGTGGGGGACGAGCCGATCATTGGAGGGTCATGCGAGCGATTCAGGTGTACGAGGTGGGCGGTCCCGAGGTGCTGCAGGAGGCCGAGGTGGACCAGCCGCGGCCGGGTCCGGGCGAGGCGGTCGTGGAGGTCGCCGCATCCGGGGTCAACTTCCTCGACGTCTACCACCGCGAGGGCCGGTACAGCCTCCCGCTGCCCTTCACCCCGGGCGCCGAGGGCGCCGGCACGGTCGTCGAAGTCGGACCCGGCGTCGCTGACGTCGCAGTCGGGGACCGGGTCGGTTGGGTGGAGATTCCCGGCACGTACGCCGAGCGGGCCGTCGTGGAATCCTCCCGGCTGGTGCCGCTGCCCGACGACATCGACTTCGAGACAGCCGCCGCCGTACTCCTCCAAGGCATGACCGCGCACTATCTCGTCAAGGACGCCTACCCGGTTCAGGGGGGCGACACGGTGCTCGTGCATGCGGCTGCCGGTGGCATGGGGCTGCTCTTGACCCAGCTCATCACCCACCTCGGCGGCAGGGTGATCGGCACGACGTCGACCACGGCGAAGGCCGAGCTGGCGAAGCGTGCCGGGGCCGCCGAGGTGATCCTCTCCTCCGAAGTCGACGATCTCGCAGCCGAGGTGAGGCGGCTCAACGGCGGTCAGGGACTGCCGGTCGTCTTCGACGGCGTCGGCGCGCACACCTTCGATGCGAGCCTCGCCAGCCTGCGAACCCGCGGCCATCTCGTGCTCTTCGGCGCGGCAAGCGGTGCCGTGCCGCCGTTTGATCCGATTCGGCTCGCCCACGGCGGATCGCTGACCCTGATCCGGCCCAGCCTCGGGGACTTCATCGCCGATCGGTCCGAACTGCTCCGACGGGCCGCCGACGTGTTCGAGTGGATGCGCTCCAAGGCGCTTGAGATCACCGTAACGGGCCGCTACGCATTGTCCGAGGCCGCTCAGGCCCACAGCGATCTGGAGGGCCGGCGCACCACCGGCAAGCTGCTCGTCATACCCGATGCGGCCGCGATGGGTCGCCGCGAGGAGACGCAGAGCTGATCGCGGGTGACGAGGTCGGGGCAGACACGTTCTCCAACGAGCTTCAGTCAGTCGTCCCCGTCGGTTTCAGGTGCTCGCCCCACCCTGTGGGGCCTGCCCGCCAAGCTGGCGGGACGGATCGCCCGCCCAGGCCGCTCACGGCGTGCAGTCCGGGCCCTATGGCACGCGAATGGCACGCGGCCCCCTGAGAGGTCGGGACAACGACGAAGGCCCAGGTCACTGACCTGGGCCTTCGTTCACGAGCGGATGACGGGAATCGAACCCGCGCTATAAGCTTGGGAAGCTCATGTTCTACCATTAAACTACATCCGCACAGCGGCCGGATGAGCCAGCCGCATCGTTGCACACTGTACCCCATGTGCAACGGGTGGCGTAGTTCGCCTCTCCTCCGTGGGTCGGAGTGCCGTGTGGAGGGCGCCCTGTTGATCCCCTAATGTGGCCTCTCGTCCAGCATGTGTGTAGGGGAAGGGACTTGATGGGTTCCGTGGAGCGCACCGTCGTCCGCTGTGCCGAAGGGCACGTGTTCAGTACCGCCTCGTTTCCGCTTCAGCAGCTCGGTTCCGGGCGGATCGGGCCCGGGCGGCTCATCCGGTGCCCGCGGTGCGCGCGGTTGAGGCACGCGGTGCCGGTGGAGGTTCAGCAGCGCTGAGCTGGGTGAACCGGGTGGGGCGCGGAGCCGGTCCCGATTGGGGAGGTCCGCGCCCTCTGCGTATCGTGGGGGCGTGCTTCTCTCAGACAAGGACATCCGGGCCGAGATCGATGCCGGGCGGGTGCGCATCGACCCGTACGACGAATCCATGGTGCAGCCGTCGAGCATCGACGTGCGGCTCGACCGCTTCTTCCGGGTGTTCGAGAACCACCGCTACCCGCACATCGACCCCGCGATCGAGCAGCTCGACCTGACGCGCGAGGTGGAGCCGGAGGGCGACGAGGCGTTCATCCTGCACCCGGGCGAGTTCGTGCTCGCGTCGACCTACGAGGTCATCACCCTGCCGGACGACATCGCGTCCCGGCTGGAGGGGAAGAGTTCCCTCGGACGGCTCGGGCTCGTCACGCACTCCACCGCCGGGTTCATCGACCCCGGGTTCTCGGGGCACGTGACGCTGGAGCTGTCGAACCTCGCGACCCTCCCCATCAAGCTCTGGCCGGGGATGAAGATCGGGCAGCTGTGCATGTTCCGGCTGAGCTCGCCCGCCGAGTTCCCCTACGGCAGCGAGCGGTACGGCTCCCGGTACCAGGGGCAGCGGGGGCCGACGGCGTCCCGCTCGTTCATGAACTTCCATCGGACCCAGGTGTGAGGCGGTAGCCGGACATGAGTGAAGTGCGCGAGAACCTGACGTACGAGGGCTTCGGGACGGCCGTCCGCGAGCTGGCCCAGACGATCGCCGACGACGGCTACGAGCCCGACATCATCCTCTCCATCGCGCGCGGCGGCGTCTTCGTCGCCGGCGGTCTGGCCTACGCGCTCGACTGCAAGAACATCCACCTGGTGAACGTGGAGTTCTACACGGGCGTGGGCACCACGCTGGAGATGCCGGTCATGCTGGCGCCGGTCCCGGACGCGATCGACTTCTCCGACAAGAAGGTCCTGATCACCGACGACGTCGCCGACACCGGCAAGACGCTGAAGCTCGTCCACGACTTCTGCGTCGACCACGTCGCCGAGGTCCGCTCCGCCGTCGTCTACGAGAAGTCCCACTCCCTCGTGAAGTGCGAGTACGTGTGGAAGAAGACGGACGAGTGGATCAACTTCCCCTGGTCCGTCGAGCCCCCCGTCGTCAAGCGCGAGGGCCAGGTCCTCGACGCCTGAGCGTCCCCGACGCCTGAGCGACCCCGGGCGGCCTGAGCGTCCCCGGCGCCCGGGCCTCCCCGACGCGCGAGAAGGCCCCCGCCGGTCACGGCGGGGGCCTTCTTCGCGTGCGGCGGCCCCCGTTACAGGGTGCCCAGCTTGATCAGGCTCAGGAGGGCGACCAGCTGGATGGCCGAGGCGCCGAGGGCCTTGGGCCAGGGGAGGTCGTGGGAGCGGCCGACCATGAGGGTGAAGAGGGCGCCGGCCGCGCCCCAGGTCAGCCAGCCGATGATCTGCACCAGGCCGTTGTCGCCGCCGAGGAAGAGGGCGAAGAGGAGGCGGGGGGCGTCCGTGAGGGACATGATCAGCATGGACAGGCCGACCGTGGGCTGCCAGGCGCCGTCGCCGCCGAGCTGGCGGGCGAGGGTGTGGGTGACGGCGCCGAGGATCAGACCGGCGACGACGAAGCCGACGCCCGTCATCAGGACGTACGGGATCGTGCTGGACAGCGTCGCGTTCAGCACCTCCTCGCGGGCCTGGTCGAAGCCGAAGATCGCCAGCAGGCCGTAGAGGAAGGTGACGGTCAGCGCCGGGCCCCAGACCGCGTGGTCGCGCATCCGGAGGAAGGTGTCCGCGGGGCGGAGCACGATGCCGCTCAGGAGGGCCTTCCAGGGCAGGCGGGGGCCGACCGGGACGGGCGGGGCCTGGTAGGCGCCCGCCTGCCCGTAGGGGTCGTCGACGCTGAACATCTGGGTGTGGCCCGGGTTGTTCGCCGCCGCCGCGTGCTGGTGCTGGTGCTGGTGCGATCCGTGCGGGTCGCCGAAGTATTCCGGCTCGCCGTACGGCTGCTGGTGCTGCGGCGGCTGTTGCCGCCACTGCTGCTGCGGGTACGCCTGCGGAGGCGCCTCGTACCCGTACGGCGCCTGCTGCGGTCGATGCTGCTGCTGCGGGGGGCGGTTGTCCCGGCCGCGTCCGTTCCTGAATCCAGCCACGTCAATGAACGTACCCGCTTCCGCGGCGGCCCCGCTCCTTCGGTGCGGAGCTGTGACATCCCCTAGGGGGTCACAGGGTCGCGGGACGGCCGTGCGGTCGCTGTTACAAAACGGACGTATCACCTCAATGTGGGGTCCGTAGCTTCGGTGGGGTCAGCAGTGAAACCCCTGGGAGTTCTCCATGCTTCTGCACCGCCGTGCCCGTGTCCTGCGTACCGCCGCCGTCGCCGCCGGCACCTCCGTCGCCCTCCTCCTCCCGGCCGTCGCCGCCTTCGCCGACGACGGCGCGGGCTCCGCGGAGCCGCGGGCGGCCGTGCGGGACCGGGGTTCCGACTGGCCGCTGGCCGACGGGTCCACCGCGTGGGTGCGGCAGACCGGGGAGGACGCGTACACCGCCGACGTCGTGGGGCGTGACGGGTTCCTGATCGGCAGTCTGACCAGTACGGGGGGACGGCCCGGGTACGGGGAGAACAACGGGCTCCACATCGTCCTCCAGCCCGACGGCACCGTGAGCTCCTGGAAGGAGGACGTCCCGGCGCCCGTCCCGACCCCGAAGCCCGCCCCCACCCCGAAGCCGCAGCCCAAGCCCGCCCCGCACCACCGGAACGCGCAGGTCAAGCTGCCCGACGGCACCGTCGCCACCTTCGCGGAGAGGGCAGGGAACGGGCCGCGCGTCCAGGTCTCGCTCGCCGGCGGCAAGCGGCTCGCCACCGTCGACGCCCGGCACCTCACCGCCCGGCACCGCGGCTGGACCTACAAGCTCGCCGTGCAGCCCGGCCAGCACGCGTACCGCTTCGTCGTCGTCGGCACCCCGAAGCAGGGCGGCGACAGCTGGGTCTACGACCTGAACGGCAGGCTCGTCGCGAAGTACCACGCCCAGAAGCGGTGACCCCGGGCCCCGGACGCGACGAAGGGCCGCCCCCACCAGCGGGTGGGTGCGGCCCTTCTCGTACGCCTGACGCGGCCGGTCGTACGCCCGACGCGGCCGGCCTACGCCTTACGCGGCCGGCCTACGCCCTACGCGACCGGCTCCGGCTCCTCCGCCGGGGCCTCGGGCTCGGGGTCGACCGGGGTCTTCACCGAGTCGAGCAGCAGCTGGGCCACGTCGACGACCTGGAGCGACTCCTTCGCCTTGCCGTCGTTCTTCTTGCCGTTCACGGAGTCCGTGAGCATGACGAGGCAGAACGGGCAGGCGGTGGAGACGATGTCCGGGTTGAGGGACAGGGCCTCGTCGACGCGCTCGGTGTTGATGCGCTTGCCGATCCGCTCCTCCATCCACATCCGCGCGCCGCCGGCGCCGCAGCAGAAGCCGCGCTCCTTGTGGCGGTGCATCTCCTGCTGGCGCAGGCCCGGGACGGCCGACATGATCTCGCGCGGGGGCGTGTAGACCTTGTTGTGGCGGCCCAGGTAGCACGGGTCGTGGTAGGTGATGAGGCCGTCGACCGGGGTCACCGGGATGAGCCTGCCCTCGTCGATGAGGTGCTGGAGCAGCTGGGTGTGGTGGATGACCTCGTACTCGCCGCCCAGCTGCGGGTACTCGTTGGCGATGGTGTTGAAGCAGTGCGGGCAGGTCGAGACGATCTTCTTGGCCGACTTCGGCTTCTTCGTCTCCGGGTCGTCGTCGTCCTCGCCGAACGCCATGTTCAGCATCGCGACGTTCTCCTGGCCGAGCTGCTGGAAGAGCGGCTCGTTGCCCAGGCGGCGGGGGGAGTCACCGGTGCACTTCTCGTCGCCGCCCATGATCGCGAACTTGACGCCCGCGATGTGCAGCAGCTCGGCGAAGGCCTTGGTGGTCTTCTTGGCGCGGTCCTCCAGGGCGCCGGCGCAGCCGACCCAGTAGAGGTAGTCGACCTCGGACAGGTCCTCGACGTCCTTGCCGACGATCGGGACCTCGAAGTCGACCTCCTTGGTCCACTCGACGCGCTGCTTCTTGGCCAGGCCCCAGGGGTTGCCCTTCTTCTCCAGGTTCTTCAGCATCGTGCCGGCCTCCGACGGGAAGGCGGACTCGATCATGACCTGGTAGCGGCGCATGTCGACGATGTGGTCGATGTGCTCGATGTCGACCGGGCACTGCTCGACGCAGGCGCCGCAGGTGGTGCAGGACCACAGGACGTCCGGGTCGATGACGCCGTTCTCCTCGACGGTGCCGATCAGCGGGCGCTCGGCCTCGGCCAGCGCGGCGGCGGGGACGTCCTTGAGCTGCTCGGCGGTCGCCTTCTCGTTGCCCTCCATGTCCTTGCCGCCGCCCGCGAGCAGGTACGGCGCCTTGGCGTGCGCGTGGTCGCGCAGCGACATGATGAGGAGCTTGGGGGAGAGGGGCTTGCCGGTGTTCCAGGCGGGGCACTGCGACTGGCAGCGGCCGCACTCGGTGCAGGTGGAGAAGTCGAGCAGGCCCTTCCAGGAGAACTGCTCGACCTGGGAGACGCCGTAGACGTCGTCCTCGCCCGGGTCCTCGAAGTCGACCGGCTTGCCGCCGGTGGTCATCGGCTGGAGCGCGCCGAGCGCGGTGGCGCCGTCGGCGTTGCGCTTGAACCAGATGTTCGGGAAGCCGAGGAAGCGGTGCCAGGCGACGCCCATGTTGGTGTTCAGCGAGACCACGATCATCCAGATGAACGAGGTGCTGATCTTCACCATGGCGGTGAAGTAGATGAGCGTCTGGAGGGTACCGACCGACAGGCCCTTGAAGGCCAGGACGAGCGGGTACGAGGCGAAGTACGCGGCTTCGTAGCCCTCGACGTGGTGGATCGCGCCCTCCAGGCCGCGGAGCACGTAGATCGCGAGGCCGATGGTGAGGATCACGTACTCGACGAAGTACGCCTGGCCGGCCTTGGAGCCGGCGAAGCGGGACTTGCGGCCGGCGCGCGAGGGCAGGCTCAGCAGGCGGATGACCATCAGCACGGCGATGCCGAGGATCGTCATGACGCCGATGAACTCGATGTAGAGCTCGAAGGGCAGGAAGCCGCCGATGACCGGCAGCGTCCAGTCGGCCTGGAAGAGCTGGCCGAAGGCCTGCGCGAGGGTCGGCGGCAGGGTCAGGAAGCCGACCGCGACGAACCAGTGGGCGAAGCCCACGATGCCCCAGCGGTTCATCCGGGTGTGGCCCAGGAACTCCCGGACCAGGGTGACGCTGCGCTGGTAGGGGTTGTCCGTGCGGGTGCCGGCCGGGACCGGCTGGCCGAGCTTGAAGTAGCGGACGAACTGGCCGATGGCGCGAGCGAGCAGGGCAACGCCGACCACGGTCAGCGTCAGCGACACGATGATCGCGGCGAGTTGCATGACGGGCTCCTCGGGCGGGCCCGGGGAGCGGCGGGGGCGGCCTGTGCTCGCCTCACCCTCACCATCGCCCAGAGCCTACTAAGCGGTAACTTAATTAGTCCGTGCTGAGATTACCGTTTCCGGCCGCCTCTCTGTAGCGGCCCCTGCGGTGATCTGTGTCGCTCAGGCAAGCCTTGCCGCGCGGGCGGAGGCGCGACGGAGACGACGTCGGCGGACTGCTGGAAGCGTACGCGCCAGAACGGCCAGGTCCATGCCGAGCCAGTGGTGGTCCACGTAGTGGAGGTCGAGCAGCTCGCGCTCCTCCCACGGCAGGTCGGAGCGGTCGCTGATCTGCCACGGCCCGGTCAGCCCCGGGCGGACCGAGAGCCGGCGCCGCGCCTCGCCCGTGCACTCCCGGTGGCCGGGGGAGAGCGGGCACGGTCCGACGAGCGACATCTGGCCCCGCACGACGTGCAGCAGCAGCGGCAGCGCGGCCAGCGGACCGCGGGTGCGCAGGGTCAGCATCGTGAAGGGCCGGCCGCCCCGCCCCGCCACCGTGCGGCGGCGCAGGAGGGGGCCCTCCCGGGTGAGCGCGAGGGAGAGGGCGGCCGCGCCGAGCACCGGCGCGAGGAGCAGCAGCAGCGCCGTACCCCCGACCAGGTCGAAGCCGCGCTTGAGGTCGACGCTGCGATGGTCCGCCGTCATGCCCCGGCCCCCTCCGGCTGAGATCATGGGATATTCGTGGGATATGCCTGCTCTGCCTGCTTTGCCCGACAAGGGGCACCAGGACTCTGCCACTTCCTCCGCCCCGCGTCAGGTAACGACGCGCCCCCTGCGTCTCTTTGAGCGAGGAGGAGGGCGAAGAGTTGAGCCCACCCGACTCAGGTCTGTTGACGCCCCGCGTTCCGTCATGCATCCTTGAGTCAGTTCCACTCAAGTCAGTCAGCTGGAGGAATCGAAATGGCACGTGCGGTCGGCATCGACCTGGGTACGACTAACTCCGTCGTCAGCGTTCTGGAAGGCGGCGAGCCCACCGTCATCACCAACGCCGAGGGCGCCAGGACCACGCCGTCCGTCGTCGCCTTCGCCAAGAACGGCGAGGTGCTCGTCGGCGAGGTCGCCAAGCGCCAGGCGGTCACCAACGTCGACCGGACCATCCGGTCCGTGAAGCGCCACATGGGCACCGACTGGAAGATCGAGCTGGACGGGAAGAACTTCAACCCGCAGCAGATGTCCGCCTTCATCCTCCAGAAGCTGAAGCGCGACGCCGAGGCCTACCTGGGCGAGAAGGTCACCGACGCGGTCATCACCGTCCCGGCGTACTTCAACGACTCCGAGCGCCAGGCCACCAAGGAGGCCGGCGAGATCGCGGGCCTCAACGTCCTGCGCATCGTCAACGAGCCGACCGCGGCCGCCCTGGCCTACGGCCTCGACAAGGACGACCAAACGATCCTCGTCTTCGACCTCGGTGGCGGCACCTTCGACGTGTCCCTCCTGGAGATCGGCGACGGCGTCGTCGAGGTGAAGGCCACCAACGGTGACAACCACCTCGGCGGCGACGACTGGGACCAGCGCGTCGTCGACTACCTGGTGACCCAGTTCAAGAACGGTCACGGCGTCGACCTCTCCGCCGACAAGATGGCGCTCCAGCGTCTGCGCGAGGCGGCCGAGAAGGCGAAGATCGAGCTCTCCTCCTCGACCGAGACCTCCATCAACCTGCCCTACATCACGGCCTCCGCCGAGGGCCCGCTGCACCTGGACGAGAAGCTCACGCGCGCCCAGTTCCAGCAGCTCACCTCGGACCTCCTGGAGCGCTGCAAGGTCCCCTTCCACAACGTCATCAAGGACGCGGGCATCGCCCTCTCCGAGATCGACCACGTGGTCCTGGTCGGCGGTTCGACCCGCATGCCGGCCGTCGCCGAGCTCGTCAAGGAGCTGACCGGCGGCAACGAGGCCAACAAGGGCGTGAACCCGGACGAGGTCGTCGCCATCGGCGCCGTCCTCCAGGCCGGCGTCCTCAAGGGCGAGGTCAAGGACGTCCTGCTCCTCGACGTGACCCCGCTGTCCCTCGGCATCGAGACCAAGGGCGGCATCATGACCAAGCTCATCGAGCGCAACACCACGATCCCGACCAAGCGGTCCGAGATCTTCACGACGGCCGAGGACAACCAGCCGTCCGTGCAGATCCAGGTCTACCAGGGCGAGCGCGAGATCGCGGCGTACAACAAGAAGCTCGGCATGTTCGAGCTGACCGGCCTCCCGCCGGCCCCGCGCGGCGTCCCGCAGATCGAGGTCGCCTTCGACATCGACGCCAACGGCATCATGCACGTGACCGCGAAGGACCTGGGCACGGGCAAGGAGCAGAAGATGACCGTCACCGGCGGCTCCTCGCTGCCGAAGGACGAGGTCGACCGGATGCGCCAGGAGGCCGAGCAGTACGCGGACGAGGACCACCGCCGCCGCGAGGCCGCCGAGTCCCGCAACCAGGGCGAGGCGCTCGTCTACCAGACCGAGAAGTTCCTCAAGGACAACGAGGACAAGGTCCCGGGCGACGTGAAGACCGAGGTCGAGGCCGCCGTCGCCGAGCTGAAGGAGAAGCTCAAGGGCGAGGACGCCGCCGAGATCCGCACCGCCACCGAGAAGGTCGCGGCCGTCTCGCAGAAGCTCGGCCAGGCCATGTACGCCGACGCGCAGGCCGCCCAGGCCGGCGCGCCCGCCGGCGAGGCCAAGGCCGACGACGACGTCGTCGACGCCGAGATCGTCGACGACGAGCCCAAGAAGGACGGCCAGGCGTGAGCGAGGAGACTCCGGGCTTCGAGGAGAAGCCCGACGTCCCCTCCGGCGACGCCGCCGAGGCCGCCGAGTCCTCCGAGGACGCGGCGGCCCCGGCCGGGGACGTGACGGACACTGCTCTCCTGGCCCAGCTGGACCAGGCCCGTACGGCGCTCTCCGAGCGCACCGCGGACCTCCAGCGGCTCCAGGCCGAGTACCAGAACTACCGGCGCCGGGTCGAGCGGGACCGGGTCACGGTCAAGGAGATCGCCGTGGCGAGCCTCCTGACCGAGCTGCTCCCGGTCCTCGACGACATCGGCCGGGCCCGGGAGCACGGCGAGGTCGTGGGCGGCTTCAAGTCGGTCGCCGAGTCGCTGGAGACCGTCGTCGCCAAGATGGGGCTCCAGCAGTTCGGCAAGGAGGGCGAGCCCTTCGACCCGACGATCCACGAGGCCCTGATGCACAGTTACGCGCCGGACGTCACCGAGACGACCTGCGTGGCGATCCTGCAGCCGGGGTACCGGATCGGCGAGCGGACCGTCCGGCCCGCCCGCGTGGCCGTCGCCGAGCCCCAGCCGGGCGCCCAGGCGAAGGCCGAGGAGTCGGACGACTCCGCCGAGAAGGACAGCGAGTAAGCAGCCACACCCGCGTGCGGGAGGAGGGACGTCGATGAGCACGAAGGACTTCGTCGAGAAGGACTACTACAAGGTCCTCGGCGTCCCCAAGGACGCCACCGAGGCAGAGATCAAGAAGGCGTACCGGAAGCTCGCCCGCGAGAACCACCCGGACGCCAACAAGGGCGACACCAAGGCCGAGGAGCGCTTCAAGGAGATCTCCGAGGCGAACGACGTCCTCGGCGACCCCAAGAAGCGCAAGGAGTACGACGAGGCGCGCGCCCTCTTCGGGAACGGCGGCTTCCGGGCCGGCGGGCCCGGGGCCGGCGGCTCGTTCAACTTCGACCTGGGCGACCTCTTCGGAGGCGCCCAGGGCGGGCCCGGCGGCTTCGGCGGCGGTGGCATCGGGGACGTCTTCGGCGGCCTGTTCAACCGCGGCGGCGGCGCGGGCGCCCGCACCCAGCCCCGGCGCGGCCAGGACATCGAGTCCGAGGTGACGCTCAGCTTCACCGAGGCCATCGAGGGCGCGACCGTGCCCCTGCGGATGTCCAGCCAGCAGCCCTGCACGGCCTGCTCCGGCACCGGCGACAAGAACGGCACCCCCCGGGTGTGCCCCACCTGCGTCGGCACCGGCCAGGTCTCGCGCGGCAGCGGCGGCGGCTTCTCGCTGACCGACCCGTGCGTGGACTGCAAGGGCCGCGGCCTCATCGCCGAGAACCCCTGCGAGGTCTGCAAGGGCTCCGGCCGGGCCAAGTCCTCGCGCACCATGCAGGTCCGGATCCCGGCGGGCGTCTTCGACGGCCAGAAGATCCGGCTGCGCGGCAAGGGAGCCCCGGGCGAGCGCGGCGGACCCCACGGCGACCTGTTCGTCGTCGTGCACGTCGACGCCCACCCGGTCTTCGGCCGCAAGGACGACAACCTCACCGTCACCGTCCCGGTCTCCTTCACGGAGGCCGCGCTCGGCGGCGAGATCAAGGTCCCGACCCTCGGCGGCCCCGCGGTCACCCTCAAGCTGCCCGCGGGCACCCCGAACGGCCGGACCATGCGCGCCCGCGGCAAGGGCGCGGTCCGCAAGGACGGCACGCGCGGCGACCTGCTGGTGACGGTCGAGGTCGCGGTGCCGAAGGAGCTGGACGACAAGGCCCGCGAGGCCCTGGAGACCTACCGCGAGGCGACCGCCTCGACGGACCCCAGGGCGGAGCTGTTCCAGGCGGCGAAGGGAGCGTGACGCGGTGGAAGGACGACGACGGCAGCCGGGCTTCGGCGGCAGGGCGTACGAACTGACCGACGAGACCCCGGTGTACGTCATCTCGGTGGCGGCCCAGCTGTCGGGTCTGCATCCGCAGACCCTGCGCCAGTACGACCGCCTGGGTCTGGTCTCCCCGGACCGCACGGCCGGCCGCGGCCGCCGCTACTCGGCCCGCGACATCGAACTGCTCCGCCAGGTGCAGCAGTTGTCGCAGGACGAGGGCATCAACCTGGCCGGCATCAAGCGCATCATCGAGCTGGAGAACCAGGTCGCCGCGCTCCAGGCCCGCGTCGCCGAGCTCTCCTCGGCCGTCGAGGGCGCGGCCGCCGCGATGCGGCAGCGCGAGGCCCAGGTGCACGCCTCCTACCGGCGCGACCTGGTCCCGTACCAGGACGTGCAGCAGGCGAGCGCGCTGGTGGTCTGGCGGCCGGCGCCGAAGCGCGGCGAGTAGCCGCCGGTACGCGACCGCACGGCCCCCTTCCGGTGGAGGGGGCCGTTTCGGCGTCCCGGGGGTTTCGGCATCCCGCGCGTGCCGTCTCCGGGCGCGCCGTCCCGGGGCCTGTCGTCCCGGGCGCGGCGCCTCAGGGCGCGACGAGTTCGCCGACGATGTCGCCCACCGTCTCCCACCAGGGCGCGGCGCCGGTGCCGAAGGCGGCGGCCAGCGCGGTGCCGACGGCCAGGTCGAGCGGGGTGGGCCCGGCGTCCCACGCGTCGCTCACCCGCCCGTCGCCGCTGGACTCCAGGGTGCCGATCCGCCGCCCGTCCCGGCTGAGCCGGCTCTCCCCGTACGAGCAGGGCACGAGCCGGTAGCGGTGGCCGCCGACGCGGACGTCCACCCGGTACGAGCGCCGCAGCAGCCGCCCCCGGGCGGGCCGGATCACGGCGGGCGCGCCGTCGACGGTGAGCGTCAGCAGGGCGGCCCTGCGGGTGCCGATGGGCGTGTGGGCGTCGGCGGGCGTCCCCGGGGCCCGGACGAGTTCCACGGCGGGCAGCCCGGCCCCGGTGACGCGGAGGGTGCCGGCGGGGCCGTCGAGCGCGATGTGTGCGTGCACGGTGGTCAGTTGTCCCGTTCGAGGATCCCGGACCGGGCGATGAGGTACCCGAGCTGCGCCCGGCTCCCGCTCCCCAGGGTGGCCGCGAGCTTGGCGATGTGCGCCCGGCAGGTCCGGACGTTCATCCCGAGCCGGCGCGCGATGGCCTCGTCGACGTGGCCTTCGACGAGGAGGGCGGCGATGGAGCGCTGGACGCCGCTGATGCCGCTGAGCTGCGGCTGGTAGGTGACGGGCGCGTCCAGCGGGGTCGCCTGGAGCCAGAACTGGTCGAAGACCCCGCCGAGGTACTCGACGAGGCCCTGGTGGCGCAGTTCGAGGGCGATGGTGCGGTCGCGGCTCGCCGGCACGAAGGCGACCTTGCGGTCGACGATGATGAGCCGGTCGATGATCTCCTCCAGCGTGCGGACCTCGACCTCGGGCCCGATGCGCTCCAGATACGCCAGGGTGATGGGCTGGTGGCGGGCGGTGTGCTGGTAGAGGGTGCGCATCTTGATGCCCCGGCCGAGCAACGGCCGCACCCGGCGCAGGGCTTCGCCGAACGTGTGCGCGCTGCGGCCCTTCCCCGGCTGTACCGTGAGCAGTTCCGAGGTGCATTCGGCCACGGCGCGGTCCAGGTTGTCGTTGATCCGCTCCAGGCCTTCGAGGACGGTGATGGCGTGGGTCATCGACGGGTCGCGTGCGCCGAGGGCCATGAAGGGTTCGAAGGCGTCGGCGAGGGTGACGGTCTGGCGCCGCCGCTCCTGTATCTCCTTCTCCAGCGGGTCGAGGAGGCGGGCGAGGGCGGCCGAAGGGGCCACCGGGCGGAGCCATTCGGCGTCGTCGGGGTCGGGACGCAGCAGGTCCAGCTCCATCAGGCAGGGAGCGGGAGAGATGTCGGAACGGGCGATCCGGCCTCCCCTGAGGGCCTCCGCATAGAGCCGAGTGCCCGGTTCGCACAGGTCTGCGTGCGTGTGAGAATGCACCTTTTCGTCAGGCTCTATCCGCATGCGTACACCCCCAGGCTTTTGCATTACAGGAACATGATGCATTGGGCGAGTGGTGGAAACGGGACGAGTGAGCGATCGTCGTGACTTGCGGGGGAGCAGGTAGTTACACACCTTCGAGTGAGGTTGCTCGGTCATGTCCAAGAAGCTCATACGCACCGTAGTCGGTGTCGCGCTGATGGCTGCTGCAGCTGTGGGCGCGGTCACGGTGACCCAGGACCCGGGGTGGGGTTCGCAGACGAAGGTCGTGCAGGCGGACCCGGGCTGGGGTCTGCGACAGGCCGTCGCCCTCGCCGATCCCGGTTGGGGCGTGGCGCCGGCCGCCGATCCCGGATGGGGGTCCGTGAGGGCATGACGGTTCCCGAAGACCCTCGTTTTCGACGCGAGATGGCGAGTGCCTACCGGTCCGGGTGGCACTTCATCGACCTCGTCACCGCGGTGCCGCGCCGTGGCGAGTCGTTGAAGGTCACTCTCTTCGGTGAGCCGATCGTCATCGTCCGCGAGGACGACGAGGACATTCGCGCCTATCGATGCCTCCGCCGCCCGCGCGGCGCCCCTCGGCCCGTCCGCTGTGCCATCAGGTACGGCATGATCTTCGTCAACTTGGACCAGCGCGACCACCAGCCGGTCGGGGCGCGGTTCGAGCCCGAGACCATCACCGCCACCCCCCGCAGCGCCTGAGCGATTCCCCCGTCGTTGTAGATCGCTCAGGTGCTTCCCCCACACAACGGCGCCATCGCGGACCTGAAACGCGATGGCGCCGTTGTGCTTTTCCGTTTCCGCCCCGCTGCCGCTGCCGCTGCCGCTGCCGCTGCCGCTGCCGCCGTTCCCGTTTCCGCTACGCGCGGCCCATCGCCCGGGTGAGGGCGATCTCGATGACGACCCGGTCGGGGTTGGGCGTCGGGGTGCGGCCGTAGCGCTCCGCGTAGCGCGCCACGGCGTCGGCGACCCGCGCCTCCTCCGTACGGATCCGGGCGACGCCCTCCAGGGTGGCCCAGCGGCCCTTGTCGACCTGGCAGACCGCGACCCGCGCGCCCTCCGCGCCGGCCGCCAGCACGTTCGCGACCTTCCGGCTGTGCTTGTTGGTGATGACCCGCGCCAGGCCGTTCTCGGGGTCGTACGTGACGCCGACGGCCACCACGTGGGGGGTGCCGTCCGGGCGCGGGGTGGTCAGCGTGCACATGTGGTACTCGCGCCAGAAGCTGAGGTACGAGTCGGTGGGGTTCCTCGGGTCAGTCGCCATGCCCGGAAACTACCGCCGCTTCCTCCGGCCCCGATACCTTGAGCGGAATAGACTCAACTTTATGTACGCTGTATGAGTCAGTACAGACAAGGACCCAGAGGACCGCACCCAGGAGGAGACCCCGCACGTGGACGCCGAACTGACCAACAGGAGCCGGGACGCGCTGAACGCGGCGAGCAGCCGCGCCGTGTCCCAGGGGCACGCCGACCTGACCCCCGCCCACCTTCTGCTCGCACTGCTGGCCGGTCAGGACAACGAGAACATCACCGACCTGCTCGCCGCCGTCGAGGCCGACCAGGCCGCCGTCCGCGAGGGCGCGGAGCGGCTGCTCGCCGCCCTGCCCAGCGTCACCGGCTCCACCGTCGCGCCCCCGCAGCCCAACCGGGACCTGCTCGCCGTCATCGCCGACGCCGACGCGCGCGCGAAGCGGCTCGGCGACGAGTTCCTGTCCACGGAGCACCTGCTCATCGGCCTCGCCGCCAAGGGCGGCCAGGCCGGCCAGGTCCTCGACCGGCAGGGCGCGACCGCCCGCCGGCTCGAGGACGCCTTCGAGAAGGCCAGGGGAGGCCGCCGCGTGACCACCGCCGACCCGGAGGGCTCGTACAAGGCCCTGGAGAAGTTCGGCACCGACTTCACCGCCGCAGCCCGCGAGGGCAAGCTCGACCCGGTGATCGGCCGCGACCACGAGATCCGCCGCGTGGTGCAGGTCCTGTCCCGGCGCACCAAGAACAACCCCGTCCTCATCGGCGAGCCCGGCGTCGGCAAGACCGCCGTCGTCGAGGGCCTCGCCCAGCGGATCGTGAAGGGCGACGTCCCCGAGTCGCTGCGGAACAAGCGGCTGGTCTCCCTGGACCTCGGCGCGATGGTCGCCGGCGCGAAGTACCGCGGCGAGTTCGAGGAGCGGCTGAAGACCGTCCTCTCCGAGATCAAGGAGAGCGACGGCCAGGTCATCACCTTCATCGACGAGCTGCACACCGTCGTCGGCGCGGGCGCGGGCGGCGACTCCGCCATGGACGCCGGCAACATGCTCAAGCCCATGCTGGCCCGCGGCGAGCTCCGCATGGTCGGCGCCACCACCCTCGACGAGTACCGCGAGCGCATCGAGAAGGACCCCGCCCTGGAGCGCCGCTTCCAGCAGGTCCTGGTCGCCGAGCCGTCCGTCGAGGACACCGTCGCCATCCTCCGCGGCCTCAAGGGCCGGTACGAGGCCCACCACAAGGTGCAGATCAACGACTCCGCGCTGGTGGCCGCCGCGACCCTCTCCGACCGGTACATCACCTCCCGCTTCCTCCCCGACAAGGCCATCGACCTCGTCGACGAGGCCGCCTCCCGGCTCCGCATGGAGATCGACTCCTCCCCGGTCGAGATCGACGAGCTCCAGCGCTCCGTCGACCGGCTCCGCATGGAGGAGCTGGCCCTCGCCAAGGAGACCGACCCGGCCAGCGTCCAGCGCCTGGAGAAGCTCCGCCGCGACCTCGCCGACCGCGAGGAGGAGCTGCGCGGCCTCACCGCCCGCTGGGAGAAGGAGAAGCAGTCCCTCAACCGGGTCGGCGAGCTGAAGGAACGGCTCGACGAGACCCGCGGCCGCGCCGAGCGCGCCCAGCGAGACGGCGACTTCGACACCGCCTCCAAGCTGCTCTACGGCGAGATCCCCACCCTGGAGCGCGAGCTGGAGGCGGCCACCGAGGCCGAGCGAGAGGTCCAGAAGGACACCATGGTCAAGGAGGAGGTCGGCCCCGACGACATCGCCGACGTCGTCGGCGCCTGGACCGGCATCCCCGCAGGACGCCTCCTGGAGGGCGAGACCCAGAAGCTGCTCCGCATGGAGGACGAGCTGGGCCGCCGCCTCATCGGCCAGACCGAGGCCGTCCGGGCCGTCTCCGACGCGGTGCGCCGCACCCGCGCCGGGATCGCCGACCCCGACCGGCCCACCGGCTCCTTCCTCTTCCTCGGCCCCACCGGCGTCGGCAAGACCGAGCTGGCGAAGGCGCTCGCGGACTTCCTCTTCGACGACGAGCGGGCCATGGTCCGCATCGACATGTCCGAGTACTCCGAGAAGCACTCGGTGGCCCGGCTGGTCGGCGCGCCCCCCGGCTACGTCGGCTACGAGGAGGGCGGCCAGCTCACCGAGGCCGTCCGCCGCCGCCCGTACAGCGTCGTGCTCCTGGACGAGGTGGAGAAGGCCCACCCGGAGGTCTTCGACATCCTGCTCCAGGTCCTCGACGACGGCCGCCTCACCGACGGCCAGGGCCGCACCGTGGACTTCCGCAACACCATCCTGATCCTCACCTCGAACCTGGGCAGCCAGTACCTGGTCGAGCCGCTGACCGGCGACGAGGAGAAGAAGCAGCAGGTCCTGGAGGTCGTCAGGGCCAGCTTCAAGCCCGAGTTCCTGAACCGGCTGGACGACCTCGTGGTCTTCTCCGCGCTCGACCGCGCCGAGCTGGGCCGGATCGCCCGCCTCCAGATCGACCGGCTCGCCAGGCGGCTCGCCGACCGCCGGCTCACCCTGGACGTCACCCCGGAGGCCCTGGAGTGGCTGGCCGAGGAGGGCAACGACCCGGCGTACGGCGCCCGGCCGCTGCGCCGCCTCATCCAGACGGCCATCGGCGACCGGCTCGCCAAGGAGATCCTGGCCGGCGAGGTCCGCGACGGCGACACCGTCCGCGTGGACCGCTTCGAGGACGGACTGATCGTCGGGGCGGCGCAGTAGGCCGGGGCGCGGATCAAGTCAGCCCGCAGCGGATCCGCCCCGGCGGGGCTTGCCACGGACCGGCCGGGATGGGGGAGGATGGCAACATCCGTACGAAGGGAAATTCACGGTGAGCATCGACCCGTCCTCGATTCCGAATTTCGGGGGACAGCCCCAGCCCCAGGCAGGACCGGCGGGCCCCGTCGTCCCCGACCAGGACCTGGTGAAGCAGCTCCTGGAGCAGATGGAGCTCAAGTACGTCGTCGACGACGAGGGTGACCTCGCGGCGCCGTGGGAGGACTTCCGCACATACTTCATGTTCCGCGGCGAGAACGAGCAGCAGGTGTTCTCGGTGCGCACGTTCTACGACCGTCCGCACTCGGCCGACGACCGGTCCAGGATCCTCGACGCGATCGACGACTGGAACCGCCGCACCCTGTGGCCGAAGGTCTACACCCACCTGCACGAGGAGGAGGACGGCTCCGCCACCCTCCGTCTCATCGGTGAGGCCCAGATGCTGATCGGCACCGGCGTCGCCCTGGAGCACTTCGTGTCCTCCACGGTGAGCTGGGTCCGCGCCTCCATCGAGTTCGACAAGTGGATCGTCGAGCAGTTCGGCCTGCAGTCCCCCGAGGACAAGGCCGAGGGCGAGGCCGACGAGGCCTGAGCCCCGTCCCGCACCGCGCGCGGAAGCCGGGCCCCCACGAGGGGGCCCGGCTTCCGCCGTTTCCTCAGCCCAGCCGCTTGAGCCGGTCCACCGCCTCCTGGAGGACGTCGGTCCGCTTGCAGAAGGCGAAGCGGACGAAGGGGGCGCCGGCCGCGCGGTCGTCGTAGAAGACCGCGTTCGGGATGGCGACGACGCCCGCCCGCTCGGGCAGCGAGCGGCAGAAGGCGAAGCCGTCGCCGGTGCCGAGGGGGCGGATGTCGGTGGTGACGAAGTACGTGCCCTGCGGGCGGAAGACCGTGAAGCCCGCCTGGGCGAGGCCGTCGCTCAGCAGGTCCCGCTTGTCCTGGAGGTCGGCGCGCAGCCCGTCGTAGTAGGCGTCGGGCAGCCGCAGGGCCTCGGCGACCGCGTACTGGAACGGCCCGGACGACACGTAGGTCAGGAACTGCTTCGCCGAGCGGACGGCCGCGGTCAGCTCCGGGCTCGCGGTGGTCCAGCCGACCTTCCAGCCGGTGAAGGAGTACGTCTTGCCGGCCGAGCCGATGGTGACGGTGCGGTCCCGCATGCCGGGGAGGGCCGCGAGCGGCAGGTGCGCGGCGCCGTCGAAGACCAGGTGCTCGTAGACCTCGTCGGTGACGACGAGGAGGTCCCGCTCGACGGCCAGCTCGGCGACGGCGGTCAGCTCGGCGCGGGTGAGGACGGTGCCGGTGGGGTTGTGCGGGGTGTTGAGCAGGATCAGCCGGGTGCGCGGGGTGACGGCGGCCCGCAGCTCGTCGAGGTCGAGGACGTAGCGGCCCTCGTGGGGGCGGAGGGTGACGGGCACGCGGGTGCCGCCGGCCATCGCCACGCAGGCCGCGTACGAGTCGTAGTACGGCTCCAGGGCGACGACCTCGTCGCCGGGCTCGACCAGCGCGAGCAGGGCCGCGGCGATGGCCTCGGTGGCGCCGGCCGTGACCAGGACCTCGCTGTCGGGGTCGTACTCCAGGCCGTATCGGGCGCGCTGGTGGTCGGCGATCGCGGTGCGCAGTTCGGGGACGCCGGGGCCGGGCGGGTACTGGTTGCCGCGGCCGTCGCGCAGGGCGCGCACGGCGGCCTCGCGCACCTCCTCGGGGCCGTCGGTGTCGGGGAAGCCCTGACCGAGGTTGATCGATCCGGTCCGGGCGGCGAGGGCGGACATCTCGGCGAAGATCGTCGTCCCGAACTCCGCGAGCCGGCGGTTGAGCGGTGGCCTTGTCATGCCGGTCATCCTGGGCCGAAGCTCTGGACTTGCTCAAGTGCGCTTTGGGGGCGGCGGGGGGCGGGAATCCCCCGGGCGGAGGCGGCAGGGTGCCGCCGCACGGGGGAGACGACGATGGAAACCCTGATCGTGGTGTTCATGGGCGTGCTGGTGGTCGGCCTGATCGTGTCGGGCACCAGGGGCGGCGGGGGCGGCGGGAGGAGGAAGCGGCGCGGCGGCTGGTCCGACGGCGGGGGCGGCGGGTGCGGCTCCAGCTCGTGCGGCTCCGGATCCGGCTGCGGGGGCGGCGGTTGCGGCGGTGGTGGCGGCGACTGACGGGACGGGCGCGACAACGGGCCCGGGACGGGGCGGGATTGACGTTCCGCAGGGCTTTTTCGCTCGCTCAACGATCGATTCCGTTTGAACAAGTGAACTGTGGGGTCCCCGAAGGGGATGGAAACCACGGCAAGTTGGGTAAAAACGCTGCGAGTCGTCCGGCGTCCGTGGTTCTCTCGCTCCTGTCAGAGACAGCCCTCGGACCGTGTGTGGACCCGAGCCGGCGATCCCCCACTCCCGTTGACATCCTCTCCGGGGCGCCCCCGGCCCACCCGTCAAACCGTGTTTGCGGAGCCGACCCATGCTCACCACCCTGAAGACCTCCTACACCGACACGCGCGCGGCCGACCTGGCCTGGGCGCTGGGCCGCGAACCGCTGCCCGCGCTCGCCGTGCTCGACCTCGAACTATCAGGCGCGAAACTGCAGTTGAGACTGCTCGGCGCCTCCCACCAGGTCCTCCTGGAGGAGGACGGCCGGGCCTGTTCCGAGACCGTCGCCTGCATGAAGGGCAGCAGCACCCCGCTGCCGCTCGGCGTCTCCAAGCGCTTCGGAGAATGGGAGTACGAATTCGCGGCCCGCGTCGAGACGCTCACGCGGGGGTCCTTCGCGGGCCGGGCGCAGGAACTGCTCGCGCTGGTCGCCGACCATCCCCACGGTCTGGCCGGGACCTTCCCCGGCTCGCCGCACGCCTTCACCGCCATGCTGGCGCAGCGTCACGAGGGACAGGTGCGCTGGCGGACCTGGCACGCCTACCCGCAGGAAGGCCAGCTCGTGGTCACCCGCACCAGGATCGGCGCCCGTATGCCCGCCACGCTCTGACGCGCCTCCCCCTTGCCCCAGGTGCACTCGTGTGGGTGACAAGGGGCGAGGAAGTCGTGACGTAGCGTTACGGGCATGATCGAGCCGACCGTGACCCTGCCACCCACGAGGGTGCGACGCCGGCCGCCGCCGCGGCCGCGCGACACGGTGCGGTGGCCGATCCTCGCGGTGGTCTTCGTCTGCGCCGCCTGCGGACTCGTCTACGAGCTCGAACTCGTCGCCCTCGCCTCGTACCTGATCGGCGACTCGGTCACGCAGGCGTCCGTCGTGCTGTCCGTGATGGTCTTCGCGATGGGCCTGGGCTCGCTCCTCGCCAAGCGGCTGCGCTGCCGCGCCGCCGTCGGCTTCGGCCTGGTCGAGGGCGCGCTCGCGCTCATCGGCGGCACCTCGGCGCTGGTGCTGTACGCGTGCTTCGCCTGGCTCGGCGAGTCGCGCTGGGTCCTGGTGGCCTTCTCGCTCGGCATCGGGGTGCTCATCGGCGCGGAGATCCCGCTGCTGATGTCGCTCATCCAGCGGGCTCCGGAGCGGTCCGGGGACGGCGGCAGACCCCGCCGGGCGGGGCGGCCTGCCCCGGCCGGCGACCCCGACGACGCGGCGGGGACGGTCGCCGACCTCTTCGCCGCCGACTACGTGGGCGCGCTCGTCGGCGGCCTCGCCTTCCCGTTCCTGCTGCTGCCCTGGCTGGGCCAGCTCACCGGCGCGCTCGTCACCGGCGCGGTCAACGCGGTCGCGGGCGCCGCCCTCGTCCTCTGGTTCTTCCGCCGCGACCTCACCGCCCGCACCCGCGCGCTCGTCGTCGGCGTCAACCTCGCCGTCCTCGGCGTGCTCGCCACCGCGACCGTCCTCGTCGACGACTTCGAGGAGGCCGCCCGCCGGGCCGTGTACGGGGAGCGGGTGCGGGTCGCCGTCCACACCGACCTCCAGGAGGTGGTGGTCACCGGCGGCCGCGAGGGCCCGCCCGACCTCTACCTCGACGGCCGGCTGCGGGTCGCCGGAGCGGACGAGTACCGCTACCACGAGGCGCTCGTCCACCCCGCGATGAACGGTCCGCACGCGCGCGTCCTCGTCGTCGGCGGCGGCGACGGCCTCGCCGCCCGCGAAGTCCTCCGCCACCGCGGCGTCCGCTCCGTCACCGTGGTCGAGATCGACCCGGGCGTCGTCCGGCTCGCCCGCACCGACCCCGCCCTCGCCGCGCTCAACGGCCAGGCCTTCCGCGACCCGCGCGTGGAGGTCGTCCACGCCGACGCCTTCAACTGGCTGAGGGGCACCGCCGGGCACGTGCAGGAACGGTACGACGTGGTGATCTCCGATCTGCCCGACCCCGGGATCACCCCCAGCACCAAGCTGTACGCCCAGGAGTTCTACGGCCTCGTCGCCGGCGTCCTCGCCGACGGCGGCCGGCTCGTCGTGCACGCCGGGACCGCCACCGACCGGCCCCGCGCCTACTGGACCGCCGACGCGACCCTGCGCGCCGCCGGCTACGCCACCCGGCCGTACAGCACCGAGGGCCGCGCCCCCGGTTTCGCCGCGGGACCCGACCGCGCCGACCGGACCAGCGGCAGCCGCCACGAGCCCGACGACTGGGGCTTCCTGCTCGCCGTCCGCGGCCACCGGCCGCCCGCCCTCGGGCTCGCCGCCGACGCGCCCCCGCTCCGCTCCCTCACCCCCCGCGACCTGGCCGCCGCCGCCCGGCGCGCCGAGCGCACCCGGCTCACCGGGCTGCCGCCGTCCACGCTGGTGCACCCCCGCTACGGCAGCTGAGCGGGGGACCCGGGAGGGGCTCCGGGGGCGAACGGGCGACGCCGGGCGCCCCGCTGAGTAGGCTCGGCTCCCATGGAGCATGAGGTGTTCGTCCCGGTCCCGGCCGAGGCCCTGCGGGCCGCCCTCACCGACCCGGCGCGGGTGGCGCGCTGCGTCCCCGGCCTCCAGCGCGACGCCTCGGAGGCGGCGTCCGAGGCGGGCGAGGACCTCGTCGGCCGGTTCCGGCTCCGGGTCGGCGGCCACACCATCACCTACCGGGGCGGTCTGCGGATCGTCGAACGGGACGGCGCCATCACCTACGAGGGCGAGGGCACCGAGGCCCGCGGCAAGGGCGTCGTCGAGGTCTCCCTGACCGTCGTCCTCACCCCGGCGGCGGAAGGCACCGGACTCGGTTTCACCGGCGCCCTCACCGCCACCGGCCGGCTCGCCGAGGAGCCCGAGGAGGCCCGGACCGCCGCCCGCGACCGACTCCTCGACGCCTTCGTGGAGGCCGCCGCCGCGCTCGCGGCGAGGGCGGCGGATTCCACGGGCTCCAGGGATTCCACGGATTCCGCCGGGGCGGCGGGCGGGACCGGTGAGGCCGCCGGTTCCGCCGATGCCGCCGATGCCGCCGGTTCCGCGGCGGACGCCGGCCCCGAGGGGCGGACCGCCTTCGGGACCGGGGCCTTCGACGGCGGACCGGACTTCGAGGAGGACTCGGTCCCCGGCCCCGCCGCGCCCCCGGAGTTCCCCGCCGCGAAGCCCGCCGCCGAGGCCGCCCACGCACGGCGGACGATGATCGGCCGGAGCGCCGAGGAGGTCGACCACGCGCCGCCGCGCGGACGGTACGCCCCCGTGCCCGCCCCCGAGCAGGGCGGTGCGGGCGCCACCCTCCGCTGGGTCGCCCCCGCCGCCGCCCTCGCCCTCGCCTCCGCGGTGATCGTCACCCGGGCGCTGCGCCGGCGCCGCTGAGGGCCCGCCCGCGCGGCGGCGCCGCACGACGGCCCCGAAAGTCGGCGTTGAAACGGTCCAATCCCGTGGGTCCCAGGACTTAGGGTCGGGGCGTGAGCAACCTGACGCGACTGACGGCGGGCGACGCCGAGCTGACCATCAACCCCGAGCACGGCGGCCGGATCGAGAGCCTGCGCATCGCCGGCACCGAGGTCCTGAAGCAGGGCGAGCGCTACGGCAGCTTCCCGATGGTGCCCTGGTGCGGCCGGACCGAGAACGGCCGGTTCCGCGACGGGGCCACCACCCACCGGCTGCCCGTCAACGCCGCCCCGCACGCCATCCACGGCACCGTCCGCGACCGGGCCTGGACGCTCGCCCGGTCCTCCGCCACCGAGGCCGTCCTCACCTGCGAGCTCGACGACCCGTGGCCGTACAAGGGCCGGGTCACCCAGGTCCTCGAACTGGCCGAGGACCGGCTGACGCTGCGGTTCGGCGTGGAGGCGTACGACGACTCCTTCCCGGCGCAGGCCGGCTGGCACCCCTGGTTCCTGCGGAACCTCGGCCGGGGCGGCGAGGACGTGACGATCGGCTTCACCCCCGCCTGGCAGGAGGAGCGCGGCGGGAACCACCTGCCCACCGGCCGCCGCATCGCCCCCCTCCCCGGCCCCTGGGACGACTGCTTCGGCATGCCCGACGGCGTGGACGTCACCCTCACCTGGCCGGGCGAGCTGGAGCTCGAGGTGACCAGCCGCGCCGCGTGGGTGGTGATCTACGACGAGCCGGAGGACGCCGTCTGTGTCGAGCCGCAGTCCGGCCCGCCGAACGGCCTCAACACCCACCCGCGCCTGGTCACCCCCATCGACCCCTTGGAGGTCGAGAGCGTCTGGGCCTGGCGGCGGCTCTGACCCCGGCGCCCTTAAGCTCGGGGGCATGACTGACGTACGCGCTGAACTGCTCCGGCAGATCAAGGACAAGGCCGTGGTGCACGGCAAGGTGACCCTCTCCTCGGGTCTGGAAGCCGACTACTACATCGACCTTCGCCGGATCACGCTGGACGGCGAGGCCGCGCCGCTCGTGGGTCAGGTCATGCTCGACCTGACCGCGGACCTGGACTTCGACTGCGTCGGCGGCCTCACCCTGGGCGCCGACCCGGTCGCCACCTCGATGCTGCACGCCTCCGCCGCGCGCGGACAGCGCCTCGACGCCTTCGTCGTGCGCAAGGCGCAGAAGGCGCACGGCATGCAGCGCCGGATCGAGGGCACGGACGTGAAGGGCCGCCGCTGCCTGGTGGTCGAGGACACCTCGACCACCGGCGGTTCCCCGCTGACGGCCGTCGAGGCCGTCCGCGAGGCCGGCGGCGAGGTCGTCGCCGTCGCCACGATCGTGGACCGGGGCGCGGCCGGCGCGATCGCCGACGCGGGCCTGCCGTACCTGACCGGCTACCAGCTGACGGACCTCGGCCTCGCCTGAGGCCGGCGGGGACCGGCGTAACCGCCGCGAAGTCGTGACTTAGGTCCCGGACCCCGGCACATACGGTTCTGACCTGCGCTTTTACCGAAGGGCGGGGTGTTTCACGTGAAACACCCCGCCCTTCGGCGCGCGGTGCCCGTGGGAGCCCGTACAAGAGTCTGGAAAGATGGCACCGACGATGACGTCGCCCTAGGTCAGGGATACAGCAACGCACACCCGCACATCACAAGGAGCGGACGAATGCCCATCGCAACCCCCGAGGTCTACGCCGAGATGCTCGACCGGGCGAAGGCTGGCAAGTTCGCCTACCCGGCCATCAACGTGACCTCCTCCCAGACCCTCCACGCGGCGCTGCGCGGGTTCGCCGAGGCCCAGAGCGACGGCATCATCCAGATCTCGACCGGTGGCGCCGAGTTCCTGGGCGGCCAGTACAGCAAGGACATGGTCACGGGCGCCGTCGCCCTGGCCGAGTTCGCCCACATCGTCGCCGCGAAGTACGACGTCACGGTCGCGCTGCACACGGACCACTGCCCGAAGGACAAGCTGGACGGCTACGTCCGCCCGCTCCTGGAGGTCTCCGCCGAGCGCGTCGCGCGCGGCGAGAACCCGCTCTTCCAGTCGCACATGTGGGACGGCTCCGCCGAGACCCTCGCCGACAACCTGGCCATCGCCCAGGAGCTGCTCGCGAAGGCCGCCGCCGCCAAGATCATCCTCGAGGTCGAGATCACCCCGACCGGCGGCGAGGAGGACGGCGTCAGCCACGAGATCAACGACGAGCTGTACACCACCGTCGACGACGCGATCCGCACCGCCGAGGCCCTGGGCCTGGGCGAGAAGGGCCGCTACCTGCTCGCCGCCTCCTTCGGCAACGTGCACGGCGTCTACAAGCCGGGCAACGTCGTCCTGCGCCCGGAGCTCCTCAAGGACCTCCAGGCCGGCGTCGCCGAGAAGTTCGGCCAGGCCTCCCCGTTCGACTTCGTCTTCCACGGCGGCTCGGGCTCGACCGCCGAGGAGATCGCCACCGCCATCGAGAACGGCGTGGTGAAGATGAACCTCGACACCGACACCCAGTACGCCTTCACCCGTCCGGTCGTGGACCACATGTTCCGCAACTACGACGGCGTCCTGAAGGTCGACGGCGAGGTCGGCACCAAGTCCACCTACGACCCGCGGACCTGGGGCAAGCTCGCCGAGGCGGGCATGGCCAAGCGCGTCACCGAGGCGTGCGAGGCGCTGCGCTCGGCCGGCAAGAAGCTGAAGTAAGCCGTGACCGAGGGGCCCGGCATCCACGGAGGGTGCCGGGCCCTTCGCGTACCTGGAGGTAGGGATCGATGTACGACTTCGACGAGACGCGGGACCGGACGGGCACCTGGTCGGTCCAGTGGGACGGCGTCGCGGACCGCTTCGGCGTCCCCGGCCTGCTGCCCTTCACCATCTCCGACATGGACTTCGCCTCCCCGCCCGTGGTCCTCGACGCGCTGCGCGAGCGGGTCGCCCACGGCGTCTTCGGCTACACCGACTGGCGGCTCGGCGGCGACGGCGGCTTCCGGGAGGCGATACGCCACTGGTACGCGAGCCGGTACGACACCGCGATCGACACCGACGCCCTCGTGTACGCGCCCTCGGTGCTCAGCCAGCTCTCCCAGCTGCTCCAGATGTGGACGGAGCCCGGCGACGGCGTCGTCGTCCACACCCCCACGTACGACGGCTTCCGCAAGGCCGTCACCGGCCTCGGGCGCGAGCTGCGCGGGGTCCCGGTCGGGGACGGCGAGGCGCTGGAGCGGGAGCTGGCCCGCCCGGACAGCCGGATGCTGCTGCTCTGCTCCCCGCACAACCCGACCGGCCGGGTGTGGACCGAGGAGGAGCTGACCGGCTTCCGGGAGCTGGCCCGGCGGCACGGCGCGACCGTGGTCAGCGACGAGATCCACGCCGACCTGACCGCCGACGGCCACCGCCACGTCCCGTGGAGCCGGATCGCGGAGCCCGGCCCGGGCTGCGGCTGGGCCCTGATCACCTCGGGGACCAAGGCCTTCAACTTCCCGGCCCTCTCCGGCTCGTACGGCATCGTCGGCGACCCCGCCGAGCGCGCGGAGTTCCTGCGGCGGATGGAGACCGCCGAGGGCCTCGCCTCCCCGGCCGTCCTCTCGCTCACCGCCCACGTCGCCGCCTACCGGCACGGCGCGCCCTGGCTCGACGGGCTGCGCGACTACGTCGCCGGGACGATGGCGATGGTCGGGGAACGGCTCCGCGCGGGCCTCCCGGGAGTCGACTGGACCCCGCCGCAGGCCGGCTACCTCGCCTGGATCGACCTCCGGCCGCTCGGCATCGACGAGGACCGGCTCCAGGAGGAGCTGATCCGCACCGAGAAGGTCGCCATCATGCCCGGCGGGACGTACGGCACCCCCGGCTTCGTCCGGCTCAACGTCGGCTGCCCCCGGTCCAAGGCCGAGCGGGGCGTCGACGCCCTGGTCGCGGCGGCGGGACGGCTGCGGACCCGCTGAGCCCGCCGCCGGGGAGGCGGGGGAGCCGGGCCCGGGGGACCATGCAGGCATGAGCACGGCCGGCCCCGAGGTGCGGATGGCCTCCCGGACCGGACGGCGGATCGTCCTCACCACCGTCCTCGGCTCCGGGATGGCCCTGCTCGACTCGACCGTCGTCAACGTCGCGCTGCCGCACATCGGCGAGGACCTCGGCGCCGACCTCGCCGTCCTCCAGTGGACCGTGAACGCGTACATGCTGACGCTGGCCGGGCTCATCCTGCTCGGCGGCTCGCTCGGCGACCGGTACGGCCGCCGGCGGGTCTTCGTCGTCGGCGTGGTCTGGTTCGCCCTCGCCTCGCTGCTGTGCGGGCTCGCCCCGAACGCCGGCGTGCTCGTCGCCGCCCGCGCCCTCCAGGGCGTCGGCGGGGCGCTGCTCACCCCCGGGTCGCTCGCGCTGATCCAGGCGAGCTTCCACCCGGACGACCGGGCTCGGGCGGTCGGCCTGTGGTCCGGCTTCGGCGGCGTCGGGGCGGCGGTCGGGCCGTTCGTCGGCGGCTGGCTCGTCGACGGGCCCGGCTGGCGGTGGGTCTTCCTCCTGAACGTGCCGCTCGCCGCGCTCTGCGTGCCGGTCGCGCTGCGGCACGTCCCCGAGTCCCGCGACGAGGCGGCGCGCGGCCGCCGCTTCGACGTGCTCGGGGCGGTGCTCGGCGCGGCGGCGCTCGCCCTCGTGACGTACGCGCTGATCGACGCGGTGTGGTGGGCGGGGGCGGCGGGCCTGCTGGCCGGGGCCGGTTTCGTGGGGGTGGAGCGGCGGCGGGGCGAGCGGGCGATGGTGCCGCCGTCGATCTTCCGGTCCCGCCTCTTCACGGCGGTGAACCTCGTGACGCTCTGCGTGTACGCGGCCTTCGGCGGCTTCTTCTTCCTCGCCGCGCTCCAGCTCCAGGTGGTCTCGGGCTACTCCGCCCTCGCCGCCGGGACGGCGCTGCTGCCGACCACCGTGCTGATGCTGCTGCTTTCCGCGAAGTCCGGCGAGCTGGGCGAGCGGATCGGGCCGCGCGTCCCGCTGACCGTCGGGCCGCTGCTGTGCGCGGCCGGGATGCTGCTGATGCTGCGGGTCGGGGCGGACGCCTCGTACGTGCGCGACGTGCTGCCGGCCCTGGTCGTGCTGGGCCTCGGCATGACCGTGCTGGTCGCGCCCCTGACCGCGACCGTGCTCGCCTCCGTCGACGTCTCCCGGGCCGGGCTCGCCAGCGGCATCAACAACGCGGCGGCCCGGGCGGCGGGGCTGGTCGCGGTGGCGGCGCTGCCGCTGCTGACGGGGATGGGGCCGGAGGCGTACCGCTCGCCGGCGGAGTTCGACGAGACGTTCGGGAAGGCGATGCCGATGTGCGCGGCGGTGCTGCTCCTGGGCGCCGGCCTCGCCTGGGCCACCCTGCGCGCCCCCCGCCCGCCCGCCTGCCATCCCACGTGCAGGACGCACTGCGCGGTCTCCGCCCCGCCCCTGGATCCCGGCCCCCCGTGACGCCCGCCCCGCGGGGCCCTGGGGCAGACTGGGGGGATGGTTACGCATGAGAATCTGCTGGGCGGGCCCGCGCCCACCCTGCTGCCCGACGACCCCGGTCCCCGCGAGGCGCTCGCGCAGGGCACCGCGCCCGCCGACGTCGCCGCGAAGTACCCGACCTCCTCGCTCGCCTGGGCGCAGCTCGCGGACGACGCCTTCGAGGCGGGCCGCGTGGTGGAGTCGTACGCCTACGCCCGCACCGGCTACCACCGGGCGCTGGACGCGCTGCGCCGCAACGGGTGGAAGGGGCACGGCCCGGTGCCGTGGGAGCACGAGCCGAACCGCGGCTTCCTGAGGGCGCTGCACGCGCTGGCGCGGGCCGCCGGGGAGATCGGCGAGCAGGACGAGTACGAGCGGTGCACGACCTTCCTGCGGGACTCCTCGGAGACGGCCGCCGCGACCCTGGGCTGACCGCCGGGCCCCGGGCCGGCCGCCGCCCCGGGGCCCCGGAGGCGTCGGGGTCCCGGGCCGGCCGCCCCCTCGGCGCCCGGACGCGCCGGGGCCCGGCCCGCCCCCCCGGCGCCCGGGGGCCGTCGAGGCCCCGGGCCGGGTGCCGCTCCCCGGCCGGTACGATCCCCGGACCGGCCTGAACAGGGGGGAACTGTCATGGGCAAGCGGGGGGCGGCCGACCGGCGCCGCCAGAACCGACATAGCGGGCGGAGCCGCCGCGGGGGAACGCGTGTCACGCGCCGCGGCCGGCTCGTCCTGTCGACCCTGGTGCTGATGGGCGTCTCGCTCGGCGCGGGCGTGGCGCTCGCCCACTTCCAGAGCCTCCAGGACTCCGCCGACCCCGCCGCCCGCGCCCCGCTGACCGCGTCGCCCCCGGCCTCGGCCCCGCCGGAGCCCGACCCGACGCCGAAGCCCACCCCGAGCAAGAAGCCGAAGCCCAAGCCGACGCCGTCGCCGAAGCCGACCGCGACGAAGAAGAAGCCCCCGACCGTGCCGCGGTCCGGTCCCGGCACCTTCACCACCGCCACCGCCTCCGGACGGATCACCGGTACCAGCGGCACGCTCCGCCGCTACCGGGTGCAGATCGAGGAGGGCGTCGACCTGTCGGCGCGCGGGACCGCCGAGGAGATCGAGGCGATCCTCGCCCACCCGCAGAGCTGGGCGGCCCACGGCCGGGGCCGCTTCCAGCTGGTCGCGTCGAACGCCGACTTCGTGATCCGGATCGCCACCCCCGACACCGCCGACGCGCTCTGCGCCCGGCAGGGCCTCAACACGCACGGCGAGCTGAATTGCGAGACCACCGACGGCGTCGTGGTGAACCTCAAGCGCTGGATGCTGGGCTCGCCGACCTTCGCCGGGCCGCCGGAGCGTTACCGGCACCTGATCATCAACCACGAGGTCGGGCACGAGATCGGCATCCGGCAGCACATGGGCTGCGGGGGACCGGGGAAGCCGGCGCCCGCGATGATGCAGCAGATCAAGGGCCTCAACGGCTGTCTTTCGAACGAATTTCCGTACAGCGAAGACGGGATCTACATCACCGGTCCGATCGTGTCATGATGCGCGTGGGACGCGCGCGAGGAAGCGCGCCTCCCGAGGGGACCGGAGCTCCCGCGGCGCACCGCAGCGTGCCCGCGGTGGAGCGGACCGCTACCCGGTAGCCCGTACCGAGGAGACAGCAATGTCATCCACCCCCCCTCCGGACGCCACCGGATCCGGACCGGCCGTCGACGCCCCGAACCTCGACTTCGCGGGGACGACGCCCTACGAGGACTACGTCCAGGCGGACGTCCTCACCCACCTCCAGCACCTCCGCTCGGACGACCCCGGCGAGATGGTCTTCCTGGTCACCACCCAGGTCATGGAACTCTGGTTCACGGTGATCGTGCACGAGTGGGAGACCGCGAGCCGCGCCCTGCGCGAGGACCGCCTGCCGGTCGCGATCGACGCGCTCAAGCGCTCGGTGCGCGAGCTGGAGGCGCTCAACCACTCCTGGCGCCCGCTCTCCCAGCTCACCCCCGCCCAGTTCAACGCCTACCGCGGCGCGCTCGGCGAGGGCTCCGGCTTCCAGTCGGCGATGTACCGGCGCATGGAGTTCCTGCTCGGCGAGAAGTCGGCGTCCATGCTCGTCCCGCACCGGGGCGCGCCCCGCGTCCACGCCGAGCTGGAGAAGGCGCTGCACGAGCCGAGCCTGTACGACGAGGCGCTCGGCTTCCTCGCCCGCCGCGGCCTGCCCGTGCCCGCCTCCGTCCTCGGCCGCGACCTGGCGCAGCGGTACGAGCCCTCGCCGCAGGTCGAGGCCGTCTGGACGGCGCTCTACGCGGAGCCCGAGGCCGACGGCAACGCCGAACTGGTCCGCCTCGGCGAGGCGCTCAGCGACGTCGCCGAACTGGTCTGGCGCTGGCGCAACGACCACCTGGTGGCGACCCGCCGCGCGATGGGGTCCAAGACCGGCACCGGCGGCTCCGCGGGCGTGGCCTGGCTGGAGAAGCGCGCCCAGAAGAACGTCTTCCCCGAGCTGTGGACGGCGCGCAGCCATGTCTGACCTCCAGCAGGAGGCCAAGCGCCTCGACGCCGCCGACCCGCTCGCCGGCCACCGCGCCAAGTTCGCCCTCGACGACGCCACCGTCTACCTCGACGGCAACTCGCTCGGCGCGCTGCCCGCGCACGTCCCCGCCCGGATGGCCGACGTCATCGGCCGCGAGTGGGGCGAGCTGCGGATCCGCTCCTGGGACGAGTCGGGCTGGTGGACCGCCCCGGAACGGATCGGCGACCGGATCGCCCCGCTCGTCGGCGCCGCCGCCGGGCAGATCGTGGTCGGCGACTCGACCAGCGTGAACGTCTTCAAGGCGGTCGTCGCGGCGGCCCGGATCGCCGGGGAGGGACGCGACGAGATCCTGGTGGACGCGTCGACCTTTCCCACGGACGGGTACATCGCCGCGTCCGCAGCCCGGATGACCGGTCACCGGATCGTGCCCCTCGACCCGGCCGACATCCCCGCCGCGGCCGGCGACCGGACGGCCCTCGCGCTCGTCAACCACGTCGACTACCGCACCGGCCGGCTGCACGACCTGCCCGGCACCACCGCCGCCCTCCACGCGGCGGGCGCGCTGGCCGTCTGGGACCTGTGCCACAGCGCCGGCGCCCTGCCCGTCGGACTCGACGCGCACGGCGTCGACCTCGCGGTCGGCTGCACCTACAAGTACCTCAACGGCGGCCCCGGTTCGCCCGCGTACGTGTACGTCGCCGAGCGCCACCAGGGCCGCTTCGACTCGCCGCTGCCCGGCTGGACCTCGCACGCCGACCCCTTCGGCATGGAGTCCGGCTACCGGGCCGCCGACGGCGCCGTCCGGGGCCGCGTCGGCACCCCGGACATCCTGTCCATGCTGGCCCTGGAGGCAGCGCTCGACGTGTGGGACGGGGTCGCGATCGAGTCCGTCCGCGCCAAGTCCCTCGCCCTCACGGACTTCTTCCTGGAGTGCGTGCGGGCGTACGTCCCCGAGGGCCGGGTCACCCCGATCACCCCGGAGGCGCACGGCGAGCGCGGCAGCCAGGTGGCGCTGGCCTGCGCGGACGCGCCCACCGTGATGCCCGAGCTGATCCGGCGGGGGATCGTCGGCGACCTGCGCCCCGGCCTGCTGCGCTTCGGCTTCACCCCGCTGTACGTCGGCTTCGCGGACGCCGAGCGCGCGGCCCGCGTCCTCGCCGACGTGCTGGCCGGATCGCCCGCCGGAGAGTAGCCGACTCACCGACGGTGGACGGCCGGTGACCGGTCGTCAGGTCGGATCTTCACCTGATCTGCGGGGCCCGTGACCCTGGTACGGTCCCCGCAGGTCAGGCCGATTCGGCCCCGTCACCGAGAGGTTGGAACCCCCATGCCGGACCCCGCCGCGCGCGATGCCGCCGAAGAGGCGTCGGCCTTCTCGCACCCGGCCGTCCCCCCCGACGCCACCGCCGCGTACGGCGACCACCCCGACCAGATCGTCGACCTCTACGCCCCCAGGACCGGCGAAGGACGGGCCCCGCTCGTCGTCGTCCTGCACGGCGGCGCCTGGCGGGCCCCCTACGACCGCCTGCACGTCAGCCCCTTCGCGGACTTCCTCGCCCGCCGCGGCTTCGCCGTCGCCAGCGTCGAGTACCGGCGCGGCCCCGGCCTGCCCCACCAGGGCGGCGCGGCCCCGGTCGCGGGCCGCTGGCCGGAGACCTTCGACGACGTGGCCGCCGCCCTCGACGCCCTGCCCGGCCTGGCCGCCGCCCACCTGCCGCGGGCCGACCCGCACCGCACGGTCCTCACCGGGCACTCGGCCGGCGGCCAGCTCGCCCTGTGGGCCGCCGCCCGGCACGTGCTGCCCGCGGGCTCCCCGTGGCGGCTGCCCGCCCCGCCCGCGCTGCGCGGGGTCGTCGCCCTCGCCCCGATCGGCCACTTCGACCGGGCCCGCGAACTCGACGTGTGCGGAGGCGCGGTGACCCAGCTGCTCGGCGGCGAGGAGGCGCGCGGGGCGTACGAGGAGCGGGCCGCGGCCACCGACCCGGCACGGCTGCTGCCCACCGGCATCGCCACCGCCCTCGTCCAGGGCCGCGCGGACCTCACCGTCCCCGCCGAGGTCGCCGACGCCTTCGTGGAGGCGGCGGCGAAGGCCGGCGAGACGGTCGGCCTCACGCTCCTGGAGGACGTCGGCCACTTCCCGCTGATCGACCCGGCGGCCGACGCGTGCGCGGTGGTCGCGGAGGAGCTCGCGCAGCTCGCCTTCTGAGGGGACCCGGCGGCCTCGCCGGGTTCTTTTTCCCGAACCGCCGTCGGCGGCTGCGGATATTCTCTGTGTGGGTCAACTGACGTGACGGCAGGGGGAGTAGGGGCTCATGGGGACCGACGACCAGACGGGGGCGACGCCTCCGCCTCCTCCGCAGCACCCGCCCTCCGCGCCTCCTCCGCAGCACGCGCCCTCCGCCCCGGCTCCGCAGCACGCGCCCTCCGCGTCTGCTCCGCAGCACGCGCCCTCCGCGTCTGCTCCGCAGCACGCGGGCGCCTACCCGCCTCCGCAGCCGCCGCCGGGCCCGCCCCGGCCGGAGCAGCCCCGGTGGGCGTGGTGGGTGGCGGGGATCGCCCTGCCCCTGCTGGGCATCGTGGCCAGCCTGGTCGTGGGCATGGACCGCGACGGCACGTCCCCGGCGGCCGCCCCGCCCTCGTCCTCCTCGTCCTCCCCCGATTCCCCGGATTCCTCCGATCCCTCGGGTTCCCCGGGTCCCCTGGATCCGGCCTCCTCCGAAGAGCCGGTGGAACCGACCACGTCCGCCTCCGCCTCCGGTTCCGACTCCGCCTCCGGCGACGAGAGCACGGTGCCGCCGCTCGACCCGCCCGACAGTCCCCGCCCCACCGGGTCCGGCGCGTCGACGACCCGGGTGGACCTGGCCCCTCCCCGGGGGCACGGCCCGGCGCGCGAGTCCTCGTGGGGCCTCACCCCCGCGCCCTGCACCAACTACGAGCAGCAGCTGATCGACCTCGACACGGGCCTGAGCCGCGTCGAGAAGGAGGACGACGGAAAGATCGGGGAGCCCGGCGGGGCCGAGCTCCACTACTGGCCGGAGGACTGCACGGGCTACGCCGACTACCGCCTGCGGGGCGTCCCCAACACCCGGGTGGGCCTGCTGCGGGCCGGCGAGCCGCACACGGCGGAGCAGTGCCGGAAGGTCTCGAACACCGGCCTGCCCCCGCTGAACCTGAACCAGTCCAAGACGATCGAGCAGGCCGGCTTCGTCGTCGGCGCCGCCATCTGCTCCGTGACGACCGAGGGCGCCGTCGCCATGGCGACGATCGACCACATCAGCGAGGGCGACGCGGAGGACACCGCCAGCGGCACCCTCTACGTCTGGCCCAAGACGTCCTGACCGGCGCGTAGTACTCAAGGGGGACGGCCCGGGATCCGCATCCAGCGGGACGCGGCCGTCCCGGGCCGTTCCGTACGGTGGTCGGCGTGAACCCGACACAGACCCCCGGCACGGGCAGCCGCAGCCCCGAACTCCGCATGACGCTGGACGCGCTCGGCGGTCTCCGCGCGGACCTCGCCGGCGACGCCCTCGCCTACCGCCCGCTGCCCCCGCTCGCGCCGGACAGCCCCGCCCTGCGCTTCCTGCCCCGGCGGATACGCCCGTACGCCGGGCGGCTCCCGCACGCGGCGGTCGGCTTCCTCGCCCTGGTGACCTTCCTCCTCGGCTTCGAGAACGCCGGCGGCAGCGGCCCGGTCGCCTTCGTCTCCTGCCTGACGCCCGTCGCCGCCGTGCTCCTGACCCTGATCCGGCCGGCGTCGGCCTTCTGGCTCTCGATCGGGTCGACCCCCTTCGTCGCCTATCTGAGCGGCTACGACGGCTGGCCCTGGGCCCCGAACTCCTTCGCCGCCCACCTCTTCGTCATGGTGATCGTCGCCCTGCGGACCGGGCCCAGGGCCGCCGCGTGGATGTGGGTGATCACCGCCGCGTACGCCGCCTTCACCTCCTTCTTCCTGGGCATGTCCTCGGGGTACGGCTCCAACGGCGCCGAGATGCTCTTCTTCTCCGCGCTCTTCCTGCTGGTGATCGCCGTCGTCCAGATCCGCCGCCAGGCGGACCGGGAGGTCACCGCCCAGCAGACCGTCACCGCCGTCGAACGCTCCAGGCGGACCCTCCTCGAAGAGCGGACGACCATCGCCCGGGAGCTGCACGACGTCGTCGCCCACCACATGTCGGTGGTCGCCATCCAGGCCGAGGCCGCGCCCTACCGGGTCGAGAACCCGCCGCCCGAGCTGGAGCAGGCCTTCCGCACCATCCGGGAGAACGCGGTGGCCGCCCTCACCGAGCTGCGCCGCATCCTCGGCGTCGTCCGCGCCGAGGACTACGAGGCCCCCGACGCCCCGCAGCCGACCCTCGCCGATCTGCACGGGCTGGTCGACAACGTCCGGGAGGCCGGGCTCGACGTCTCCATGGCGGTGACCGGCGCGGTGCGCGAGCTGCCGCAGGGCGTGGAGCTCTCCGCGTACCGGATCGTCCAGGAGGCCCTGTCCAACGTGCTGCGGCACGCGCCCGGGGCCGACGCGAAGGTGGAGGTCAGCCACGTGCTCGGCGGCCTCGGGCTGCGGATCGCCAACGGTCCGGCGCGCGGCCTGGTCAAGCCCACCCGTCACCCGGCCGCCGCCGCTGAAGGAGGGCTGCGCCCGCCCCTCTCGACCGGCGCCGGCCACGGCATCACCGGCATGCGGGAACGTGTCACGATGCTCGGCGGGGAGATGACCGACGGACCGACCGACGACGGCGGCTACGAGGTCGCCGTCTTCGTCCCCGTCCAGCGCGAGGGGGCCGACCAGTGATCAGGGTACTGATCGTCGACGACCAGATCATGGTCCGCGAGGGCTTCTCGGTGCTGCTCGGCGCGATGCCGGACATCGAGGTCGTCGGCGAGGCCGTCAACGGCCGGGAGGCGGTCGCCCAGGTCGCCGCCCTCCGTCCCGACGTCGTCCTCATGGACATCCGGATGCCCGAGCTGAACGGCATCGACGCCACCCGCGAGATCGTCGCCGCCGACGCGGACGCCAAGGTGCTGGTCCTCACCACCTTCGACCTCGACGAGTACGTCTACCAGGCGCTGCGCGCCGGGGCCTCCGGGTTCCTCCTCAAGGACGCCTCCGCCCGGCAGCTCGCCGAGGGCGTCCGGGTCGTCGCCGCCGGCGAGGCGCTGCTCGCGCCGACCGTCACGCGGCGGCTCATCACCGAGTTCGCGAAGTCCGCCGACACCGCGCCGAGGGCGCCCGCCGTCGACCGGGTCGGCGAACTGACCGAGCGCGAGACGGAGGTGCTGGTCCTCATCGCCCAGGGCCTGTCGAACCAGGAGATCGCCGGCCACCTCGTCGTCGCCGAGTCGACCATCAAGACCCACGTCAGCCGGATCCTGGTGAAGCTGGGCCTGCGCGACCGGACGCAGGCGGCGGTCTTCGCGTACGAGGCACGGCTGGTGCGGGTCGGTCGCTGAGCCGGGGGAGCGGGGGTAGCGTCCGGGCATGGACGCCGTCGCCGCCTTCGACCCCTGGTCCCCCGAGTTCGTCGCCGACCCCTACCCGGCCTACGCGGAACTGCGCGCCGCCGGGCCCGTCCACTGGTACGGGCCCACCGGGCAGTGGCTGATCCCGCGCCACGAGGACGTGTCGGCGCTGCTGCGGGACCGGCGCCTGGGGCGTACGTACACCCACCGCTTCACCCACGAGGAGTTCGGCCGCGAGGCGCCGGACCCCCGCCACGAGCCCTTCCACACCCTCAACGACCACGGGCTGCTCGACCTGGAGGGCGCCGACCACACCCGCATCCGGCGGCTGGTGTCGAAGGCGTTCACCCCGAGGACGGTGGAGCGGCTGGCGCCGACGGTACGGGGGCTGGCGGACGGCCTGGTGGGGCAGCTGGTCGCGGCGGGCGGCGGCGACCTCCAGGCGGCGGTCGCCGAACCTCTGCCGGTCGCGGTCATCGCCGCGATGCTGGGCGTCCCTGAGGGGGACGAGGAGCGGGCCATGCTGCGGCCCTGGTCGGCGGCGATCTGCGGGATGTTCGAGCTGAACCCCTCCGAGGAGACGGCCCGGGCGGCCGTGCGGGCCTCGATCGAGTTCTCCGGCTACCTGCGGGAGCTGATCGCCCGGCGGCGGGCCGAGCCGGGCGACGACCTGGTCTCGGCGCTGATCGCGGTGGAGGAGCTGACCGAGCAGGAGATGGTCTCCACCTGCGTGCTGCTGCTCAATGCCGGTCACGAGGCGACCGTCAACACGACGGTGGGCGGGGTGTGGACGCTGCTGCGGCACGGGGCGTGGGCGGCGCTCCCCGCGCCGGAGCTGTCCACCGCCGTGGACGAACTCCTGCGGTACGACACCCCGCTGCACCTGTTCGAGCGCTGGGTCCTCGACGACGTCGAGGTCGGCGGGACCGTCATCCCCCGGGGCTCGGAGGTCGCCCTCCTCCTCGGTTCCGCCAACCGCGACCCGGCCCGCTTCGGCCCCACGGCGGACGCGCTGGACCTGACCCGCGCCGACAACCCCCACGTCACCTTCGGCGCGGGCGTCCACTACTGCCTCGGCGCCCCGCTGGCCCGCCTCGAACTCGCCGCCGTCTTCGACGCGCTGCTGCGGCGGGCGCCCGGGCTGCGGCTCGCCGCGGACCCCGTCCGGAGACCCGGTTACGTGATCCGCGGCTTCGAGTCGCTGCTCGTGGAGGTCTGACCCGCGTCAGACCCGGAGGTCGCGGCGGCGCAGCCCCGCCAGGCCGGCCGCGGTGAGGGCCGCCGCCACCGCGGTGAGGGCGAGGAGCGGCGTCCACGTCGTCTCCGGGCCCGGCAGCTTCGGCAGGTGGGCGAAGGGGGAGACGTCCAGGACCGCCCGGGGGAGGTCCAGGGCCGGGCCGATCCAGCCGAGCGCCAGGCAGAGCCCGGCGGCCGCCCATCCGCCGCCCGCCGCCCGGGGCACCGCGCCCCACAGGAGGGTCGCCACGCCCGCGAGCGTCCAGACGGCGGGCAGCTGGGCGAGCGCGGCGCCGAGGACGGGGCCGTACGAGCCGCCGAAGCCGAGGGAGAGGCCGAGGCCGGCCGCGAGGAGGATCAGGGCCGAGCCGCCGAAGGCGGGGACCAGGTGGCCCGCCGCCCAGCGGAGCCGGCCGAGGGAGCCCGCCAGCAGGGGTTCCGCCCGCCCGGAGGTCTCCTCGGTGTGCGCCCGGAGCACCGCGCCGACCGCGTACAGCGCGGCGAGCATGCCGAAGAGGGAGACCATCGTGGCGAGGAAGGCGTCGGTGAGGGCGGTCTGGCCGCCCATCCGTTCGAAGATCTCGCGGGCCTTGTCGTTGTCGCCGACGATGTCCGCGGCCCCCTCGGCCATGCCGCCGAAGACGAGCCCGCCGAGGAGGAAGCCGGCCCCCCAGCCGGCCAGGGCGCCGCGCTGGAGCCGCAGGGCGAGGGCCCCGGCGGTGGCGAGCCGTCCGGTGGCGGGTCCGGGACGGGTGGCGAGGAAGGACGCGCCGACGTCGCGCCGGGCGGCGAGTCCGTACGCGAGCGCGGTCTGCGCGGCGACGACGGCGGCGATCAGCAGCGGCACCCACCACCGCTCGTCGGCGTAGGCGCGGACGTTCTCGGCCCAGCCGACGGGCGAGAGCCAGGTGAGCACGGAGTCCCCGGAGGCGTCCCCGGAGTCGCCCGCCGCGCGCAGCGCGAACGCGAGGCCGAGGGCGCCGCCCGCGATGCCCTTGGCGAGCCGGGCGCTCTCGGTGAGCTGCGCGGCGAGCGCCGCGACGGTCGCGAAGACCATGCCGGTGCCGCCGACGGCGAGGGCGAGCGCGAGCGCTCCGGCCGGGCCCTGGCCGGCGAGCCCGGCGAAGACGAGCAGGGCGGTGGCGGCGTTGAGGGCCAGGGCGGCGAGCAGCGCGGAGGTGAGCGGCGCGCGGCGGCCGACCGCCCCGGCGGAGAGCAGCTCCTGACGGCCCGACTCCTCCTCCTCGCGGGTGTGCCGGACGACGACGATCAGGCTCGCGACGGCCGCGAGGACGGCGGCGAAGGTGCCGAAGCGCCAGGCGACGAGGCCCCCGAGGGAGTCGGAGAAGACCGGCCCGTAGAGCGAGCGCATCGAGCTGTTGGCGGTCATCGAGGCGGCGAGTTCGGCGCGCGCGGCGTCGGTGTCGTACAGGCCGCCGAGGGAGCCGGGGCCGGAGGCGACGAGGCCGCCGGCGACCAGGGCCCACAGCGGGAGGGCCAGCCGGTCGCGGCGGAGCGCGAGCCGGGTGAGGGTGCCGGTGCCGGCGAGGGCGGTCATGACGCCACCTCGGTGTCCGCGTAGTGGCGGAGGAAGAGCTCCTCCAGGGTGGGCGGGGTGCTGGTGAGCGAGCGGACGCCGGCGGCCAGGAGCGCGGCGAGGACCGGGTCGAGCTTGTCGGTGTCGACCTGGAGCCGGACCCTGCGGCCCTCGACGTGCAGGTCGTGGACGCCGGTGAGGCGGTCCAGGCCCTCGGGGGCGCCGGCGAGTTCGGCGGTGACGCTGGTGCGGGTCAGGTGGCGCAGCTGGGCGAGCGAACCCGACTCGACCGTGCGGCCCTTGCGGACGATGCTGACCCGGTCGCAGAGGGTCTCGACCTCGCTGAGGATGTGGCTGGAGAGCAGGACGGTCCGGCCCCGGTCGCGGGCCTCGCGGACGCAGTCCTGGAAGACCTCCTCCATCAGCGGGTCGAGGCCGCTGGTGGGCTCGTCGAGGACGAGGAGTTCGGCGTCGGAGGCGAAGGCGGCGACGAGGGCGACCTTCTGCCGGTTGCCCTTGGAGTAGGTGCGGCCCTTCTTGGTGGGGTCGAGCTCGAAGCGCTCGATCAGCTCCGCGCGGCGGGCCCGGTCGAGGCCGGTGCCGCGCAGCCGCCCGTACAGGTCGATGACCTCGCCGCCGGAGAGGTTCCGCCAGAGGGTGACGTCGCCGGGGACGTACGCCAGGCGCCGGTGGAGGGCGACGGCGTCGGCCCAGGGGTCGCCGCCGAGCAGCTCCACGGCGCCGGAGTCGGCGCGCAGCAGTCCGAGGAGGACGCGGATGGCGGTGGACTTCCCGGCGCCGTTGGGGCCGAGGAAGCCGTGGACCTCGCCGGTGGCGACGGTGAGGTCGAGTCCGTCGAGGGCGTGGGTGCGGCCGAAGGACTTGTGGAGTCCCGTGACGCTGAGGGCGTTCGTCATGCTTCGGAACGTACGCTCATTTCACAAATTTGTGAAGTTAAGGAATCGTAAAAAGAGACGGTATAGAGTCGTCCCATGACCAGCACCGAAGGCACCCCCGCACAGGAGGAGGCCGTCTCCCGTTTCGTGGAGCGCTTCGCGGGCGAGCTGACCGAGGCGGGCATGCAGCGGATGGCCTCCCGGGTCTTCGCCGCCCTGCTCGCCTCCGAGACCGCCTCGCTGACCTCGGCCGAACTCGCCGAGCAGCTCAAGATCAGCCCCGCCGCCGTCTCCGGCGCGATCCGCTACCTCACCCAGGTCGGCATGGTCGCCCGCGAACGCGAACCGGGCACCCGGCGCGAGCGGTACGTCCTCCACAACGAGATCTGGTACGAGACCTTCACCCGCCGCGACCAGATCCTGCTCCGCTGGGAGAAGGTCCTCCGCGACGGCGCCGCCTCCCTCGGCCCCGACACCGCCGCCGGCGCCCGCACCACCGAGACCGCCGACTTCTTCGCCTTCATGCAGGAGGAGATGCTCACCCTGATGGACCGCTGGCGTGACCGGAAGGCGGGGAAGGCCGCCGACGGCCCCGCTCAGGAGCCGCCCGCCTCCTGAAGCCCCTCCGGCGAGGGCCCCTCCGGCGAGGGCTCCTCCGGCGGCGCCTCCGCAGGCGTCTCCACCGGCGGGGCGAGCCGGCCGAGCAGCGCCGACGCCTCCGCCGAGCCGGCCTCCCGGTAGGGCGCGGCGGGCCACAGCGCCCGCCCCTCGTGCCAGGCGACCACGAACGGGTCCCCGTCGTCCGCCCGGTCCAGCCAGCCGCGCAGCTCGACGGTGCCGGTGGGCTCCGCCGGCAGCCCCCGCCACGGCCGCTTCGGCGGCCCCGGCGCGGCCAGTTCGAGCACGCCCTCGGGCAGGTCGTCGTCCCCGCCGTGACCGGGGAAGAGCACCAGGACCGGGCCGCCTCCGTAGGGGTCGTGGAGCAGCGCGTAGCGCCGGACGACCGGGACGGGCGCGGTGGCGGCGCGGACCACCAGCCGGACGGCCGGCAGGCCGGCGGTGAGGAAGCGGAAGGCGTTGCGGACGAGCAGCACGGCGAGGAGGACCCCCGCCGCGACGGCCGGGATCGCCGACGCCGGGTCCGGCGGGACGACGAAACCCGCCACGACCGCCCCCGCGAGGAACGCCGGCAGCAGCAGGAGGCCCCGCACCCCGGCCCACCGCCGCAGGCTCCGCACCCGCCACCAGGGCGCCTCGCGGACGTCCGCCTCCGGGCGCGGCGGGCCCGGCTGCGGGACGGCCTGCCGCTCGGCCTGCGCGGCGAGGCGCGCGTAGGACGGAAGGGAGGGCGCCCCGGCGGACGGAGCCCCGGCGCGCGGGGTCCCCGCCGGGCCGGCGGTAGAAGGGGCCGTGGACGCCGCCGCCCGACCCCCTCGCCCTTCCCGCGCCTCCCGGGCCGCGCGCCGGCGCCGGTGCCACCGGTTCCAGAAGGTCGCCCAGCCGGCGACGAGGCCGAGGAGCACGCCGCCGACGGAGGCGAGGCCGATGGTGTCGACCGCGCCCAGCGCCTGCGAGCCGTGGCGCGCGCCCTCGGCGTCGTACCCGTACAGGTCGCCCTTCCAGGGCCCGTACGAGACGACGAAGGCGCTCTCCCAGGTGCCGACGAGCAGCGGATCGCGCGTCGGGTCGCAGTGGAAGGGCCCGGAGCGCTCCGACCCGTCCCACGGGTCCTTCCAGCGGACCACGCAGCCGCCGTCCGCCTCCTCGCTCAGCACGGTCAGGTCGACCTGCGGGTCCGTTTCGGCGGCGCCGGCCCAGCTCCAGCTGAGCGCGAGGACGAGGGCGGAGGCCACGACCAGCCACCGCCAGCGCCCGGTCAGCAGCCGCAGCCGCTCCTTCCGCCGCTCCTCCTCCGGCCCGGGAACCGGCCCGGGCGCCGCCCCCGGGGCAGCCCCCGGGTCCGCTCCCGGAGCGGGGGCCGGCTGGGGCTGCACCGGCACCGGCATCCCGGCCAGGCCCTCCCCGGCCGCCCGCTCCACCAGCCGGCGCCGCCCCTTCCGGCCGCGCACCGGCCTCGTCCAGACCAGCGCCCCGCCGCCGGGCGGCGCGAGCACCCCGCCGGCGGCCGGGTCGCCGCACCACCACATCACCGCGCCCCGGGCCGGCCGCAACGGCTCCCAGCGCGGGCGCGTCGCGACCACCGCGAGCGGCCACAGCTCGTCCCCGCCCGGCCCGTGGGACAGCACGACGGCCTCCGACGTCCAGGACCTGGCCACCGGGACGGCCGCGTGGGCGGACCAGGCCCCGGCGCCGAGCACCCGCCGGAAGCGGCGCGCGTAGGCCAGGTTCACCGTGCCCAGGACGAGGCCCGTCACGCCGAGGACGGCGAGCCAGCCGACCAGGTCCTCCTGCCAGGCGGGCCCGGACCCGGACGACGCGATGCCGAGGGAGAGCGCGAGGAGCACCCCGCCGCCCGCCGTCTTCCTGACGCCCGACCGCCGGTACGCCTCCAGCGCCCCGGCGGTCTCCCGCAGATCCAGCGCACGCGCCACTTCGCCCCCCCCGGTGTCCCCGTGTCCCCGTGTCCCCGGGGCGAAGGTAGCGCCGGAGGGGCCGCCGGGCCAGTGTCAGGCGGCGCCGCGCGGCAGCGTCAGGCCCCAGCCGTCCGGGCGGACCGTCCAGGTCCGGCGGCGGACCGGGCCGGCGACGCGGCCGTCGGCGCGGTAGCGGAAGTCGGGTCCGGAGACGGTCAGGACGCCGGCGGAGGCGCGGCGCGGGGCGGCGGCCGGACCGGCCGGGTGGACGGTCACCTCCGCCGTGCCGGCGCCGCCGTCAGGGCGGGCCGTCACCGCCGTCACCGGCGCGTCCACGTCGGCCAGCAGCACCCCGTCGGCCTCCACCCGCAGCCGGTGCACCAGCACGCCGGGGTGCGGCGGGGCGGGCCGCACCAGGGTGCGCACGAGGGAGCGGCAGGTGCCCCAGACGGAGGGGGCGGTGCCGGCGGCGGGCACCGGCACGGCGGGCACCCGCAGGCCGCCCAGGACCACCCCGCCGCTGTCGTCGACCAGCAGGTCCAGGCTCCGCACCGTCCCGTCCAGGACCGTCCGGGCGGCGGCCACCGCGCTGCGCGGCACGCCGAGGCCGTACGCGGTCTCCAGGGCGTCCGGCGGGCCGATCGGGACGAGGGCGAGCGGCGCCCGGTCCCGGTGCAGCAGGGTCACCGCGCGCAGCAGGGCCCGGTCGTCGCCGAGGACGACGGGGCGCCGGGAGCCGCGCCGGGACAGGGCGCGGGAGAATTCCTCGGGGGAGTCCGGCAGGCAGATCTTCGCCTCCGCGCCCGCGGACAGCACATCCTTCGCGATCCGCACGGACTCGCCGTCACTTCGGCGGGCGACCGGGTCGACGATGACCAGCAGCTGGTCGTGATCCGACACCTCGGTCCTTCCTCGGGTAGCATCTTTGTGCAAGAGCCCCTTGCGCTATTGCGCCAGGGGCTTCGTCTATTCCGGGGCACACCGGTGAGGCGGCGTACGCCCCCTGACCTTGGACATGCCCCACCCGGAAGGGGTGTACGCCTGTGCCCGCACTTGTGCTGCTCGGTGCTCAGTGGGGTGACGAGGGCAAGGGAAAGGCCACCGACCTGCTCGGTGGATCCGTGGACTACGTGGTGCGTTACCAGGGCGGCAACAATGCCGGCCACACGGTCGTCGTCGGCGACCAGAAGTACGCGCTCCACCTCCTCCCTTCCGGAATCCTCTCCCCGGGGTGCACCCCGGTGATCGGGAACGGTGTCGTCGTCGACCCGGCGGTCCTGCTCTCCGAGCTGAGCGGACTGAACGAGCGAGGCGTGGACACGTCGAAGCTCCTGATCAGTGGCAACGCCCATCTGATCACCCCGTACAACGTCACCCTCGACAAGGTGACGGAACGGTTCCTCGGCAAGCGCAAGATCGGCACCACCGGGCGCGGCATCGGCCCCACCTACGCCGACAAGATCAACCGCACCGGCATCCGGGTCCAGGACCTCTACGACGAGTCGATCCTGGAGCAGAAGGTCGAGGCGGCCCTGGAGCAGAAGAACCAGCTCCTCGCCAAGGTCTTCAACCGCCGCGCCATCGAGTCCGGCCGGATCGTCGAGGAGATGCTCCAGTACGCGGAGCAGATCAAGCCCTTCGTGGCCGACACGACCCTGATCCTCAACAACGCCATCGACGAGGGCAAGGTCGTCCTCTTCGAGGGCGGCCAGGGCACCCTCCTGGACGTGGACCACGGCACGTACCCCTTCGTCACCTCCTCGAACCCGACCGCCGGCGGTGCCTGCACCGGCGCGGGCGTCGGCCCGACGAAGATCAACCGGGTCATCGGCATCCTCAAGGCCTACACCACCCGCGTCGGCGCCGGCCCGTTCCCGACGGAGCTCTTCGACGAGGACGGCGAGGCGCTGCGCCGCATCGGCGGCGAGCGGGGCGTCACCACCGGCCGCGACCGCCGCTGCGGCTGGTTCGACGCGGTCATCGCCCGCTACGCCACCCGCGTCAACGGCCTGACCGACTTCTTCCTCACCAAGCTGGACGTCCTGACCGGCTGGGAGGAGATCCCGGTCTGCGTGGCGTACGAGATCGACGGCAAGCGCGTCGAGGAGCTCCCGTACTCCCAGACCGACTTCCACCACGCGAAGCCGATCTACGAGACCCTGCCGGGCTGGTCGGAGGACATCACGAAGGCCAAGACCTTCGCGGACCTCCCGAAGAACGCGCAGAACTACGTGAAGGCGCTGGAGGAGATGTCCGGCGCCCCGATCTCCGCCATCGGCGTCGGCCCCGGCCGCACCGAGACCATCGAGATCAACTCCTTCCTGTAGGCCCCGCGACCGCCTGCGCCTCACTCCACGAGGTGCAGGCGGTCGCGTTTCGCGGTGGTCTCCGACTCGCGGACGAGGGCGGGGGCGGGCCGCCGTGCGCTGCCCGGCACGAGGCGGTAGTTCCAGGCGACCCACTCGGGCAGGCAGCTGACGTCCGAGGCCGACCGGTCGACGAGCGGGGGCGCGGTGATCAGGCGCTGCCCGTCGACAGCCAGCAGCGCGGCCGTCCACTCGCAGTGCCCCTCGGCGTCCGCGACGATGGACCGGACGACGGTGTCGCCCGGCGCTCCCCGCCGGAAGGTGACCACCAGGCCGTTCCCCGAGGTCCAGACGTCCAGGAAGTCCGGCGGGATCTCGGCGGTCGGCCACGCGGTGCGCGACAGGCCGACGAACGTGTCCCCCTGCTGCCAGGCGATCCCCGCCCCCTCGCCCGGGAGCGGGCCGACCAGGGTGAACTCCTCCGGAAGCCCGCACTCCGGCGCCGAGAGGCCGCCGGGCGTGCTGTGCGTCACCCGGAACTCCGCGAGGACCATCCGGTCTCGGGTGCGGCCGGCCAGCACCGCGTCCCCGCGGCAGACGCCCGCCGCGGTCGCGGCGACGTAGCCCCCTGCCCGCCGTCCCACGGTGAGGGAGTTCGTGACGTCGAACCGCACCAGGAACGGCTCCACCCCCACGCTCCGGTCCAGCAGCCACGACCCGGCGAACGGGGCGGCCACCTCCGTGCCGTCCGACGGCCACGGGGACGCGGGAACGCCCGTGAAGTACGTGAAGGCGCCGACCGCCGCGGCCGTGAGGAGCGCCGTCAGCCGCCGCCGGGAGAGCCGGGGAGCCGGGAAACCCGCGGCCGGCCCGCGCCTCCGGGCCGCGCCGGTTCCGGCGCGCCGGTGCCCGTCCTGCCGGTGCCCGCCGCGGGGGTGTCCGACCTCAGGGCGTCCGGCGCGGGGGTGTCCGGCCCCGGGCGGACGGCCTCCGCCGGCCGGGTACGGAGGAAGGGGCGGGGGTCCGGCTCCCGGCGGGGGTCCGGCTCCCCGCGCGGCCGGGTCCGGAGGAAGTCCGCCGCGTCCGCGTCGAGCCGGGCGAGGAGTTCGGGCGGCAGCCAGCTGCCGCCCAGGGCCTTGCCGGTCCGGGAGAGGACCGCCTCCACCGTCGGCCGTGCCTCCGGCTCCTTCGCCAGGCACTCCTGGACCAGCTCCGCGACCGCCTCCGGGACGCCCGCCACGTCCGGTTCCTCGTAGGCCACCCGGAACAGCAGGCCGTGGACGCCGGGTTCGCCGCCGCTGAAGGGGGCGCGGCCGGTCGCGGCGTACGCGAGGACCCCGCCCAGCGAGAAGACGTCGCTCGCCGCGGCGGCCTCCTGGCCCCGCACCTGCTCCGGCGACATGAACTCCGGCGAGCCGAGCAGGACGCCGGTCCGGGTGAGGTCGCTCTCCGAGGAGAGCGCCGCGAGCCGGGCGATGCCGAAGTCGATCACCCGGGGGCCGCCCTCGGTGAGCAGGATGTTCGAGGGCTTGAGGTCGCGGTGGATCAGCCCGGCCCCGTGGATCGCCCGCAGGGCCAGGGCGAGCCGGTGCGCGAGGACGAGCACCGACGCGGCGGGCAGCGGGCCGAGCCTGCCCTCGACGGCGGCCCGCAGGGACGGTCCCGGGACGTACTCGGTGGCCACCCACGGCACCTCCCCCTCGGTGTCCGAGTCCAGGACCCGCGCGGTCCACTCGCCGCCGACGAGGCGGGCGGCCCGCACCTCGCGGGCGAAGCGGCGCCGGAACTCCGCGTCCCTGGCCGCGTCGGCCCGGACGAGCTTCACCGCCAGCGGCCGTCCGCCGGCGGCCTCGGCGCGGTACACCACGCCCATCCCGCCCGCGCCGAGCCTGCCGACGAGACGATAGGGGCCTATGAACGCGGGGTCGTCCGGCAGGAGTTGGTCCACCCGCGGATCCTCGCACAGGCGTCCGGAGCGCGGGCCCGTCAGTCGGGGCGGTGGTATTCGGCCGGTTCCGTGTCCGTCATCGGGTAGACCTGGAAAACCTTCTCGCCCTTGTACGTGGTGAGGACCAGGTAGCTGCCGAGGTCGTCGCGGACGCATTCCGGGTCGGCGCCGGGTTCGGGGGTCAGGGGGCCGACGACGTACGGGGGCGTGGTGGTGGCCAGGATGGCGGTCCAGGAGCAGTTGACGGCGTCCGCGAGGGCGTTGCCCTCCTCGTCGGTGCGCGGGTAGGCGCTGAGGGTGCGCAGGACGGCGGCGCCGACCGCGCCCTGGGCGACGGTCACCTCGTCGGTGTAGCGGTCGGCCTCGGGACCCTCGACCAGGGGCTTCATCCGCCAGCGGCCGAGGTACTCCGCGGGGAGGACCTCCGAGCCGGTGCGGGCCTTGTGGAAGGTGGCCCTCGCGGCGCCCGAGGTCCATTCGAGGACCTCGGGGGAGCGCAGGGTGAGGGTCTGGTGCGCGGCGGCCATGCACCGCCGGGCGGGCACGCTCGTGGTGACGGTCGACTCGCCCAGGACGACCTTGTCCTCGTCGGCGGAGACCAGCCGGGAGCGGCCCATGCACAGGCGGCCGTCGCCGACGTGGGTGTACACGGCGGTCTTGGCGCCGGCCGGGCCCTGGGACAGCTCGATGCGGACGGTCTCGCGGGGGTTCTCGGGGGTGCCCTGGAGGACGCCCTCCCAGGCGCCGAGGAAGGCGGCGGGGACGGCCCCGGCGGGGCGGGAGCCGGTGGCGGACGAGGCGGAGGACGAGCCGGTGCCCCTGCCGTCGCCGGGGGTGCCGCCCGGTCCGCCCTGCGGCCAGAAGGCGTAGCCGACGCCCGCCGCGGCCGCGACGGCGGCGGTCGCGAGCGCGGCGGCCAGGACCCGGCGGCGGGAGCGGGGGCGCGGCGCCTCCGGGGCCGGGGCGGCGGCCGGGGAGCCCCCGGCCGGCCCGGTCGGCCCGGTGGGGTCGCCGGCCGCCGCGCCGCCCGCCGTGCGGTCGGGGGCGTGCGCCGCCCCGCCGGTGCCTTCCGCGCCCTCCGCCTCCAGGATCCGGGCCGCGTGCCGGCCGAGGCGGGCCAGGACGTCGGCGGGCAGCCAGGGGTCGGCGACCGGCAGCGTCTCGGCGATCTCGGCCGCGGTCGGCCGGTTCGCCGGGTCCTTGGCGAGGCAGGCCCGGATCAGCCCGGTCAGCGCGGGCGCCACGTCCGTCAGGTCGGGCTCGTCGTGGGCGATCCGGAACATCAGCGCGTGGACGCCGCTGTCGGAGGTGCCGAAGGGGGAGCGGCCGGTCGCCGCGTAGGCGAGGACCGAGCCCAGGCAGAAGACGTCGGAGGCGGGGCCCACCTTCTCGCCGCGCACCTGCTCGGGCGACATGAAGCCGGGGGAGCCGACGACGGCGCCGGTGCTGGTGAGCCCGCCGTCGGTGACGGTGTCGACGGCCCTGGCGATGCCGAAGTCGATGATCCGGGGCCCGTCGACGGTCAGCAGCACGTTGGACGGCTTGAGGTCGCGGTGGACGAGCCCGGCCCGGTGGATGTGGTCCAGGGCCCGGCCGAGGCCGGCGCCCAGCGCCCGTACGGTCGCGGGCGGCAGCGGCCCGTACTCGTCGCCGACGACGTTCCGCAGCGAGGGGCCGGGGACGTAGCCGATCGCCACCCACGGGGCGGCGGCGGTGGTGTCGGAGCCGAGGACGGGCGCGGTGCCGGTGCCGCCGACCCGCTCCAGCGCCTCGACCTCGCGGGCGAAGCGCCGCCGGAACTCGTCCTGGGCGGCCAGTTCGGCGTGCACCACCTTGACGGCGACGGTCCGCCCGCCGGCCGAACGCGCGAGGAACACCCGGCCCATGCCGCCGACCCCGAGCCGGCCGACGATTCGGAACGGGCCGATGACGACCGGGTCTTCCGCGTTCAATGGCTCCACGTGGCAAGAGGATGCCAGACCGGGCGGAGGGGCCGGGGCCCGCTCCGGGTCACGGTCCGGTGTCAGCCGTCCCCGCAGATCCGCAGCCCCTGCGGGGTCGCGCACGGCAGGTGCCCGCGGGCGCGCACGACGTCCTGGCCCCGGCCCCGCGCGAGGTAGGCGAGGAAGCTCGCGGTGAGGGAGTCGCTCGCCGGGTCGCCCCAGGTGTAGGCGTACTCGATCTCCCGGTAGGGGTACGGGGACGTGCCCAGCTCGTCCAGGACCGGGCCGCGGCCGTCGAGGCCGACGCGGTGCAGGCCCTTCGCCGCGGCGACGGCGCCGAGTTCGGCGTAGCCGATCGCCCCGGGGAGGCGGGCGACGGTGGCCAGGACCTGGTCGGTGGAGTCGAGTTCGCAGCGGACGACCTTCGCCTCCGGGTCGTCGACGGTGGCGCAGTCGCGGGAGGAGCCGGCGGGCTCGTTGCGGCCGAGGACCCGGCGCTGGAAGACCTCCCTGGTACCGGAGTTGGCGTCCCGGCTGACGAGGAGGACGGGCAGGTCGGGGAGGCCGGCGGGCAGGCCGGGGCCGGTCAGCCGGTTCCAGCGGGCGACGTCGCCGCGGTAGAGGGCGCGGACCTGGTCCAGGGTGAGGTCCCGGACCGGGACGGCGTCGTGGGCGACGACGGTGAAGAGGGAGACGGCCACCATGTGCTCGCGCAGCCGCGGGTGGCCGGCCGGACCGTGCCCGTCGGAGAGGGCGATGACGGCGGGGGAGCCCCCGGTGCGCGCGCCCGCCTCGGCGAGGTCGCGGACGCCGGAGGTGGAGCCGTCGGCGTCCACGGTGACGACGGCTCCCGCGCAGTCCTTCTCGTAGGCCTTCGCCACCTCCCGGACGACCGGCGCGAAGGCGGTGGAGCCGGTGACGGTGAGGCTGCCGCGGGCGCAGCCGATCGGGGGCGGGGTCCGCTCGCGGACGATGATCGCGGCGAGCGCGACCACGCAGGCGGTGAGGACGACGGTGACGGAGCGGGCGGCGGTGCTGAAGCGGCCGGTCTGGTCGTCGGGGGTGGTCGAGCGGTTGCGGCGCAGCGAGCCGCCGGCGACGGTGCCGTGCACCTTGATGTCGCGGTCGGCGACCGGGCCGGACAGCTGGACGAGCAGCTTGTAGTACTGGCCGGGGTCGAGGGCGACCCGGGGGACGAGGACGGCGTTGCCCTCGCGGCCGAGCTTGGGGGCGCCGTCGAGGTCGTCGCGGACGGCGTTCCAGCCGGCGGGGACGGTGGCGACGACGCCCCGGACGGTCACCGCGGGGGTGCCGAAGGTGATGCGGAGGGCGTGCTCGGCGGGGGCGACGCCGTAGTCGTCGATGCCGATGGCGAGGTCGCGGTCGTTCTCGATGCGGAGCAGGACGAGGGTGGCGCCTGCGGCGGCGCTGCCCAGCACCTCGCCGGCCCGGACGGTCATCGCGCCGCCGTCCTGGTCGTCGCCCTCCTTGTGCAGCGGGGTGTTCAGCTGCACGCGGTAGCCGAGGCGCTTGCGCTGGGGCTTGAAGCGGTCGATCCAGACGGCGCCGACCGAGACGAGGACGCCGAGCAGGGCGGTGGCGACGGCGACCACGTTCTCGGCGGTTATCCACTCCATGGGGACTCCATGGCCGGGACGGTACGGACGGGTGTGCGGGCCCGGGGGCGGCGTAGCGGCCCGACACCCGGAGTTCGCCGCTCGTTCAGCCGGCCGGGAGGACGGTGCGGGGGCCGCCGCGGCGGGGGTCGTCCGGGTGGCCCGGCCGGGGTTGCCCGGGTCGGAGGAGCGTGGATGTAATGACCGTGAGGGGGCCCTTCCGGAGGAGGAACCCCATGCGTGTCGTCGAAGTGACCGCCTACGGCGGACCCGAGGTCCTCAGGTCCGCGCGCCGCCCGGAGCCGGATCCGGCGGACGCCCCGGGGCGGGTCCGGGTGCGGCTCAAGGCCGCCGGGGTCAACCAGGCGGACCTCAAGATCCGCTCCGGCCGGTTCGCGGCGCTGCTCGGCCCGCTGGCCCCGCCCTTCGTGCTCGGCTACGACTTCGCCGGGACCCTGGTGGACCCGGCGCCCGGCCTTCCTCCGGGCACCCGGGTGGCCGGTTTCGTGCCCTGGGTGGCGGAGGGGGCCGGGGCGGGGACGTACGCGGAGACGATCCTGGCGGAGCCGGAGTGGCTGGCCCCGATCCCGGACGAGGTGGACTTCACGGCGGCGGCCTCGCTGCCGCTCTCCGCGCTGACCGCCGCCCAGGCGCTGGACCTGATGGCGCTGCCGGACGGCGCGACGCTGCTGGTCACCGGTGCGAGCGGGGTGGTGGGCCGGTTCGCGGTGCAGCTGGCGGCGCGGGCGGGCCACCGGGTGATCGCCCTCGGCGACGCCGACGACGCGCACGAGCTGCGGCTCCTGGGGGCCGACGGGGTGGTGCCGCGCGGGGCGCCGGAGGAGGTGATCACCGGGGTGCTGGGCTTCGCGCCGGACCGGGTGGACGGCGTCTTCGACGCGGCCCTGATCGCCGACCCGCTGCTGCCCGCGGTCAAGGACGACGGGGTCTTCGTCTCCGCCACCGGCGAGCGGGTGCCGGTGGCCGAGCGGGGCGTCCGGGTGGACGTGGTGGAGGGCCGCCCGGACGCGGCCCGGCTGAAGGAGCTCCTGGAGCTGGTCGGCACGGGCGGCCTCGCGACCCGGGTGGCCGACGTGCTGCCGCTGGAGGGGGCGGGGGAGGCGCACCGGCGCGCGGAGGCGGGTCACCGGCCCGGCCGGATCGTGCTGATGATCTGACGGGCGCCCGGCGCCCGCTCCCAACCCTCCCCCAACGCCCGCCCCTTCGTGCCCCCGGCGCGGAGGGGCGGAGTCGTGCCGCCGGCTCGAACCCGCCACTTCTGGTCTAGACCTTGACAGGTACAGACCATTATCGCTTCGCTGTCCTTCCCCCCACCGGAAGGACGACAGCGCATGCGACGTCTTCTCGCCCTGTTCGCGGCCCTCTGTACGGCACTCGGGCTCGCGGTCCTGCTCCCCGCCACCGCCGGAGCAGCCCCCGCCTGCGTCGGCGCCTGGAACTCGGGCCAGGTCTACACCGGCGGCATGACCGCCTCGTACAACGGCCGCAACTGGTACGCGAAGTGGTGGACGCAGAACGAGCGTCCCGGCTCCAGCGACGTCTGGCGCGACGAGGGCGCCTGCGGCACGGGCGGCGGCGGCACCCCCGACCCCTCCGGGTTCGTCGTCACCGAGGCCCAGTTCAACCAGATGTTCCCGAACCGGAACCCCTTCTACACGTACGCGGGCCTGGTCGCCGCCGCCAAGAAGTACCCGGCCTTCGCGGGCACCGGCAGCGACACCGTGAAGAAGCAGGAGGCCGCGGCCTTCCTCGCCAACGTCTCCCACGAGACCGGCGGCCTCTACTACATCGTCGAGCAGAACACCGCCAACTACCCCCACTACTGCGACGCCAACCAGCCCTACGGCTGCCCGGCCGGCCAGGCCGCCTACTACGGCCGCGGCCCGATCCAGCTCTCCTGGAACTTCAACTACAAGGCCGCGGGCGACGCCCTCGGCATCGACCTCCTGAACAACCCCTGGCGCGTCGAGCAGGACCCGGCCGTCGCCATGATGACGGGCCTCTGGTACTGGAACACCCAGAACGGCCCCGGCACCATGACCGCCCACAACGCCATGGTCAACGGCGCCGGCTTCGGCCAGACCATCTGGGCGATCAACGGCGCCCTGGAGTGCAACGGCCGCAACCCGGCCCAGGTCCAGAGCCGCGTCACCAAGTACCAGCAGTTCACCCAGATCCTCGGCGTCCCCGCCGGATCCAACCTCTCCTGCTGATCCCGCACCGCCCTCCTCAGCTCGCCCTGACCACCCAGGTCAGGGCGAGCGCGGGGGTGAGCGAGGCGATAAAGGCGGGCAGTCGGTCGTAGCCCGCCACCTGGAACCCCAGCGCCATCGGCAGCAGCAGCACGAGCCCGGCGAACAGGATCCCGAGCGCGGGCAGATGGACCACCGGTCGGAAGCGGCGCAGCCAGTGCAGGTCGGACGCCTCCATCTGCGACTTCAGGATCACCCCGGCGATGATCACCCACGGCCACACCCAGACGCCCAGTTCGAAGCCGAGGAACGGCGCGCCCTCCTCCACCTGGTCGTGCTCGGTCACCGGCTCGTCCGGGAGCCCCGGCGCGTAGTACACCGCCACCTTCGCGCCCGGCGCGAGCGGCTCGGACGCGGAGTACATCCCCTCCACCAGGACCTCGCGGGGCCCGGCTGCGAAGGGCACCCGCACCACGACGTCGGTGAGGTGGTACGCGCTGTTGTCCTGGCTCTCGGGCACGAACTCCGGCTCGCCGGAGACCCGTACGACCGGCACCTCGAACTCCCCGTACCCGGCCGCCAGCATCCGCTCCTCCCACTGCCCCCGGGCGGTACTCGGCGTGAAGCCGACCAGGAACGCGGCGACGGTGGCCAGCGCGATCCCGAAGCCGAAGACGTACGGCAGTGCCGGGTTGGGCCCGCCGGACCCACGGAGCGTACGGGGCTTGCGCGGCCGGTCGCCGAAGTGGTCCGGTTCCTCCGGCTTCCGGCACGAGGCCGCCACCCAGGCGACGGCGAAGAGCGCCGAGGCCCCCGCGAGCGCCACCTCCCACACCAGCGGCGGGTACGGCGAGACCCCGGCCAGCGAACACCCCACCGCCGCGCCCGCGCTGACGACCATCCCCCACCCGCAGACCCTGGTGGCGGCACTTCCACCCGACGTGTACATGGCGCGCAGCATAGGTCGCCCGGGTGGCCGGAGGGCTACCCCTCGCGGTCGGCCGCCGCCTCGACGGCCTCCAGCGCCGCCGACAGCCGCTCCAGCACCCGCACGGTCTCCTCGAAGGCCTCGACGCCGCCGAGTTCGGCCGTCAGCCGGGCGGCCAGCTCCGCGTGCCCCGGGTCGATCCGGGCGATCGCGGCCCGGCCCGCCCCGGTGGGGGCGAGCAGCTTGGCGCGGCGGTGCGCCGGATTCGGGGCGTAGACGGCCAGGCCGTCGCGGACCAGCAGGTCGGCGATCCGCTGGACGCTCTGCCGGGTGATGCCCATGACCCGGGCGATCCCCGCCACCGGCAGCGGCTCGGGCAGCACCGCCCCGAGCACCTGCCACCAGGCGGCGGTCAGGCCGGCGGGCTCGGCCAGCTTCTCGGAGACGGCGAGGAACTGGCCGTTGAGCCGGAAGACGCCGAGGGCGGTCCGGCTCAGGGCGTCCTGCCGGGCGCGGCCGCTCATCCGTTCAGCTCGGCGAAGGCCGCCGGGTCGGAGTCGTGGAAGAGCCGGAACCAGGCGTCCCGCTTCCCCTCGTACGCGCCGAGCCGGGCGAAGATCTCGCGGGCGAAGGCGACCGGCTCGGTCGGGCCCGCCGTGATCAGGTCCCCGTCGGTGACGGCGTCGGCCTCCACGTACCGCTCCGCGCCCGCGTACCCGGTCGCGGCGAGGTAGAAGGAGGCGGCACTGGTGTGGGCCCGGTCGTCGAGCAGGCCCTCGCGGGCCAGTCCGGCGGTCGCGCCGCAGATGGCGGCGACCGGCACCCCGGCGTCGAGGAAGGCCCGAGCGACGGCGGCGAAGGGGGCGAGCTCGTCGCCCTCGTCGTACTTCTCGGCCCCGGGGAGGATCAGCAGGGCGCTGTCCTCGGGGCGCAGCTCGTCCAGCGCGACGTCGGGCACGATCCGGATCCCGGCGATCGTGGTGACGGGCCTCCCGGCGTCCACGCCCACGGTCCGCACGGTGAATCCGGCGCGGGCGAGCCACGCGGTGGCGTGCCCCGTCTCCCAGTCGGCGAGGGTGTCGTACACGGCGAGGTGAACGGTCTTCGAGGTCATGGCAGTAGACTGTCAAAACGACAGGATACTGTCAAGAGAAACGCCTCCGGAGCCCCGCGACGGAATCCGCAGCGCCCCCCGGCGAAGCACAGTGTCGCGTCCGGCGCGTTCTCGGTGGACAAGATGGTGATGGCCGCCCCACCTGGGGTTCCTTACCCTTCGGTGCATGACCCCTCATGTCGTGCCCGACCCCCAGGCCGGCGCCGCCGTCAAGGCCGCGGACCGCGCCCACGTCTTCCACAGCTGGTCCGCCCAGGGCCTGATCGACCCGCTCGCCGTGGCCGGCGCGGAGGGCTCGTACTTCTGGGACTACGACGGCAACCGCTACCTCGACTTCACCAGCGGCCTCGTCTACACCAACATCGGCTACCAGCACCCCAAGGTGGTCGCCGCCATCCAGGAGCAGGCCGCGAAGCTCGCGACCTTCGCCCCCGCCTTCGCCGTCGACGTCCGCTCCGAGGCCGCACGCCTCATCGCCGAGCGCACCCCCGGCGACCTCGACAAGATCTTCTTCACCAACGGCGGCGCCGAGGCCGTCGAGAACGCCGTCCGGATGGCCCGGCTGCACACCGGCCGCCACAAGGTGCTCTCCGCCTTCCGCTCGTACCACGGCGCCACCTCCACCGCGATCAACCTCACCGGCGACCCCCGCCGCTGGGCCTCCGACACCGGCTCCGCCGGCGTCGTGCGCTTCTGGGCGCCCTTCCTCTACCGCTCGCCGTTCTACGCGGAGACCGAGCAGCAGGAGTGCGAGCGCGCCCTCGCGCACCTGGAGGACACCATCGCCTTCGAGGGTCCGGCGACGATCGCCGCGATCATCCTGGAGACCGTCCCCGGCACCGCCGGCATCATGACCCCGCCGCCCGGCTACCTCGCCGGCGTCCGCGCGATCTGCGACAAGTACGGCATCGTCTTCGTCCTCGACGAGGTCATGGCCGGCTTCGGCCGCACCGGCAAGTGGTTCGCCGCCGAGCACTTCGACGTCGTCCCCGACCTGATGACCTTCGCCAAGGGCGTCAACTCCGGCTACGTGCCGCTCGGCGGCGTCGCCATCAGCGAGAGGATCGCCGCCACCTTCGAGACCCGCCCCTACCCGGGCGGCCTCACCTACTCCGGCCACCCGCTGGCCTGCGCCGCCGCCGTCGCCACCATCCGGGTGATGGAGGACGAGAAGGTCGTCGAGAACGCCGCCCGGATCGGCGAGCAGGTCCTCGGCCCCGGCCTGCGCGAGCTCGCCGAGCGCCACCCGTCCGTCGGCGAGGTCCGCGGCATGGGCGTCTTCTGGGCGCTCGACCTGGTCAGGAACAAGGAGACGCGCGAGCCGCTCGTCCCGTACAACGCGTCCGGCGAGGCCAACGCCCCGATGGCCGCCTTCGGCGCCGCGGCGAAGAAGAACGGCCTGTGGCCCTTCGTCAACATGAACCGCACCCACGCCGTCCCCGCCTGCAACGTCACGGACGACGAGGTCAAGGAGGGCCTGGCGGCCCTCGACGCGGCGCTCACCGTCGCCGACGAGCACACGGTCTGACGCCGTCCGCCGACGGCACCGGCCGGCGTCACCCCGTGTGACGAGGGCCTCCTCCCGAGGGACCGGCTCTGGACTAGAGTCTCCCGGAACCTCACGGAGGGGGCCCATCCGCATGCCCGGCACGTCCGCGAACAGCGCCGTCACCCGCAGCACCCTCAGCCGGCAGATCGCGGACGCGCTCCGTGACGAGGTCCTCGCGGGGCGTCTCCAGCCCGGCCGTGAGTTCACCGTCAAGCAGATCGCCGAGCAGTACGGCGTCTCCGCCACCCCCGTCCGCGAGGCCCTCGTCGAGCTCTGCGCCCAGGGCCTGCTCGACTCCGACCAGCACCGCGGCTTCCGGGTCCACCGCTTCTCGGTGGCCGACTACCGGGAGATGGTCGAGGCCCGGATGCTCGTCGTCGACGGCATCTTCCGCCGCCACACCCCGCAGGCCCGCACCGCGTTCCCCGAACCCGACCCCGGCATCGGGGTCGTCCTGGTGTCGATACGCCGCCGGGGCGAGGCCGCCGCCCGCGCCGCCCGCGCCGGCGACCTGGACGTCCTCATCGGCTACGACCTGCGCTACTGGCACGAGCTGGGCCGGCTCGTCGCCCGCAACGGCCACATCGCCGACTTCCTGCACCGGCTCCGCGTCCAGGCCTGGGTCTTCTCCGTGCCCCACCTGCGGGCCGAGCGCGAACTCCACGGCTGGCTCTGGTCCGGACACGTGGAGCTGATCGACGCCGTCACCCGCGGCGACGCCGAGGCCGCCGCCGCCGTCGTCCGCGCCTACAACACCCACTCGCTGGAATGGGCCGACCGCCTGGAGACCCGCCTCGGCCGATGACCGCCCACCGGGACACGCGGCCCGGTCCACCCGGTGACCCGCCGCCGGGTTGAGGCGGCGCTTCCCGGGGCAGGCCTCCCACGGGTGGGCGTCGTCGGCCCCGCCGACTACCCTGGCCCTCCCCGAAACCGACGGAGAGCGAGCCTCCCTTGGCCTGTGACCTGTGGCTGGTCCCCCTCGTCGACGTGCTGTGCCACAGCCCCGACAACCCCTTCGCCGAGGACCTCGCCGAGTACGACGCCGTGCTGAGCGCCTCGGGGCTGCCGACCGTGCCCGTGTACGCGTACATGCCGGGGCTCTCCGGCGACGTCGCGCCGGTCGCCGGCTTCGACTACGAGGCCCTGCACTTCCTGCGCCGGGCCTACCTGCTGGCGATCTGCGGACTGCCCGTCGAGCCCGTCGGCGAACTCGGCGGGGACTACGAGCAGCTCCTGGAGATGTTCGAGGCGACCGCCCAGCAGTCCCACCTGGTCTGGCACTACGACCACGCGGGCGCCTACGTGCCGGTCGACTTCCCGGTGCCGCTCTCCAACGACCGGCTCCTGGAGGGCGGCGGCCCGCTCGGCTCCTCGTACGGGCTGCTGCGCGAGCTGGAGTTCGTCGCCCCGGCCCTCGGCATCGACCCGGCGAACCCGCCGGCCGCCCCGGCCCCGCCCGCCCGGCCCACCGAGCTGGAGGAGCCCGCCGCCCCGGTGCCGCCCGACGGCGGCCCCTTCGCCCGCGAGCGGCACGTCTGGCTCGGCCTGCACGCGGCGGCCACCCGCAGCCTCGCCCAGGGCTCGATGATCATGCTCAGCTGACCCCGTGCGCGCCCGGCCGCCCCGGAGGAGCCTCAGCGGGCCTCCGGGGGCCGCTGGCGCGGCATGTTCGGCCGGGTGCCGGGCGGCAGCGGGAAGCGCCCGGACGGGTGCGCCACCTCCGGCCGGGCCGGTACGACCCCGACCGACTGGAGCGCCAGCGGCGCGGGGCCCGAGCGGAACTCGACCATCCAGTCCGCCGTCTCCGCCCGGACCAGCTCCGTGACGTCCTCCGAGAAGCGGCGCAGCACTCCGAGACAGCGCTCGGCGGCCTCGCTGGCGGTCCCCTCCGTCGGCCCGAGGACCTCCCGCACGCTCTCCGAGGCCCAGTCGAACTGGAGGGCCTGCAGCCGCCGCTGCACCGCCTGGGCGGTCGCCACGTCCCTTATCCAGCCCGAGGTCAGCCCGAAGTACCGGTCGCAGGCCATGCAGGCCGCGCCGAGCAGCAGCGACAGGTAGCCCCAGCCGGCCGTGCCCTCGGCGACCCCGGTCAGGTCGAGCAGCGGCAGCGCCGCCCCGGCGATCACGCCGAGCGCGGTGCCGATCCTCAGCACCCGGGCGCAGCGGCGCTTCCACACCCGGTCCGAGAGGTACCACTCGGCGGTGCGCAGGGCGCCGGCCTCCACCCACCGGTAGAGCTCGTCGAGGCGCTCCGCGGGCTCGCCCCAGTCGCCCAGGGGGAAGGGCTTCCCCGTCAGATCTCTGTGGACGTCTTCCCCGGGCTGCCCCGGCGGCTGCATCTCCGGCTGGTGGCTCACCGGGGGACTCCTCTGTTCAGCCCAGCGTTCGTGTCGCTCGTGTCCTTCTGTGACGTGCGGTGCACGTGGTGCCTGCCCTTCCTACCGCCGAATGGTGGGCGGCGGGCCCGGAATCCCGGGATTTCCGCCCGCAAGAGGGTGTTGATCAGGTAGAGGAGCCCGCAGTTTCTCACCCGAAAGAGTTGTCGCGGCGGGCCGGTCCGCGACCGCGTAGGCTCGGAGCACCGGTACCGGACGTGGACCGGCCGAGCTTCGAACACGAGGAGTGACCGTGATCCCCGGTGGCGGCCAGCCCAACATGCAGCAGATCCTCCAGCAGGCGCAGAAGATGCAGCAGGACCTCGCCCGCGCCCAGCAGGAGCTCGCCGCGACCGAGGTCGAGGGCCAGGCGGGCGGCGGTCTGGTGAAGGCCACCGTGACCGGCTCCGGGGAGCTGCGCGGCCTGGTCATCGACCCGAAGGCCGTCGACCCGGAGGACACCGAGACCCTGGCGGACCTGGTGGTCGCCGCCGTGCAGGCCGCGAACGACAACGCGCAGCAGCTCCAGCAGGCCAAGCTCGGCCCGCTGGCGCAGGGCCTGGGCGGGATGCCGGGTCTGGGGTTCTAAGCGGCACCCCCAGCCACTACCGTAAGAAGCAAGAGCACTCCCCGAAGGGCGTTCCGTTGTACGAAGGCGTGGTCCAGGACCTGATCGACGAGCTGGGCAGGCTGCCCGGCGTCGGTCCCAAGAGCGCGCAGCGGATCGCCTTCCACGTCCTCCAGGCCGAGCCGACGGACGTGCGCCGCCTCGCGCACGCGCTCCTGGAGGTCAAGGAGAAGGTCCGGTTCTGCGCGGTCTGCGGGAACGTGGCGCAGCAGGAGCAGTGCAACATCTGCCGCGACCCGCGCCGGGACCTGACCGTCATCTGCGTGGTCGAGGAGCCGAAGGACGTCGTCGCGATCGAGCGGACCCGCGAGTTCCGGGGGCGGTACCACGTCCTCGGCGGCGCGATCAGCCCGATCGAGGGCGTCGGCCCGGACGACCTGCGGATCCGGGAGCTGCTCGCCCGCCTCGCGGACGGCGCGGTCACCGAGCTGATCCTGGCGACCGACCCCAACCTGGAGGGCGAGGCCACGGCCACGTACCTGGCCCGGATGATCAAGCCCATGGGGCTCAAGGTCACCCGGCTCGCGAGCGGCCTGCCGGTCGGCGGCGACCTGGAGTACGCCGACGAGGTCACGCTCGGCCGTGCCTTCGAGGGGCGGAGGCTGCTAGATGTATGACGACCGGGCGCGGGAGGACCGGGCCGGTGCCGGCGAGCTCTCAGAAAGGCTCCTCGATGTCTGACCCCACGCTCCACTCCCTCACGCAGAGTCCCGACGACTTCGCGGTCCAGATCGCCGACTCCGTCGAGAGCTTCATCGTCGCCACGACCGAGGTCGCCAAGGGCGACGAGCCGGACAGCGCGGTGCCCTTCCTGCTCCTGGAGATCTCCCAGCTGCTCCTCGCGGGCGGCCGGCTGGGCGCGCACGAGGACATCGTCCCGGACGAGCGGTACGAGACCGACACGGGCCCGGAGCCGGACGTGGACGACCTGCGGGAGCGGTTCGCGGCGATGCTGGACCCGGTGGACGTCTTCTCCGAGGTCTTCGACCCGTACGAGCCCCGCAAGGCGCCGGTCCCGGCCCGGATCTCGGACAACCTCGCGGACATCGTCGCGGACCTCCGCCACGGTCTCGCCCACTACCGGGCCGGCCGCACCTCCGAGGCGCTGTGGTGGTGGCAGTTCTCCTACTTCTCCAACTGGGGCCCCACCGCCTCCGCCACCCTGCGCGCCCTGCAGTCCCTGGTCGCCCACGTCCGGCTCGACCAGCCCCTCGCCGCCCTCGACGGCCTCGACACCGACGAGGACCTCACCGAGGACGACCTGGCGGAGGAGGCCGGCCGCGTGATGATCCAGGAGATCGCGGGCCCGCTGGGGATGAAGGGCCTCTAGACCGCCCCGTGATCACTTCCCGAGCACGCCGTCTCAGGATGTGATAGCGGGCTGGTGTTTTTCGGTCGCTCGTTAGACTGAGCCGACCGCAGCACGGGCTGCGGCACCGACCGAGCGAGGAGCGCACGTGGGCCTTGTCGTGCAGAAGTACGGAGGCTCCTCCGTTGCCGATGCCGAGGGCATCAAGCGCGTCGCCAAGCGGATCGTGGAAGCCAAGAAGAACGGCCACCAGGTGGTCGTCGTGGTCTCCGCGATGGGCGACACGACGGACGAGCTGATCGATCTCGCCGAGCAGGTTTCTCCCATGCCTGCCGGACGTGAGTTCGACATGCTGCTGACCGCCGGAGAGCGGATCTCCATGGCCCTGCTGGCGATGGCGATCAAAAACCTGGGCCACGAGGCCCAGTCGTTCACCGGCAGCCAGGCGGGTGTCATCACCGACTCGGTCCACAACAAAGCGCGCATCATCGATGTCACGCCGGGCCGGATCCGCACCGCCCTCGACGAGGGCAACATCGCCATCGTCGCCGGCTTCCAGGGCGTGTCCCAGGACAAGAAGGACATCACCACCCTGGGCCGCGGCGGCTCCGACACCACGGCCGTGGCGCTCGCCGCCGCGCTCGACGCCGAGGTGTGCGAGATCTACACCGACGTCGACGGCGTCTTCACCGCCGACCCGCGCGTGGTGAAGAAGGCGCGGAAGATCGACTGGATCTCCTTCGAGGACATGCTGGAGCTCGCCGCCTCCGGCTCCAAGGTGCTGCTGCACCGCTGCGTCGAGTACGCACGCCGCTACAACATCCCGATCCACGTCCGCTCGTCCTTCTCCGGACTCCAGGGCACGTGGGTCAGCAACGAACCGACAGGGGACAAGGTGGAGCAGGCCATCATCTCCGGTGTCGCCCACGACACCTCCGAGGCGAAGATCACCGTCGTCGGCGTGCCGGACAAGCCGGGCGAGGCCGCGGCCATCTTCCGGGCCGTCGCGGACGCCGAGATCAACATCGACATGATCGTGCAGAACGTGTCGGCGGCCTCCACCGGTCTCACCGACATCTCCTTCACCCTCCCGAAGGCCGAGGGCCGCAAGGCCATCGACGCCCTGGAGAAGGCGAAGGGCTCGATCGGCTTCGACTCGCTCCGCTACGACGACCAGATCGGCAAGATCTCCCTCGTCGGCGCCGGCATGAAGACCAACCCGGGCGTGACCGCGGACTTCTTCCGCGCCCTGTCCGACGCGGGCGTCAACATCGAGCTGATCTCGACCTCCGAGATCCGCATCTCGGTCGTCACCCGCGCCGACGACGTCAACGAGGCCGTGACCGCCGTCCACTCCGCCTTCGGACTGGACAGCGACTCGGACGAGGCCGTCGTCTACGGAGGCACCGGGCGCTGACCCGACCCGACCCGTCCCGCACCGCGCCCGGCCGCTCCCCAGCGGCCGGGCGCGGTCGTATCCGATTGCGGTGGCTTCGGAGGATCTGTGAACATCCTGTGAGCAATTCGGCGACGGAACCCCCTTGAACTGCGGCGATGTGGTGACGGACGATGCTCTTCCCCCTTCCTGCAACTAGTAGTTGGGCGGGGCGCGTCTCCGCGTTCACCCACCACAGGGGAGCGGAGTGCGCGATGGAACGGGGCAATGGGGGAGAACGGTTACGCATGAGGACGAACAGCTCGCCGACGAGAACGGCGGCGCAGGCGTACAACCATTCCGGGGGAACACGAGTCAAACAGGCGTGGCAGACGTACTCGACATTCCCGCGCTCTCCCCGCTCCGCCGGGGACGCACGGCCGTGCTCCCCCCGCGGGAACCCGGCACCGGCGCCGTGCCCGGACGCGCCGCGGTCCGTCCGCTCGGACGCCCGCGACTCCTCGACGGCCCTCCGGTGACCACCGCCGTGACCACCGATTCCCGCGCGAGAGTGAGCGGCATCCCGACGCCGCGCAAGGCCGCCGAAGGCACCGTCACCGCCACCGTCACCAGCACCGGCACCACCGTCGACCACCTCACCGAGACCTACCGCGCCCACTACCGGTCGCTGCTCGGTCTCGCCGCCCTCCTGCTCGACGACACCGCCTCCTGCGAGGACGTCGTCCAGGAGGCCTTCATCCGCGTCCACTCGGCCCGCCGGCGCGTCCGCGACCCCGAGAAGACCCTGGCCTACCTGCGCCAGACCGTGGTCAACCTGTCCCGGTCCGCGCTGCGCCGCCGCATCCTCGGCCTCAAGCTGCTGTCCAAGCCGATGCCGGACATGGCCAGCGCCGAGGAGGGGGCGTACGACCAGCTGGAGCGCGACGACCTCATCAAGGCGATGAAGGGCCTCCAGCGCCGCCAGCGCGAGGTCCTCGTCCTGCGCTACTTCGCCGACATGACGGAGGCCCAGGTCGCCGAGACCCTCGGGATCTCGCTCGGCTCCGTGAAGGCGTACGGTTCCCGGGGCATAGCCGCCCTGCGCGTCGTCATGGAGGCGAAGGCATGAGCGGCGGCCACGAGGACGACCTGGCCCCGGAGGCGCGCGAGGAACGCGGCGGGGGCGAGGAGCGCCACGACCCCGACGAACGCAGCGGACGCGGAGCGGAACGGGCCCGCGTCGGACGTGACGAGCTGAGTGGACGACTGATGAGGGACTTCGAGTACGGCACCGGCGAGGACGACGGGGAGGACGAGCTCGCGCTGCGGCGGCTGTTCCACGGCGCCGTCTCCGGCCTCGAACCGTCCGCCGCGTCCCTGGACCACCTGCGCCGCGCCGTCCCCGCCCGCCGCGCCCGCAAGCGGCAGGCGCTCGTCGGCGCCGCCGCCGCGGCGGTCCTCCTCGGCACCGCCGTCCCCGCCTTCCTCCACGTCGCGGGAGCCCCGGGGCTCACCGCCGCCAACCCCGCCCTCGCCGGCCACGGCGAGCAGGCCCAGGGCGGCACCGGCGCGGAGGCGGAGGGCGGCGACCCGACCGCCACCAAGGCGCCCTCCGTCAAGGTCTCGCCGACCACGGGCCCCACCAAGGGCGCCCCCGACAAGGGCGGGGCGGACCCCGACGGCCCCAAGGCCGGCCGGACCGGCCCGGGCTCCGGCGGCGACGCCGGCTCCGTGCGGAGCTGCGGCCCCGGGACTCTCCGTTCGGGCGGCGGGTACAACAGCGGACCCGACTCCACCGGAGTCGTCTACGGCGGCTTCACCGTCGTCAACGGCTCCCGAACGGCCTGCCGGGTCGACGGGTCCGGAGTGGTCCACGTCACCGCGAGCGGCGCCGCCGACCAGAGCCGGATCGCCGTCGTCCGGCACACCGCCGGCGACCCGGCGACCGGCCTGCCCGACTCCTCGGCGGACGTCAAGCCGCTGGTGCTCGAACCGGGCGGCTCGTTCCAGGTGAAGTTCGCCTGGGTGCCGTCCGCGAGCTGCTCGACCGACGGCGGCGGCGTCACCCCGACGCCGACCGAGCCCACCGAGGTCCCGACCGAGCCGACCCCGACGCCGACCGAGCCCACCGAGGTCCCGACCGAGCCGACCCCGACGCCCACCGGCGGCGGCGACGGCGCCGACGCGGGCGGCACCGACGCGGGCGGCACCGACCCCGGCGCCGGCGGGACGGGCACCGGGAGCGGCACCGGCACGGACTCCGGCCTGGGCACCCAGCTCCTGCGCGCCGAACCGGCCGAGGGCAGCGTCTCCGTCGGCTACACCGCGGAGCCCGGCGACCCGACGGTCACCACGGTCCTCAACGGCGCCTGCGCCGGCACGCTCTACCGCACCGGAATGCTCCGGGGCTGAGAGCGGCCCGCACACCACGCGAAGGGGCCGGGGGACGGATCACCGTCCCCCGGCCCCTTCGCCGTGCCGTACGGGCCCGTCAGGCGCCCGCCAGGCCCAGCGCCTCGTCACGGGCCGCCTCCGCCTCCCGGCGCAGCAGCCGGAACCACATGAAGACGACGAAGCCGGCGAAGACGAACCACTCGGCGGTGTAGCCGAGGTTCTGGAAGGCCTTGGCGTCCAGGCCCGTGCCCGCCGCCGCGGCCGCGGGGACCGGCGTGAGGCCGGCGGGCGACTCGGTGAGCGTGACCCAGGCGTCGTACACGTCGTCGTCGACCACGTTCACCAGCGAGGCCGCGCTGATCATGCCGAGCTGCCCCTCGGGCAGCCCGCCGGCCGTCCGCACGCCCTTCGTGCCCTGGTTCTCCGAGGCCTGGAGCGCGCCGACGACCGTGACCTCGCCGGACGGCGGGGCGGGCGCCTCGGCGCCCGCCGGCAGCCAGCCGCGGACGACCGGCAGCGAGCGGCCCGCGTCCGTCCGCAGGAGCGTCAGCACGTACGCGCCGGACCTCCCGTCCAGCTCGCGGTCCGGCACCAGGAACTGCTCCCCGTAGCGGCCGCGGGCCTCGGCGGCGCGGCCGGAGGTCTCCTTGTCCACGGGCAGCAGCGAGGCCAGCGGCGCGGCCTCCAGCGCGCTCGCGGCCGGCTTCCGCTCGGCCTCCTGGTGGGAGTCGACGCGATCCTCGAACTTGCCCAGCTGCCAGGTCCCCATGAACACGCAGAACGGGATGGCCAGCAGGACGAAGAGATTGATCCCCCACCAGCGGGGGGTCCTCAGGAACCGGTACACACCCCCCACGGTACGGGGGCGGGCCCGCGCGCCCGCCGGGAGGGCCCCCGCCGGGCCCCGCTAGCCGCGCGCGTCCGGCCGGAGCCGGATCACGGCGCGGCCGCCCGTCAGGTCCACCGTGGTCCGGCGCGGCGGCGCGCCGTCCTCCTCGTCGTCGCGGAGCAGCAGGGCGCTCTGCCGCTCCTTCAGCTCGCTCTGCTTGCCGGGCGAGAAGGTGGCGTGCAGCTGCTCGAAGCCGGTCGAGGAGACCGTGCCCCGGCGCTTGCCCCGGCCGGTCATGCGCAGGAACTGGTCGGCGAAGGCGATCACGGTCAGCAGGACGACCAGCCCCGGCAGCGTCACGAACACGGCGAACTCCATGCCCCCAGGAGACCACGCGGACCGGGACCCCCGGAAGCCTCCGACGGGCACGGGCGCCCGCCCGCCCGCCCTCCGGCCGGACGGTGGGCGGCGGACGGCGGACGGCGGGCGGCGGACGGTGGGCGCGTGTCAGGTCTCGGCCCGGGGGCGGGCGCGGGTCGGGCCTCGGGCCGGGCGGCACCCGCGGGTGCCGGGTCCCCGGCCGGGTGCCGGCCGCGGGTCAGGCCTCCGGGCGGACGTGGTGCAGGCGGCGGCCGTCGGGGCCCAGCACCTGCGCCCCGAGCTTGTACGTGCGCAGGCTCACCGCCGTCCCCGTGATCCGCAGCGCCGGCGCGGCCCGGACGAGCCCCGCCGTGGTCTCGTGCAGCTCCTCGACCGAGCCCAGCCACATCGACAGCGCCAGGTTGTGCGGCCCGGTCACCGAGGTGATCACCTGGGTGCGCCGCACCCGGGTGAGCGCCGCCACCGTGCCCGGCTCGTCCAGCGGCGCCACCTGCGCCGTCACCATCGCCCACACCGGGCGGCCGGAGAAGCGGGGGGCCGGCTGGCAGTGGTGGTGGAGCGCGCCGCCCGCCGCCAGGACGTCCAGCCTCCGGCGCGCCGTGGACTCGCTGGTGCCGCACTGCCGGGCCAGCTCGGCGGCGCTGCGGCGGGCGTCACCGGCCAGCTCCGCGACGAGCCGCCGGTCCAGCTCCGTCACCCGGGGGACCACGCGCGCGCGTGCCCCGTCCCGCCGCTCCAGGGCGCTGAGGCCGCTGAGGAGCCGGGCCTGCGCGGGGGTGAGTTGCTCGGTCCGGGAGCGGTAGGGACGGTTGTGCATCCGGGTGACGACCTGGGTGCGGGCCCGCAGCACGCCGGGCAGCCGGCGCACCCGCCCGGTGACGTAGGCGTCGAGGGCGGGCAGGTCCGGCGCGATCAGCAGCAGGACCAGGTCGGCGCCGCCGGTCACCGCGTGCACGCCGAGGGTGCCCGGGTCGCCGGCCAGTTCGAGCGCGGTGGCCTCGGTGCTGTCGGCGGTGCACTCCAGCTCGACCCAGGCGTACAGCGCGGCCTCGGTGCCGCGCCGGGCGATGAGCAGCGAGGTCCAGGCGTAGCCGCCGGCGGTGAGGTGCTCCCAGCGGCGCGCGAGGGTGTCGGGCCCGGCCCCGAGGACGGTGGAGAGCTGGGTCCAGCTGGCCCGCGGCAGGATCTGGAGGGCGTGGATCAGCGACATGTCCGCCTCCCCCAGGACGGATTCCCCGCTCCGCATTTTCCTCCTTGGCCGATCCCCGGAAAACCTTGGCCGCGGCCCCGGGCGCACCCCAGGATGTGGACCAGGGCATATGCATTCAAGCCGCCCCGGCGCCCGGTGGCCACAAAGTCGGCCAAACGTCACAGCGACGACACCCGGCGGCGGCGCCGGCCGGAGGAACGGGGACGCACGGCGGATGGACGGCATGGGGCGCGTGGCGGGGGAGCCACCCGAGTACCAGGTCTTGTGGGGCGAGCACGTCGGGTCCGCCCAACTCGCCGCCGCCGAGGAGGGGTACGCGGCCGCCGGCCCCGCCGCGCGGCTGCTGTGGGAGCGGCTCTCGGTCTTCGAGGGCGCCTTCGACCTGCGGGCGGTGGAGGAGGTCTGCGGGTACGGCGCGCTGGCCGCCACCGACGTCGGGGCGGTCCTGGAGCGGCTGGCGCCGCTGGCGCTGCTGCCGGTGGACGACCTGTTCGACGGGGAGGAGGGCGGGCCGCGCCACTGGATGCCGCACGCGATGCGGGCGGTGGGCGCCCGGCGGCTCACCGCACGGGGCGACCGCCGGACCGTCGTCCTGCACCACCGGAGGTGGTGCGTGAAGGTCGCCCGGCGGGCCGCCGAGTGGTGGCAGCGGGGCCGGCAGCTGGACGCCCGCGACCTGGCCCTGCGCGAACTGCCCGACCTGGCCGCCGCGATGGACCCGACGACGGCGCAGACCGCGGCCGGGGACGAGACCGGAGCGGCGCTGGAGATCGCGGTCTCGCTGTGGTTCCTGTGGGTGTCCTGCGGGCGGACCACCGAGGGGCGCACCCGGCTGCGGCACGCCCTGTCACTGCACCAGGGCCCGCCGCCCGCCCGCGCGCTGTGGCTCGCCGCCTTCCTGGAGCTGGAGTCGGGCCGCCCCGAGGACGCCGATCCGCTCCTCGTCCAGGCGTGGGCGAGCGCGGTGCGGGACGGCGACGAGCGGTGCCTGGGGCTCCTGGCCCATCTGCGCGGTGCCATCGCCCTCTACCAGGGCCGCACCCGGGCGGCGGCGGACGAGTTCCGGGAGGCGCTGGAGCAGATCGGGGACGTGCCCGACTTCGGCCCGACCCGGGAGGCCTGCTGGGCGGCGCTGGCGCTCTGCCACAGCCGCACCGACCCGGAGGCCGCGCAGGAGGCGCTGGACCAGCTGGAGCTGGACGGGGCGGGGCGGCGGACCTGGGCGGGGCGGGACCTGTTCGCCGACGCGTGGGCCGACCACGCCCGGGCCGAACTCCTGGCCTGGGACGGGGAGCGGACCAGGGCCGCCGAGCACGCCCGCCGGGCGCTCCGCGAGCACCTGCGGCTCGGCTGCGCCGTCGGCGCCTCCTGCGCGGCCGAACTCCTCGCCCGGATGCGGCTGCTCGACGGCCGCCCCGACCGGGCGGCCCATCTCCTGGGCGCCGTGGACCTGTTGCGCACCTCCCTCTTCGACACCTCCTACCGTCCGTCGCGCTACTGCACGGCGGCGCGGGCCCGCAGCGACGAGGCGCTGCGGGCGCTCCTCGACGACCCGGAGCTGCGGGAGGCGTACGAAGAGGGCGCGCGGAAGGGCCTGTTCGCGCTCTCGCGGGAGCGGTGAGGGGCCGGCCCGGACCGCGTCACCCGTCCGGGGTGGGGGCGGGCGGCCCGCCGGGGACTTGTCCACAGTCTCGTCCGCGGTCCTCCCGGGCGCCGGGCGCGCTGCCTACGATGGCGGCATGATCGCTTTCGCGGTGTCCGCCCTGTTCCTCCTCTTCTTCGGGGCCGGTGTGCTGCGCGACCGCCGCCGCTTCGGGAACGCGGTGTACCTCGGTCTCGCCGTCACCTTCCTCGGCCTCGGCCTGCTCTCGGCCGTCGACGACCTGCCGCACGGCCTGACGGAGACGGTCCTGGTGCTGCTCCTGCTGGTCCTCGGCCTGGGCCCGGTGGTCCTCGCGGGGCTGCTCTGCGCCAACGGCGTCAAGATGGTCCGCAAGGAGGGCAGGAGCCCGGCCAACCTGCTGTCGCTCCTGGCCGGCCTCGGCATCCTCGGCGTGCTCGGACTGATGGCGGTCGCGGTCCTCACCCGCTCCCGCGTCCTCGGCGTCGTCGCCGTCACCCTGCTCCTCGTCCTCGGCTACGTCTCCTTCCTCTTCCTGTGCTTCGTCGGGTACGCGTTCCTGTACGGCCGCATGAGACTGCGCCGGGACGCCGGCTTCGTGGTGGTCCTCGGCTCCGGGCTGATCGGCGGCCGGCGGGTGCCGCCGCTCCTCGCGAGCCGGCTCGACCGGGGCCGGGAGGTGTACGAACTGCTGGCCGCGCGCGGCCAGGACGGGCCGCCGCTCCTCGTCGTCTCCGGCGGCCGGGGCCCGGACGAGGAGCTGCCGGAGTCGCACGCCATGGCCGCCTACCTGGTGGAGCGGGGCTTCCCCGAGGACCGGATCCTCCGCGAGGACCGCTCCCGCAACACCGAGGAGAACCTGCTGTTCAGCAAGGAGCTGATGGACGCGGAGCGGCCGGGCGCGGGCTGCGTCGTCGTCACCAACAACTTCCACGCCTTCCGGGCCGCGCTGATGGCCCGGAAGGCGGGGGTGGACGGCCAGGTGGTGGGTTCGCCGACCGCCGCCTACTTCTGGCCGAGCGCCACCATCCGCGAGTTCGCCGCGGTCTTCCTGGAGTACCGGGCGGTCAACCTGACGGTCTGCGCGGTGCTGGTCGCCATCGGCTGCCTGGGGCTCGCGGTCACGGCGTGACGGCCGCGCCCCGGGGGGCGGGCCGCGCCGACGGGCCGGACGGGCGGGTCCGGCCGGGGGTCCCTACGCTGGAGGGACGGAGGTGTCCGAGGGCGCCGGCGGGAGGTGCCCGGAGGCCGCCGCGGAGGTGACCCCATGAGGCGACGCCACCACTTCCACATCGACTACCGGGGCCATTCCGTCTCGGCGACGGTGGAGAGCGGCTCGCGGCCGACGGTCGAGGTCCTCGTCGACGGCAAGGAGACCGGGCACGCGACGACCCGGGACGACCGCCCGGTGGCCGTCCCGATCGAGCTGCCGACCGACCCGCCGACGCCGGCGACCGTGCGCGCCACCCCGGGGCCGGGGGTGCCCCGCTGCCTGCTGCTCGCCGAGGGCGACGCGGATCCGCACGTCATGGCGCCACGGCTGTACTGAGGGCGGGGCCGGGCGGGGCGGGACGGGCGGCACGGCCCGGTCAGGAGAGCCAGGCCATGCCGATGAAGAGGAAGACGACGAAGGCGACGACCCCGGCGACGGCGGCCGTCTTGCGCGGGCGCCGCCGGGACAGCTCGGCGAGCGCGCCGCTCGCGGAGCCGGAGTTCCCGGCCCGCTCGGGAACCCGCCGCCGGGACCCGCCGGCCGCCGGGCCGGACACGGCCGTCGGCACGGACGCCGGGCCGGGGAGGGGAGTGCGCGGGGCGGGCATGGCCGCCGCCGGGGGCACCGGCGCGGTGTGCGCGGGCGCGTGCGGTGCGTGAGGCGCGCGCGGTGCGGCCTGGGCGGGCGGGGCGTGGACGGCCCCGGGCATGGCGCCGGCCGTGGCGGGCCGGGGCGCGTACTCCCGCCAGGCGCCGGAGCCGAACCAGTCGGCGATGGCCTGCGCCGGCGGGCGCTGCTCGGGCTGCTTGGCCAGCAGGCTCAGCAGGTACGCCTCGAAGGCGGGCGTGAGGACCACCCCGAGCCGGCTCGGCGGGGTCGGGGCGCTGTCGATGTGCTGGTACAGCAGGGCGGTCGCGGTGTCCGCGCGGAACGGCGGGTGCCCGGTGAGCAGCTGGTAGAGCACGCAGCCCAGCGAGTAGACGTCCGAGGCGGGGGAGGCGGGCTTCCCGAGGGCCCGCTCCGGGGCCAGGTAGAGGCCGGTGCCGACGATCTGCCCGGTCGTGGTCAGCCCGGCCGAGGGGTCGTCGACGAAGCGGGCGATGCCGAAGTCGGCCAGCTTGACCGTGCCCTCGGCGTCCATCAGCAGGTTGCCGGGCTTGATGTCGCGGTGGACCACGCCCTGCCGGTGGGCGGCGGCCAGACCGGCGGCGGCGTGCGCGGCGACCACCGCGACCCGCTCGGCGGGCAGCACCAGCGGCTGGGCGGGGGAGGAGCCGAGGCTGTCGCCCTCGACCAGCTCCATCACCAGGAAGAGCTTGCCGTCCCAGGTGCCGAAGTCGAAGACGCCGACGACGTGCGGGTGGCTGAGCCGGGCGGCGGTCTGCGCCTCCAGGCGGAAGCGGTCGGCGCCCGACGGGTCGGTGGACTGCGCCAGCATCAGCTTCACGGCGACGGGGCGGCCGAGGACCTCGTCGGTGGCCTGCCACACCTCGCCCATGCCGCCACGGCCGATACACCCGTGAAGCCGATATCGGTCCGCGACCAGCACCAGGAGACGCCCTTTCGACAATCGATCACTTGACGGCAGAGGACCAGGGTAGAGCCGCTGCTTGTGCGCGTCCGCCGGGCTCCCCCCGAAGCGGAACCGGGGGAGAACCGCCGCCGTACGCACGGACGTACGGAAGGGCCCCGCGGGTTCCGCCCGGAGGCGGGTTCCGCGCGCCGGACGCCCCCGTTTCCCCCGGAGGCGGGCCCCGGGTTCCTTCCGGGTTCCACCGGGGTTCCCGGAGGGTGAACAATGGGTGCCGTGGGGCCGGCGGCTGCCGGCCCGTACGCGAGACCCGACCCCGATCTGGAACGGAGTGGACCGTGGCGCGACCGCGAGTGGGCGTGGCGGTACTGACGATGGGCACCCGCCCCGCCGAGCTGGGCGCGCTGCTCGACTCGGTGGCGATGCAGGACGAGCCCGCCGCCCGGATCGTCGTGGTCGGCAACGGCACGGGATCGCTGCCCGCGCTCCCCGACGGCGTCACCGGCGTGGAGCTGCCCGAGAACCGCGGGGTCACCGGCGGCCGGAACGTGGCGATCGACACCCTCCGTTCCTTCGGCGACGTGGACGTCCTGGTCGACCTCGACGACGACGGCCTGCTGGTCGACACGGACGTCTTCCGCCGCCTGGTGGACCTGTACGAGACCGAGCCGAAGCTCGGCGTCGTCTCCTTCCGGATCGCCGACGAGACGGGCGAGACCCAGCGCCGGCACATCCCCCGGCTGGGCGCGAAGGACCCGATGCGCGGCGGCGAGGTCACCACCTTCCTCGGCGGCGGCCACGGCCTGTCGATGCCGATGCTCGACCGGATCGGCGGCTGGCCGGAGGACTTCTTCTTCGCGCACGAGGAGACCGACCTGGCCTGGCGCGCCCTCGACGCGGGCTGGCGCATCCGGTACGCGCCCGAGCTGCTGCTCCAGCACCCGAAGACCAGCCCGGCCCGGCACGACGTCTACTACCGGATGACCGCCCGCAACCGCGTGTGGCTGGCGAAGCGGAACCTCCCGGCCCCGCTGGTCCCGCTCTACCTGGTGGTCTGGGTCCTCCTGACGGTCGCCCGCACCCGCTCGGTCCGCGGCCTGCGCTCCTGGTTCGCCGGCTTCGCGGAGGGCCTGAAGGCCCCGGCCGGCCCGCGCCGCCCGATGCGCTGGTCGACGGTCCTCCGCATGACGAAGCTGGGCCGTCCGCCGATCATCTGACGCCGTCCGTCATCCGCCGCCGGCCGTCGGCCGAGGCGTCCGTCATCCGGCGACGGACGTCAGGAACGCCCCCACCGCGTCCGCCCAGCCCTCCGGGTCCTCCCAGAACGGCAGGTGCCCGGTGGTGAGTTCGACGTCCCTGGCGCCCGGGATCGCGGCGGCGAGCGCCCGCTGGCGGGCGGGGGAGACGAGCGGGTCCTCGGCGGTGACGACGACGAGCGCCGGCACCGCGATCCGCCCCAGGTCCTCCCGTACGTCGATCCGCCCGGCCAGTTCCAGGTGGGCCGGGGTGCCGGCGGGCGGGGCGGGCGCGAAGCTCAGCACGGCCCGCAGCCGGTCCGGGTCGGTCGCGTCCAGGAAGGTGTCGCCGAGTCCGTTCAGCGCCAGGTGCTCGGCGAGCAGCCGGTGCCGCCCGGTCTCGTGCAGTCCCCGCCACAGGGAGAGGGCCAGCCGCATCCGGTGGTCGGGGTACGCGAACGGCGCGGTCAGCACCAGGGCGGTGACCCGCTCCGGGTGCCGCACCGCGAGCCGTACGGCCAGCGGGGCGCCGAGCGAGTAGCCGCAGACGGCGAAGGTCCCGGTCCCGGCGGCGTCCGCGGCGGCCACGAGGCCGTCCACGACCTCGTCCGTCCCGAGCCCGGTCCGGTCGGGCAACTGCCCCCGGACGTAACGGAACCGGTCCCCCAGGCGCCTCGTGAGCCCCCCGAAGTGCCCCTCGGCGCTCCCCCCGCCCCCGTGCACCAGCAACAGCCCCGTCACGACAACCGCCCCTCCGTACGCACGACTTGGCCCCGCCCCTGCCTATCACGGCGGGAGCGGGGCGGCGTCGTACGGGTCAGTCGGTGATCTCCACCTTCCCGTTCACGGAAGAGGAAGCCGACGGGGAAGCTGCCGAGGACGCCGGAGTGCCCGCCGGAACCGCCTTGCCCGTGAGCCCCTGGAGCAGGGAGGCCAGGTCGACTCCCGTGGTGGAGGAGAGGAGTTCGACGCCCTGGGTGACGTTGTCCGTCACGGTGCGGGTCAGCCGGCTCGCGCCGTCCGTGGAGATGACGGTCATCTTGTCGACGGCGGCCAGCGGCTCCGCGGCCTTGGCGACCACCTGCGGCAGCACCTCCACCAGCATCTGGAGCACGGCCGCGTCGCCGTACCGCTCGAAGGCGTCGGCCCGCTTGTGCATGGCCTCCGCCTCGGCGGCCCCCTTCGCCGCGATGGCGCCGGCCTCCGCGTCGCCCTCCAGCCGGACGGCCTCCGCGATGGCCGCACGGCGGGCCCGCTCGGCCTCACCGCGCTTGGCCCCCTCGATGGCCTCCGCCTCGGCGAGGGCCTGGCGGCGCTGCTTCTCGCCCTCACCGGTGAGCCGGGCCCGCTCGGCCTCGGCCTCGGCCGCCGCGATGGCCGCCATCCGCTCGGCCTCGGCCTGCTTCACCCGGGCGGTGCGCTGGGCCTCCGCCTGCTGCTCGGCCTCGTACCGCTTGGCGTCGGCGGGCTTGCGGACCTGGGTGTCGAGCTGCCGGTCGGTCAGCGCGGCCTGCCGGGCGGCGACCTTCTCCTGCTCGGTGAGGATGTCCTGCTGGCGGGCGGCCTCGGCGAGCGGGCCGGCGGCGTTGGCCTGGGCGGCGGCCTCGTCGGTCTGGGCCTTGATCTCGGCCTGCTTCAGGTACAGCGTCCGCTGGGCGACCGCGATCTCCTCCTCGGCCTTCAGCCGGGCCTGCTCGGCGGCGCGCCGGGCCTCGGCCTCGGCGATGTCGGCCTCCTGCTTGGCGCGGGCGGCCTCGGGCCGGCCCAGGTCCTCCAGGTAGGAGCCCTCGGTGGTGATGTCCTGGATCTGGAAGGCGTCGAGGACCAGGCCCTGCCCGGAGAGGCTCGCCTCCGCCTCCTCGGCGACCTGCCCGGCGAAGGCGGCCCGGTCGCGGATGATGTCCTCGACGGACATCCGGCCGACGATGGACCGCAGCGCGCCGGACAGCACCTCCTGGGTGAAGCCGACGATGCCGTCCTGCTGCATCAGGAAGCGCTGGGCGGCGGCCCGGATGGAGTCCTCGGTGCCGCCGACCTTGACGATCGCGACGCCCTCCAGGTTGGCCTTCACGCCGCGCAGGGTGACGGCGCCGCGGACCGCGATCGGGATGTGCCGGCTGGAGAGGTCGAGGGTGAACTTCTGCTGCACGAACGGCACGACGAAGACGCCGCCGCCGACGACGACCTTCTGGCCGCTGTTGTCGGTGTAGACGCGGCCGGTCGCCGGATCGGTGGCCTTCTGGCCGCGCCGGCCGGTGATGATGAACGCCTCGCTCGGACCCGCGACCTTGTAGCGGGTGACGACGGCGAGGGCGAGCAGGACGACGAGGACGACGATGCCCACCACAGCGGTGAGGACAGGGCTCATGACGAAACCCCCTTCGGTCGGATTCAGCGAAAGGAACGGCGGCCGGGCGCCGGCGGCCGTGAGCGGCGGCCGGTGACCGACGGCCGGGTGGTCGGCGGCGGGCGGTCAGCGGTCGACGGGGCGCACGAGGACGGAGGTCGGCGAGAGGACCGACTCGACCCACACCTCGGTGCCGCGCGGGACGGCCCGGTCCGACCGGGCCGCGTACTTCACGGGCTGGCCGGCCAGGTACAGCAGCACCTCGCCGTAGCCGTCCGCCGGCACGGCGGTGACCACCGAGCCGGAGCTGCCGGCCAGGTCCTCGCCGCGCGGTGCGGGCGCGCTCGGGTCGTGCAGCAGGACCCGGCCGAACCGCCAGGTCACCCACCCGACGCCGATCCCCGCGACCGCGCCCGCACCGGTGGCGACCCCCGCCCCCGTGCCGGTCGTGCCGAGCACGAGCGCCCCGGTGAAGCCGAGTGCCGAGAGGAACCCGGCGACCACCGGCAGCGACAGGACCCCGTCCAGCCCCCCGAAGCCGTCGAGGAGTCCTTCCAGGACCCCGTCGAAGACCAGGCTCAGGACGAGCAGCAGCAGACCGCCGATGCCGAGACCAAGAAACCAGACCATGTCCCCGCTCCTTCGGCCGCCGTGTCCTGTCCGCCGTCCAGAGGATCGTTTCACCGCACAGGCATCCCCCGCATTGCCGGTGATCGGCAATCTTTACGCGTTCTTGATGCCGTCCCGAAACGGACGGGACGCCCGAGGGCTCACAGCTCCTCGTCCGGCCAGCCGAGCAGCCGCGCCCCGATCGCGGCGGTCTGGAGCGTGTACCGCTGGGTCGGGTCGCCGGGGTCCGAGCCGGTGAGCCGGTGGATCCGGTCGAGCCGGTACGTGACGGCCCGCACGCTCAGCGCGAGCCGGCGGGCGGCCTCGGTGGTGACGCAGCCCGCCTCGAAGTAGGCGTGCAGGGTGTCGAGCAGGGGGCGCGCGCCGCCCCGGGCGCCGGCGAGCGGCCCCAGCACGGTCCCGACGAGGTCGGCCATGGCCTGCCGGTCCCGTCCGAGGACCGGGTAGACCAGCAGGTCGGCGGCGTACAGCACGGGCCCGTCGAGCCCGATGCGGCCGGCCAGGTCGAGCGCGCCGAGGGCCTCCTCGTACGAGTGGACGACGCCGCCGGCGCCCGGGTGCGGGCGCCCGATCGCGACGAGGCTGCCCTCGGCGGCCGCGTACGTCTGCTTGGCGAAGTGGGCGAGGACCTCGGGCTCGTCGGCCGGGGCGACACAGATCAGCCGCCCGTCCTTGGTGGTGAGCAGGATCCGCCGGGTGCCGAAGCGGGCGAGCAGCGAGGACTCCACGCTCCGCGAGACCGGCGCCCCGTCCCCGAACGGCTCGGGCGCCTGCGCCACGGCCACCGCGTGCGCGTGCGACAGCAGCAGTCCGAACCGCTCGGCCCGCTCCGAGAGCCGCCCCAGGTCGCTGCGCCCGTACAGCAGGTCGTCCACGAACTCCCGCCGCGCGGCCTCCTCCTGCCGCACCGCCAGCTTCTGCGCCCGCTCGTGCCCCTCGGCGAAGGCGTCGACGGCCTGCTCGACCGCCCCGAGCAGCAGATCGGGGTCGGTCCCCCGGGGCAGCCCGCCCCGCACCACCCGCGCGGCGACCAGATGGGCCCGCACCAGCGCCCGCAGCCCGATCCCCGCCTCGGCCGCCCGCTCTCCCCGCGCCCGCAGCCCCTCCAGCTCCTCGCGGCTCAGCCGCCGGCCGGTGGCGCACACCCCGGCCAGGATCCCGGCGTACCCGTCGAGGTACGCCTCGTACTGTTCGGTCATGGTCGGCTCCGCCCCCCACCCGGCCCCCGGAAACGACTCAGGGCCCGACCCGCTTGCGCGGATCAGGCCCTGAACTTCTGGCTGTCGGGGTGGCGGGATTTGAACCCACGACCTCTTCGTCCCGAACGAAGCGCGCTGCCAAGCTGCGCTACACCCCGATGTCGCTGCTCTGTTCTTCACGTCGCGGCGACATCGATTACTTTAGCCCACCGGCGCCCAGAGACGAAATCCGGTTACGGCGCCCCGCCACCGCAGGTCGGAAGCGGTCCGCCGCGACGAGGAGCAGGCCGAGGGCGCAGAAGGCGAGACCGAGGACCAGGGCGTTGAGCAGGACGCCGGCGTAGCCGTGGGCGGTGACGTCGAGGAAGGGGTACGTGTAGCGGGTCCGGGCGCCGTCGGGGAGCAGCGCGCCGCGGACGAGGGCGAAGACCAGGTAGGCGCCGGGCGCGGCGAGCCACAGCACGGCGTGGCGGGGGCGGAGCGCGCCGGGCGGGGTGAGGAGCAGCCAGTCCAGGGCGACGCCGAGCGGGGTCACGGTGTGCAGGAGCTGGTTGGCGACGGCGCGGGCGCCGGTGAGGCGGGCGATGTCGGCGGCCTGGTTGAAGGAGCTCGACGGGTTGTCGAGGACCAGGTGGAAGACGAGCCCGACGATCGAGATGCAGAGCAGCACCCCGCCGGTCCACACGGCCGGCAGCGGCGGGCGGCCGGTCCAGGCGCGGGCGGCCCCCAGGCCGAGGACGACGGCGACGGCCATGTTGGACCAGATCGTGAAGAAGCTGAAGACGACCAGCGGGTTCCCTTGGACGCACTCGATCACGATGCCGGTCGCCGCGGCCAGGGCGATCAGACCGCGGACGACGGCGGCGAAACGGTTCGGCATGGCGTTCACGGTACGGGGGCGGGCGCGTCCCCGCCCGGCGTTCAGGCGCGTGCCGTCAGGGTCAGCAGCGTCGCCTCGGGCGGGCAGGCGAAGCGGACCGGGGTGAAGCGGTTGGTGCCGCAGCCCGCGGAGACGTGCAGGTAGGAGGTGTGCCCGCCGGCGGTGTGGGTGGAGAGGCCCTTCACCCGGTCGGTGTCGAGGTCGCAGTTGGTGACGAGCGCGCCGTAGAAGGGGACGCACAGCTGCCCGCCGTGGGTGTGCCCGGCGAGGACCAGTTCGTAGCCGTCGGCGGTGAAGGCGTCGAGGGCGCGCAGGTACGGCGCGTGGACGATGCCCATCGAGAAGTCCGCCGAGGCGTCAGGGCCGCCGGCCACCCGCTCGTACCGGTCCCGCTTGATGTGCGGGTCGTCGAGGCCGGTGAAGGCCAGGTCGCCCTGGGGCAGCTTGAGCGCCCCGCGGGTGTTGGTGAGGTCCACCCAGCCGGCCGCGTCGAAGGCCTCCTTGATCCCCTCCCAGGGGTTGTGGACGGCGCCGACGACCGGCTTGTTGCCGTTGAGCCCGTGCCGGCCCTGGACCTTCTCCAGGAGGTAGCGGGCCGGGTTGCGGAAGCGGGGGCCGTAGTAGTCGTTGGAGCCGAAGACGTAGACGCCGGGGAACTCCATCAGCGGGCCCAGCGCGTCCAGCAGCTCCGGCACGGCGTCGGTGTCGGAGAGGTTGTCGCCGGTGTTCACGACGAAGTCGGGGCGGAGCCCGGCGAGCTTCTGCAGCCAGGCGCGCTTCTTGTCCTGGCCGCACACCATGTGCACGTCGGAGACCTGGAGGACCCGCAGGTCGTCCATGCCCGGCGGCAGGACGGGGACGGTGATCCGGCGGAGCCGGAAGGAGCGGGCCTCGAAGCCCGCCGCGTAGACGAGTCCGGCCGCGGCCGTGGCCGCGACGCCTGCCGTGATCTTCAGGGGGATCCCGTACCGTGCGCGCATCCCCCCATCGTTCCAGACCCGCGGGGTGGAAATGGACGGGCGGGGTGCCGTGGGCACCTGCGACACTTGCTGCCATGACCACGCTCAAGGCACGACTGAAGGACGACCTCAACGCCGCGATCAAGGACCGCGACGAGCTGCGCTCCTCGACCCTGCGGCTGACCATCGCCGCGATCACCAAGGAGGAGGTCGCGGGCAAGACCAAGCGCGAGCTCTCCGACGACGAGGTGCAGAAGGTGATCGCCAAGGAGGCGAAGAAGCGGCGCGAGGCCGCGGACGCCTTCGAGCAGGGCGGTCGCGCGGAGTCCGCCGAGCGCGAGCGGGCGGAGGGCGTCCTGCTCGACGCGTACCTGCCGAAGCAGCTCTCCGACGAGGAGCTGGAGGGCATCGTCGCCGCCGCCGTCGAGGAGGCGAAGGCCGCCGGCGCCGAGGGCCCGCGCGCCATGGGCGCCGTCATGAAGATCGTGAACCCGAAGGTGGCCGGCCAGGCCGAAGGCGGCCGCGTGGCCGCCGCCGTGAAGAAGCTCCTCGCGAGCTGAACCCCCCACCCGGGCCGCGGGTCCGGGCGGGGGTCCGCACGACGGGTCAGGGCCTGCGGGTCCGGGCCTGCGGGGCCGCACGACGGGCCGCGGGTCTGGGCCGCATGACCGCACGACGGGCCCGGCAACGGGCCGGAGCCCGGGCCCGCACGACGGGTCCGGCCCGTGGGGCCGAAGCCACGGAAAGGGCGCCCCGCCGGAGAAATCCGGCGAGGCGCCCTTTCTGTCGGTCCTACCCGTGGGTCCTGCCTGTGGGCCCTAGGAAGTTTCTTTCGGATCATCTCGCCGACCAGATGAAGATGGCGGCGATGTGGAGTCCGGCGAGGTAGATGGTGGCGGTCTTGTCGTAGCGA